>NZ_JAPVYV010000007.1:0-113622 GCF_041432055.1 Streptococcus sp. 27098_8_186
TTTGCTATAAAACGGTTATTCGGTATTCGTTCGTCAAATACTTGGAAAGATCTTGCTATTCTAAAATTCTAATGGAGGGCTTTTTTATTACATGCTAATAGAAAAAATCAATGCCGTAGTTTTCTTTTAGATAGGTCGCTAACTCGGCTTTTTCTTCCTCTCTAAATCGACAGAGGCTAAGGGCGAGACGCAATTTCAAGGTGCTTGTATTGATGATGATGTTTGATTTAGAAATATTTTCTAACTGGGTGACTTCTCTGAGGTTAAAATCTAAATAGCAAGCCTTGCTGTTGACATGATCAGGGTCGCTAACATCCACTTCGACATAAGATGCTCGCAACAATTCTTCTTTTGGAATGAAGATTTCTTTTGAGAAGAAAAGCCCAGGGTAGACATAAATACCTTCAAAGGTGAATTCAAAGGAGACTCTGTGGCTAGTTAGTCTTTTGATGCCTGCAATTGTTGCGTAGATAGCAGCGAAAAAGAGAATGGTTGAAATCACAGTGGGAAGATTTAGTTGAGAAAAGTCGATCAATCCATGAGCGGGAGAAAAGAAAAATTGAAAGGATACACCCGCCGCAAAGATTAGATAACCGACACCAACAAATTTTGAATAATAGATTTTCATTTTGGACTCCTTACATTTCAAATGCATGAAAAGTTGGAATTTCAAGTACCCTTATCATAGCGGATTCGGTGAAGAGCTGTCAAATGTTTGGTAGGGTTCTTGTGATTAGATCATTTCAGGTTATGGTATACTAGATGGAAAGTGTGGCTAGGAGTGAAATGAAAAGCTGCTGTAGAAATCATAACCGGGTCAATGCTGGTAAGAAAGGAAGACAAATGGTAACACCCCTGATATTTATTATTTCTCTCGTCTTGCTTTTGCGTCGTTTTACAAGCAAACGTTCACGAAAGATCATTGGATTCTTATATGCTTCATTTGCAGTCTGGTTTGTTTATTCGATCCTTACTTATGGAAGCTACACCCTCCAGCCTGGTCAAAGTGTTCAATTGAGAGTTTATCCCAATACGGATCAGCTAGAATATAGGTCGGAACTCCAGTTTAAAAAATTTGATGATGCTAAGTTAAAATTGTCCGGTCGAAAAGGTTGGGGGATGAAAGATAGTCACATAGTCTATAATGTTGAAAAGCAAACAATAACGGAGCTCATTTTTTTAAAAGACAAAACAGAGCGTAAAGACTTACCAAATGATAAAAGTAAGAGTTTCTATTTAGAAAACGATGGAATAGTGATTCAAGGGGAAGTAGAGGAAGTATTTGGGGTGACGGAACGAAAGCCCTACAACATCACCATCACCAATGTAGACGATAAACCAGCCCACTTTGAAGCGCGAGTGGTGGACCGGTGAACTGTGAACTGGACCTCCATCTACTCCAGCCGCTTCAGTCCAAAGAATTGGGACGATGTGACCGTCAAGGATATTTGGAGAGAGGATTTTGGAAAGTGATGTCGGAGCTATTTGTCCGGCATCTTTTTATGAATAATCGTTATTGTTACTTTTGTGCGTGTGATATGATATAATAAAAGCACAGAAGTAACAACAATAGGAATGCTGAAATGATTCAAAAACAAATACAGGAAATGCTAGATCATCAGTCTATTATTAGAACATCTGATGTAGTTAAAAAAGGGATCCCAAAGCCTTACCTAAATCGAATGGTGGAAAATGGTCAACTCATAAAGGTTGCCAGAGGGATTTATATCACCGATTGGTCTCAGTATGATGAGTATGCCATTTTCCAACTCCAACATCAAAAAGTGATTTATTCTTATCTATCAGCATTGTATCTCCATGGGCTGATAGATGTTATCCCTAAATACAAAGAAGTGACGGTCTATACAGGTTATAATCCTCATCGATTTCCTAAGGAGGTAAAAAGGCATTTCATCCAGAAAGAATTGTATGAAGTCGGTGTGACAAAGCTACAAACGTCCTTCGGAAATGAAGTAAGGGTATATGATTTGGAGAGATCGATATGCGATCTCATTCGCGAGCGACAAAAGATAGATGTGGAAATATTTTCGACTTCTTTAAAGAGATATATTCAATCTTCAAAAAAAGATCTACGAAAACTCTACAAATATGCGCGAGAGTTTCATGTGCTCGAAAACGTCCAATCATTGATGGAGGTCTTATATGAATAAAGATAGATTGATTGCTCTGTGCCATAAAATTTCAAACGAAAAACAGGTAGATTTCAATGTTGTGCTAACTTATTATTTTCTAGAAACGATACTTGCAAAGATAGCATCTAGTCCGTATAGTCATAACTTTGTATTCAAGGGAGGATTTCTTTTATCCAATATTATTGGTGTTGAAAGTCGAACAACTTCTGATATGGATTTTATTTTAGAACAATTTAAGATGGACAAATCTCTACTAGAAAGTACTTTAAAGGAAATCCTAACTGATGATTTGGTTCATTATGAAATTACTAAGATAAGTGAAATTAAAGATGAAGATCCTTATGGTGGTTATCGAATCCATATTTTATGTCGGCTTGATAATATACGTCAGACAATTCCTTTAGATATTGCGACTGGTGATCCTATTACTCCCAAATCCGTTTCCTATCGTTATCATAGTCTCTTTCAAGAGATTGACTATGAGATCGTGGCCTATAATTTGGAGACAATATTGGCTGAAAAATTAGAAACGATTTATCGAAGATCTTTCTTTAACACTCGAAGCAAGGATTTTTATGATGTGTATGTAATTTATAGTATGGAAAAAAGCCGATTGGATAGTAAAAAGCTTCGATCAGCTTGCGAGGCAACATTTTCCTATCGTCAGACAACGTTAGATGTAGTAGATTTTCAAAATATGATTGATGAGATGAAGGATGATATAACATTGGCGCGTCATTGGGAAAATTATCAGTCTCATTACCCTTATGCAACTTCTATTTCTTTCAGGGATGTTTTGGAAGTTGTTCAACAGCTATTGTTAGAATTATGATACCTAATATAGACTTTCATTAACAAACTACCTCCGAGGTGGTTTTGAGATTATAACGATGTGTTAGATAAAAGCGAGCTTTGTCATGAAGCTCGCTTATTTGTATTCATAAAAAAGTGAGCTAAGTACTCTTAAGACAAGCAAAAAAGCCTTGGTTTTCAAGGCTTTTTGTGCATAAAAAATGCCCCCTACATGGATTTGGAAAGGATTTTCATATTGAGAGTAATTAAAAATATTGAAATATAAGTGATTTTAGGGAAGTACTTTTAGGTATTTCCAATGTCATGATTTAAAAATGGGGCAAAAGTGGGGCAAAAACGAATGACTCTCATTTGGTTTGAAAACCTATAATATCTAAGGATTATGCTATACTAGAAATATAGTGTTGTTATCAATAAATATCAGTGCGAGACTAATCGGAGGATAAAATGGAAAAACAAATTAATGAAAAAATTATCGAAATGGATAGGGAATATCCCTTTTTATTTTGCTTTAAATCAGATTTTTGGATGGAATAGTAGATGATAAGACAAAATATCTTTGAAGATACAAAAAGACAAACGCCAAAAATGACGTTTGTCTACGTTCTGAGGTAGCCTTTAGGCTCCCTTTTTTCTTAGAAAATACCGATGAGTAATTGCATACCAAGACTAGTCAGGATGATAGCGATCCAGCAAAAGGCTCCAAGAAGAATGGATTTTCCACTGGATTTGATCATAGCAACGAGGTTAGTTTTGAGACCAATAGCACTCATAGCCATGATGATGAGGAATTTGGAGAGCTGTTTGAGAGGTGAAAAGAAGCTATTGCTAACACCAAAAGAAGTAAGGACGGTAGTTAGCAGAGAAGCTAGGATGAAGTAGAGAATGAAAACGGGGAAGATTTTTTTAAGCTTTACTCCTTGGTTGTTGTCTTGTTGACGGCTTTGCCAATAGGAGAGGAAGAGAGTAATAGGGATAATAGCTAAGGTACGAGTCAGTTTGATAATGGTTGCAGATTCTAGAGTATTGGTATGATACAGACTATCCCAGGAGCTAGCTGTGGCTGTTACAGAGGAAGTATCGTTGACCGCAGTACCCGCAAAGAGAGCAAAACCTTCGTTGGAGAGATGGAGCCAAGAACCTAGAGTTGGAAAGATAAGAGCTGCCAAGACATTGAAGAAAAAGATAACAGAAATGGCTTGGGCTACTTCTTTTTCCTTGGCGTGAATAACAGGAGCAGTCGCTGCAATGGCAGAACCGCCACAGATAGAAGAGCCTACCCCAATCAAGGTAGCTAGCTTTGTATCCATGTTAAAAAATCGTTGGAAAAAGAAAGCAATAATTAAAGCGATAGAAATAGTCGAAAGGATGACAGGAAGGGAAGATTTTCCAACTGCGAAAACTTGAGAGATATTGAGTCCAAAACCAAGTAAGATAACAGCATACTGAAGCAATTTTTTGGAGCTATAAGCCAAGCCGGCATCCAGTTGTTTATAGGAAGTGAGAAAGGGATGGAGAATCATTCCGATAAAAATGGCGAAAACAGGTGCTCCCACAACAGGCAGAAAGCCTCCTAAAACCCAAGAGATGATAGAAATGATCAGACAGGCTAACAGTCCTGCCCAATTTTTTGATAGAAATGACATAAAAACCTCCGAAAATAAATACTCCTTATTATAATCTTATTTATCAGAAAAGTAAAATAGAAAATAGAAAGTAGGAATAAGGTAGTAAATTAACGGAATTTTGCGGTCAGAGAGCTTTTTGTAATATAATAGATATATGTTCTTTGATCAATAAGAATGCAAATGTGGCATATGTTATTGAAAAAAATGAATTTGATGAGCCTGGACATGTGAAGTAATTATGTGAGATAAGAAAATAAATAAGAGAGTTGAAAATGTACTGATCCTCGCTTTTTTAATCTAATAGGTCCTTAATTTCAATTAAGAGTTCTAGTGGGGATTTATCTCTTGCTACAATAAAACCAGGTTCATATTGGTTATGAAATGTTCTTTTCTGAGAAGTTGGATCAATATACAACTCATCTCCATCTTCTGTGTATAGTTGGTTGCCTCTTGTTAGGTAAAGTAAATCCTCTAAGTACTGTCCATCAGTTTCTAGAAAATGTTCGATGTATTTGACAGCCTTTAAGATCTCACTTACTTTATCAGAGTATTCATTCGATTCAAGAACACTCTTTTCTAATTCAATCTCCTTACTTGTTCCAAAAAGTTGAGTTGGAGTTGCATTAAAATATTCTGCTATCTTATCTAAATTTGCAAAGGTAGGATAGCTTTTTTGTTTTTCGTAGTCAGAGATATCTGGAAAGATTGCTCATAAAAAAATGTAGGGCAAATGATGGGGCAAATCAGTTATAGACAAACAAAAAAGCCTTGATTTCAAGGCTTTTTCCTGTTGTTTAGATGCCCCCTGCATGGATTTGTAAGAACTTTTCATATTGAAAATAAACAAAAATGTTGAAATATAGCTGATTTTAGGGAAATACTTTTAGGTATTTTCAATGTCAGGATTTAAAAATGGGGCAAAAGCGGGGCAAAAACGAATGACTCGTATTTTGTTTGAAAACCTATAATACCTAATGATTATGCTATTCTAGATATATAGTTTTGTTATAAATAAATGTCAGTGCGAGATCAAATTGGAGAATAAAATGGAAAAACAAATTTCTACGTAGAATGGAATGCGAAAAAGTGATAATTAAAGAGACGAAAAAGCTGAGAATATGATTTCCCAGCTTTTTTGAATGCGATAGAAATAGCAACTAGACTATTTACGAAAGGCCTCAATAATGTAGGTGAAGCCAGTAACTAAAAATGAAAAGGCAATGACATAAACGACAAAGACACCTGTAGCCACTGGATTGAACAGAATCACTAGACCTAGTAAAAATTCAAGCAAGGCTACCCACATGATATTGCTACCAATAATAGGGAAAATCAATCTTAGACGATTGCCTTTAAAGAAAGCAATAATGGCTTCTACAATTAACCAAATTCCTACAATGGTCGGAATGACGACCGGCAGGGTCACAAAGCCATAAGCAACGAGGTAAAGAGCTAAGAGAAGACTAACAAATCCTTGGAAAAGATAAACAGGTGAGCGAAGCTCTTTTGGTGCAGAGAAATAGCCTAAAATAGCTGCTATAGAAGAAACCAGTAAACCAAATGAAATCCACCAGCTGTAAGCAACAAGATTAGCTACTGGGTTTGTAAATAGGAAAAGTCCTAAAAGGACAAAAACAACTCCTGCAAGGAATAGCAGTAAACGATTAGAAAATTTCATTTCAATACCCCCTATATAGTATAGTTTGCTAATAAAACTATTGTACTTATTTTTATAGAAAATGTCAATAAAATAAATAAACAATTTGGAAGTTTCAGTCTGACTTACAAAAAGAAAAGGAGTTTTCACTCCTTTTCACAGATTGAAGACAAAGTCCTTATAAAAGTGTCTTCTAAAGATTTTAACTTCAATCTGAAGCGAGGTTATCCTCGCTTTTTCTATTTATCAAACAATTCCTTATTTTCAATTAAGAGTTCTAGTGGAGATTTATCCCTTGCTTCAATAAAACCAGGTTCATATTGGTTATGAAGTGTTCTTTTCTGAGAAGTTGGATCAATATACAACTCATCTCCATCTTCTGTGTATAGTTGGTTGCCTCTTGTTAAGTAAAGTAAATCCTCTAAGTACTGTCCATCAGTTTCTAGAAAATGTTCGATGTATTTGACAGCCTTTAAGATCTCACTTACTTTATCAGAGTATTCATTCGATTCAAGAACACTCTTTTCTAATTCAATCTCTTTACTAGTTCCAAAAAGTTGAGTTGGAGTTGCATTAAAATATTCTGCTATCTTATCTAAATTTGCAAAGGTAGGATAGCTTTTTTGTTTTTCATAATCAGAGATGGACTGTTTACCAATTCCTAAGTCTTCAGCTAGTTGAGTTTGACTTACTCCTTTTTCTATGCGTAGTCGTGCCAAATTGGGTCCAAAATTTTGAATAATAAAGGTCATTGGAAACTCCTGTTTTTATTTTAAACTTATTCTATCACCTATAAACTTACAAATCAAGTTTTTAGTTGACTATCCAAAAAAATTTTATAAAATATATTTATAACTTATAAATAAGTTATAAATGATACAAAATAGCTCATATGTTTAGGAATAGTGAGTGAGGAGGAAGTTGAAGACGAGACTATGACTTATGACTATTCGAAGCCTTGGAGCTAGAAATTGTGTGGACAAGGACAAGGGACGAGCCTGACGGGAAGTCAGGCGAAGTCCTGCAGACTGCCGTCCAGACAATTTCTAGCCAAGCAAAAACTGGCTATTCTAACAGCCAGCAAAAAGGTACACTTAGGACAACGTCCAAAGAACGACGGAACGAGCAAACGTTGATTTGACGGTGTTTCTGAGGCCTAAAAAATCTAAAAGAAGGGGGGACAATTTTGTTGGTTTCTATACAAGATTTAAGAAGCATTCAAGAACGATGTGAAATAGGAGAATTAGTACAGAGGTTAGATGTCAGTATTGATAGATTAACGGTTATCTGGGATACAGACACTGGTTCCCTAAGACGAATTTTCAAAAATCTGAAACAGGCAATAAGTACAAGAGTTGACTCATTTGAAATACATGATAACGTGCGAGATGATGTCTTTACTTTAGCTAAGGATTTTAATGAGTATGATTCAATCAATATTATATTTTTCCAATTATCCACTTATGGAGGAGAACAATTGATTCGAATTGATTTCAATCCTAATACTTTAAAAGAATTTGATGGAATGAAAGTTTGGAGGCAATTAATGTACTTTGCCAGATTGAATTCATTGACGGTACGTTTGTCTCGTTTTGATTTGGCATTTGACATTCTCAACAGGCCTGAGATCGTTAATTTGCAACATATTAAAGGTGGTGTTACCCATAAGGTCTTCTATGGTCGAGGGGACGAATTAGAGACGAAATATTGGGGTTCTAGCGGTAGTAATGTACAAGTTAGGTTATATGATAAGAATAAAGAAATCATTGCTCACAAGCGTGAAGAGAAGCTAGATTTGGCTGTAAATCCGTTTTGGTGGAGACTAGAGTTCCAACTCAGAACCAAAGCGATTGGGGAGGAGATGGTCCAAGATATTATGAGTAGACTTGATAATTTCGGTTTTTATAAGCTAGAACATATTCGAGTGGATCAAAGAGCCTTCACAATTATCTTTCTCAACAATCCTGAACTGTTATCATTAGCTTTTCCAAATTTAAAATCAGACAGCATCAAAAAGAAAAAAACAAGAGTCCGCAAACTATTGAGAGAAGAAACGAATCAATTTGCGGAAGAATTAAAAGAAGTATTAATACAGAATCTCCCTAAATTAAATAAAGAATTACAACTACTTGTTGGTGAGTTTCTGACTTTAGAAAATAAATAAGGAGGATAACTATGGATAATAATTTAATTAGCAACAAAGAATTAATTGAAATGGGCTATCGCCCTCACACTGCAAATGATATCATCCATCAAGCAAGAGAATTACTTGTATCACGAGGCTATACATTTTATAATCGTAAACGTTTGATGGTTGTTCCAAAAAGTGTTGTAAATGAGATTCTAGGAACAGAGGTGGCGTAATATGGCAAGTGTTCGTTATCGAAAGCGAGGAGATAGTAACTTATGGACCTATGAAATTCGTAACGAAGGAAAAACTGTTGCTCATAATAGCGGTTTTAAAACAAAAAAACTTGCAGAGTCAGAAGCTGAGCCGATTCTGCAAGAACTTCGTTTAGGGAAAAGAATTTCTAGAGATATTTCTCTTGTCGATCTATATCAAGAATGGCTTGAACTAAAAATTCTACCGAGTAGTAGGTCGGAAGAGACAAAGAAAAAATATCTTCTCCGTAAAAACACAATTGAAAGATTATTTGGAAATAAAAAAGTCACTCAAATTCGTGCGAGTGAATACCAAAGAATAATGAATAAGTATGGTCAAACAGTTGGTAGAAATTTTCTTGGTAGATTGAATACTGGAATTCATCAGAGCATCCAAATGGCAATTGCTGACAAAGTTCTAATAGATGATTTTACACAACATGTCGAGTTGTTTTCATCCAAAGAACAACAGATGACAGAAGAGAAATATTTACATACAGAAAAGGACTATCTGGATTTACTTTTAGCAGTAAAGAGAAAATTCGATTACCAACGTTCAATTGTTCCTTATATCGTCTATTTTCTATTAAAAACAGGCATGAGGTTTGGAGAGTTAGTAGCGTTAACTTGGAATGATGTTGATTTTGACAGAGGACTACTAAAAACATATAGGAGGTTTAATACCCTTTCTCATAAATTTGTCCCTCCAAAAAACAAAACGTCTATTCGGATGGTACCGATAGATGAAGAATGCATTAAGATATTACAAGTCCTAAAAATTGAACAGGAGAAGGCTAATAAAGAGCTAGGAATCAAGAATAAGTATAAAATGATTTTTCAGCATTATGGATATATTCACTTGGTACCAGATATTGCAAGTGTCAATAAAGCTTTGAGTGTTCTTTTAAATGAATTAGATATTTATCCAATTATCACGACAAAAGGAGCACGTCATACCTATGGAAGCTACCTCTGGCACAAAGGTTTTGACCTTGGAGTTATTGCAAAAATTCTAGGGCATAGAGATATTTCAATGTTAGTAGAAGTATATGGACACACTTTAGAAGAGAAAATTTTTGAGGAATTTAATCAAATCAGAGATATCTGGAGAGATTGCTCATAAAAAAATGTGGGGCAAATGATGGGGCAAATGCTCTTAAGACAAGCAAAAAAGCCTTGGTTATCAAGGCTTTTACTGTTGAAGTTTGATGCCCCCTACAGGGCTCGAACCTGTGACCCATAGATTAAGAGTCTACTGCTCTACCAACTGAGCTAAGGAGGCAAATATAAAAAGCTGTATTGGTGCCGATACTTCACGATTTGTATTGAACCCGCGCAATTAAGCAGGTGGGCAACTCGCTCTGACTTAGCTGCTTCCGCGTGAAACGGCCTGCATACTGCCAGAAGTCTTTTGTTTCCCTAATAATACAAAAAATAGTCGGTCAACACTTAAGTGTGAAGTCGTACACCACAGCGTTTCTATATGTATATGATATCACATTTTGAAAATATTTCAAGGAAAAATCTCAATTTTTTGAAACCGATGTCACTTTTTCTTAAATTGATCAATCTTCTCCTTGGTGGCTCCGAGAGCACGCTCGTACTTGCCATTTTCATTGGGAATAAAGTAGGAAGCGTGTTTGAGCTTGTCTGGCAAGTAGTCCTGATTGACCCAGTTGCCAGGGTAGTTGTGAGGGTATTTATAGTTTTGCGCATTTCCCAGTTCCTTGCTTCCAGCATAATGACCATCGCGGAGGTGGCGAGGAATAGGAAGGTTGCCAGAACTTCTAAGATCAGCCAGCGCCTTGTCCATGGCAACGTAGGCTGAGTTGGATTTCGGCGAAAGGGCTAGATCGATGACGATGTTGGCGATGAGAATGCGGGCCTCAGGAAAGCCGATGCGCTCAGCTGCTTGAAGGGCTGTTACCGTATGGATCTGCGCATCTGGATTGGCCAGGCCGATATCTTCATAAGCGATGACGGTCAAGCGACGAGCTAGGCTGGGTAGATCTCCGGCTTCTATCAAACGAGCGGCATAGTGGAGACTAGCATCGACATCCGAACCACGGATAGATTTTTGTAGAGCAGAGAGCACGTCGTAGTGGCCGTCTCCATCTTTGTCCATGGTGATGTAGCTACGCTGGAGGCTATTTTCCATGATCTCTAGCGTAATATGGCGGATGCCTTCTGCATTTTCAGAAGTTGATAGCACAGCTAGATCGAGAGAATTAAAGGCAGAGCGAAGATCTCCATTGGTTGAGGTAGCGATGAAATCCAAAGCGTCCTCATCAAGCACGACTGGAAAGTCAAAGCCACGCTCGGGATCATCCAGCGCCGTTTTTAGAGCTTGCTTGACCTCCTCCGTCGTCAACGGTTCCAGCTCAAAGATTTGTACGCGGCTACGAATAGCGGGTGTGACAGAGAAAAAGGGATTTTCAGTCGTTGCACCGATCATGATGACCAGACCACTTTCGAGCAAAGGCAGGAGAAAATCTTGCTTGGTTTTATCGAGGCGATGGATTTCGTCCAAAAGAAGGACCAAGCCACCAGAAAATTTGGCTTCCTCTGCGATTTCTTGTAGGCGTTTTTTACTGTCAACCGTTGCATTAAAAGTCCGAAAGGCATACTTAGTCGTTCCTGCGATCGCAGAAGCAATACTGGTCTTTCCGATCCCCGGAGGTCCATAGAGAATCATAGAGGACAGACGATTGGCCTCGACCATGCGACGAATGATTTTGCCTTCTCCGACCAGGTGCTGTTGACCGATGACTTGATCGATCGTTCGTGGTCGCATACGGAGTGCGAGATTGTCGGGCATTTCCTTCTCCTTTCTAGCTTTGTCTCCTTTCAAAGAGGCGGTTTTTATGGTAAGATTGTAGTAACTATTGTATCATATTCCGCTCTAAGAGTGGGAAATTAGAAAGAGGACGCTATGTCTAAATACGGATTTTTGGATGTTTTAGAAGAGGAGATGGACAAGGTTTTTCCTTTTGATTTTGAGATCAATTGGGATAAGAAAAACCATGCGGTAGAAGTGGCTTTTCTCTTGGAAGCGCAGAATACGGGAGGGGTTGCACTGGTTGATGAAGTTGGCGAAGAATCTGATGAGGATATTTTCTTTGAAGAAGCTGTCATCTTCTACAATCCAGCCAAGTCTCATGTGGAGGAAGATGCCTATTTAACAGCGATTCCTTATGAGCCTAAAAAAGGCTTGTCTCGTGAGTTTCTAGCCTATTTTGCGACTTTCCTCCGAGATACAGCCGAGCTGGCCTTGGATGAGCTCATGGATTTCTTAGCAGACGAAGAAGCAGAGAGCTTTGAGATCGTCTGGAACCAAGAAGTTTTTGAAGAAGGCAAAGTTGGCCTAGAAGAAAGCACCTTTTATCCCTATCCAAGATATTAGAAAAGATTCTAAGTGTTTTTTTGAATACTGGATTCAAGGAGAAGGGGAAAACTATGCTAGGAAAAATCAAACAGTTTTTCAGGAGAAAGTCAGATAAATCTGAGCAATCAGTTTGCATTCTTCCCCGCAATCGCTTTGCGGATTTAGATTTTGAGCGAGTATTGAAGTCAGGAACTCGTTGTTGTGTTGATGAAGATGGGCACTATGTTGAGGATGGTAAAATCACATTATTTGAATTTTCTATAGACTTTGCAGAATTTGAGTTCATAGGTGATTTAAAAATTGAGGAGGAAGATCAGTTTAAGCAACTATTAGCTCGTTTGAATAGTTTTGACAATGCCATTCAGTCCCATTTGGAAAGCGAGTTGCAACAACCTATCCCTCAGTTTGCCAAGAATCTCGGCTATACTCAGAAGAGGTGGGAGAAAACCTTTTACTTCCATCCTTGGATATTAAGCTTTGATGAAAATCCTCCTAATCTTCGCTATGTTGCAGATTATGTCAATGATGAGTTTACGGTTTATTTTGCTAAAAAACATGGTAGATGGCGGGCGTACTGGGATGCAGAGTGTCAAAAGGTGATTGAAGAAAGCTAGCTCGTATTTTCATAGAGCGCAGTTGTTATGTTAGAAAAGAGCCATTATCATGGAATTATTGGATAGCAGAATAGATTATACGGGTTGTAAGATTGCTTTGATTTGTGATGGGCAAATTTTGACCATCTTGCGTGATGATAAAGAGACTATTCCCTGGCCTAATCTGTGGGAGTTACCGGGCGGTGGCCGTGAAGGGGACGAGAGCCCTTTTGAGTGTGTGGCGCGTGAGGTTTATGAGGAATTGAGCATCCAACTGTCGAAAGAGGAAGTGATCTGGTCTGGGATCTATCCCAGTATGCTAGATGGGAACAAGAAATCTGTCTTTTTAGTTGGGAAGTTGACGCAGGAACAGTTCGAAAGTATCATCTTTGGAGACGAGGGCCAGGGCTATAAGTTAGTGAGCTTTGAAGAGTTTTTAACTTCGGATCGGGTAGTTCCCCAATTACAAGAACGAGTGAGAGATTATGTGGAGAAGGATAAATGATGAAGCGTAGTAAAAATATTAACATGTTTCTCATGGATGGTGAAGTGACAGGAAAAATCAAATGTACTTTGTCAAATTGGACCGGTGTGATTTATAAAATTCCTCGAATTCAATTGGCGGATTTAAAATCACGTGATGAAATGAAGCAAAGTGGCATTTATTTCTTATTTGGCCGTGATGAGGATAAGCAAAAGGATGTTACCTACATCGGGCAGGCGAAGAATCGCAAAAATGGCGAGGGTGTCCTTTTACGTGTTCAGGAACATACTCGTGATAACCATGCGGATTATTTTAATGATGTCATTATTTTGACGACGCAGAATAATTCCTTTGGTCCCACAGAAATTAGTTACCTGGAAAATAAATTTACACAATTAGCTAAGGACGCGGGGCGCTTCATTGTAAAAAATGGGAATGAGCCAAATTCTGGAAATGTTACGGAAGAAAAGCAGTCGGAGTTGGATGAGGTTGTGGAAAACACCTTGATGATTGTAGGAACCTTAGGGTATCGAGTGTTTGTTCCTATTACCAAGAAAATAGGTCAGAATGTTTCTGATGAAAATTCAACTCATCTCTATTTGAAGCGAAAAACGAAGAAATCAAATCGAATGATTGAAGCTATCTGTGAGCAGACTTCAGAAGGTTTTGTAGTTTTAGAAGGTAGTCAAGTGGAAATGATTGATTCCCCTACATTACCAACAAGTTTGAAAGAACTGCGTCATGCGCTAATGGAAGAAAACGTCATTAAAGATGGGATTTTGCAAGAAAACCAACTCTTTTCTAGTCCGTCTTATGCTGCAGGTTTTCTGCTTGGTATGCCTACGAATGGACGAACTAACTGGAAGAATCAGGATGGGAAGACCTTAAAAGAATTAGAAGAAATGATAGAGTGTTAAGGAGAATCAGATGGAAACATGGCAAGAGCTAAAAGTTACAGTGAAGCGTGAGGGTGAGGAACTAGTCTCCAACCTCTTGATCGAGTTAGGTGCCCAAGGGGTCGCGATCGAAGATAGCATGGACTATGTGGGCAACGTGGACCGCTTCGGTGAGATTTTTCCTGATGTCGAGCAGCAAGAAGAAATCGTGGTGACCGCCTACTATCCTGAAACGGTTGATGTAGCAGAGGTTGAAGCGGATTTGCAGGCTCGCTTAGCAGAATTGACCGATTTTATGGATCTAGGAGAGGTCAAGATGGGGACGACTGCCTTGGCTGAGGAAGACTGGGCAGACAACTGGAAGAAATACTATGAACCAGCTCGCATCACTCATGACTTGACCATCGTGCCGTCATGGACAGACTATGAGGCAACGGCGGGAGAAAAGATTATCAAGCTGGATCCTGGTATGGCCTTTGGAACAGGAACCCACCCAACAACCAAAATGAGCCTCTTTGCCTTGGAGCAAGTCCTTCGTGGCGGGGAGACAGTGTTAGATGTGGGGACAGGATCAGGCGTCCTTTCCATTGCCAGCTCCCTTCTCGGTGCCAAGGAAATCTTTGCCTATGACTTGGATGATGTAGCGGTTCGCGTCGCTCAGGAAAATATTGAGCTCAATCCTGGTATGGAAAACATCCATGTAGCCCCAGGCGATTTACTGAAAGGCGTGGAGATTGAGGCAGATGTCATCGTGGCCAATATCTTGGCAGATATCCTTATCCATCTGACAGAGGATGCTTATCGTTTGGTCAAGGACGAAGGCTATCTCATCATGAGTGGTATTATCAAGGACAAGTGGGACATGGTGCGTGAGTCGGCTGAGTCAGCTGGATTTTTCCTTGAAACCCACATGATCCAAGGGGAATGGAATGCCTGCGTCTTCAAGAAGACCAAGGATGTCTCCGGTGTGATTGGAGGCTAGCATGCAGCAGTATTTTGTAAAAGGTTTGGCTAGCTCATCTGTCACTATCGAGGACAAGGAAACCAGCAAGCACATGTTTCAGGTTATGCGCCTGAAAGAAGATGATGAGGTGATTTTGGTCTTTGATGATGGGATCAAGCGCTTGGCGCGCGTGGTCAATGTAGAATCCCGTCAGTTGGAGCTAATCGAGGAATTAGCAGACAATGTGGAGCTGCCAGTCCAAGTGACCATCGCATCAGGCTTTCCCAAGGGAGACAAGCTCGAGTTCATCACTCAGAAAGTAACCGAACTCGGTGCTAGCCAAATCTGGGCCTTCCCTGCGGACTGGTCAGTCGCTAAGTGGGATGGCAAAAAATTGGGCAAGAAGGTCGAAAAGTTAGAAAAAATTGCCCTTGGAGCAGCCGAGCAAAGCAAGCGGAATTTGGTCCCAAGTATTACTCTTTTTGAGAAGAAAGCAGACTTTCTGGCTCAGTTTGGCCAGTTTGACCGGATTGTGGTGGCTTATGAAGAGTCAGCTAAAGAAGGCGAAACCGCCGCTCTGATTCAGTCGCTGACAGGATTGGAAGTTGGAAGCAAACTGCTCTTTATCTTTGGACCAGAAGGTGGTCTTTCGCCTGCAGAAATCGAAAGTTTTACAGCCAAAGGCGCAATTCTTGCAGGACTTGGTCCTCGGATTCTTCGAGCAGAAACCGCACCACTCTATGCCCTCAGCGCCGTGAGTGTTGTTACAGAATTAATGAACTAACGAAGTGAAGGAATCGCTTCGTTATTTTTTTACAAGAATGATGAAAGCAAGGTGGATCCCAGAATGATTTTCGAGAGGTATCCGTATATGAAAGTAGCTTCATTGGTTCCCATCTGCTTCTAAAAGTGTTAAAATAGTATCCAAGAAACTGGAGAAAATACATGCCGAAAGAAGAGAATTTAACAGGGGACCAAGTCATTGCCCTTACAAAAAAATATTTATCACCTGAAGATGTTGCTTTTGTGCAAAAGGCTTTGGTCTATGCGGTTGATTGCCATAATGGGCAATTCCGTCAGTCTGGCGAGCCTTATATCATCCACCCAATTCAAGTAGCAGGAATCCTTGCCAAGCTGAAACTGGATGCTGTGACGGTCGCCTGCGGCTTTTTGCATGATGTCGTGGAAGATACGGATGCGACTTTAGATGATTTAGAGCGCGAATTTGGTCATGATGTGCGCGTGATTGTCGATGGGGTGACCAAGCTCGGGAAGGTCAAGTACAAGTCCCATGAAGAGCAGTTGGCGGAAAACCATCGCAAGATGCTCATGGCCATGTCTCAAGATATCCGTGTCATTTTGGTCAAATTAGCAGACCGTTTGCATAATATGCGTACCCTCAAGCATTTGCGCAAGGATAAGCAAGAACGTATTTCGCGTGAGACCATGGAGATCTATGCACCACTAGCCCACCGTCTCGGTATTTCCAGCGTCAAGTGGGAGCTTGAGGATTTGTCTTTCCGTTATCTGAATGAAGTCGAATTCTACAAGATTTCTCATATGATGAAGGAAAAACGTCGCGAGCGAGAAGAGTTGGTCGAAGAGGTTGTCCACAAGATCGAGACCTATGCTGGGGAACGCCATTTGCATGGGAAAATTTATGGTCGACCAAAGCATATCTATTCGATCTATCGCAAAATGCAGGATAAAAAGAAACGCTTTGATGAAATCTATGACTTGATTGCCATCCGCTGTATCCTGGATACTCCAAGTGATGTTTATGCTATGCTAGGCTACATCCATGAGCTCTGGAAGCCAATGCCGGGGCGTTTTAAGGACTATATTGCCAACCGGAAGGCCAATGGCTATCAGTCCATCCATACGACTGTATACGGCCCTAAAGGACCGATTGAGTTCCAGATCCGAACCAAGGAAATGCACGAGGTTGCTGAGTATGGGGTTGCGGCTCACTGGGCCTATAAAAAAGGAATCAAGGGTCAAGTCAACAGCAAGGAATCGGCTATTGGGATGAACTGGATCAAGGAGATGATGGAACTCCAAGACCAGTCAGGCGATGCCAAAGAATTTGTTGAAAATGTAAAAGAAGACATCCTGGCAGAAGAGATTTACGTCTTTACTCCAGATGGAACTGTGCGCTCGCTTCCGAAAGATTCTGGACCGATCGATTTTGCCTATGAAATCCACACCAAGGTTGGGGAAAAAGCGATTGGTGCCAAGGTCAATGGCCGGATGGTGCCCCTCAATACCAAACTTCGGACGGGAGACCAGGTGGAGATTATCACCAATGCCAACTCCTTTGGTCCGAGCCGTGACTGGCTGACCCTTGTTAAAACTAGCAAGGCGCGCAACAAGATCCGTCAATTCTTTAAAAATCAAGACAAGGAATTGTCGATTAACCGTGGTCGGGACCTCTTGATGGCCCAATTCCACGAGCATGACTTGGTAGCCAATAAGTTCATGGACAAAAAGCACATGGACAAAGTGCTACAAAAATCAAGTTACAAGACAGAAGAAGCCTTGTTTGCGGCGATTGGTTTTGGAGAGATTGGGGCTATTACCATCTTTAACCGCTTGACGGAGGATGAACGCCGAGAAGAAGAGCGGGCTAAGGCACGCGCAGAAGCAGAAGAGCTAGTCAAAGGTGGCGAGGTCAAGGTTGAAAATAAAAAAGACACCTTGAAGGTCCGTCACGAAGGTGGCGTGGTTATCCAAGGTGCTTCTGGACTCTTGATTCGGATTGCTAAGTGTTGTAATCCAGTTCCAGGTGATGAAATCGTCGGCTACATCACCAAAGGACGCGGTGTTGCCATTCACCGTCAGGACTGTATGAACCTCCGAGCTCAAGACAACTACGAGCAACGCTTGATCGATGTAGAATGGGAAGATAACAATACGACCAAGGACTACATTGCTCACATCGATATATACGGACTCAACCGTGCCGGACTTCTGAACGATGTACTACAAGTCCTCTCCAATACAGCTAAGATGGTCTCAACCGTCAATGCCCAGCCAACCAAAGATATGAAATTTGCCAATATCCACATTTCCTTTGGGATTCCAAACTTGTCTATGTTGACAACAGTTGTGGATAAGATTAAGAGTGTGCCGGAGGTGTACTCTGTTAAGCGTACCAACGGCTAGTCGACTGCTCAGTTATCTTTTATTGCTTCGTTAGCTCGCCTTGCCGTACTACAGTACTGTCTTCGTCTCGCTGCCTCGCACTAAAAGCAACTGAACAGCCTTTACTTTTCAGATTGTGTGCCTGCGTCTCACTGCCTTGTCTGTGATTGATGTTCTTTCAAGGGTAGCAGTGAATGTTCAATAGGTTTATAAAATAGGATAATAAAATGAAATTAGTGATTCAACGGGTCAAGAGTGCCTCGGTTTCCATTGATGGTCAAGTCTACAATGCGATCCAGCAAGGCTTACTGCTCCTAGTAGGTGTCGGTCCAGATGACGATCAGAAAGATTTAGATTATGCGGTTCGAAAGGTATCGCAGATGCGTATTTTCTCAGATGAGGAAGATAAGATGAATCTTTCGGTCAAAGATATTCAAGGAGAAATCTTGTCGATCTCTCAATTTACCCTCTTTGCGGAGACAAAAAAAGGCAACCGTCCTGCTTTTATAGGGGCAGCCAAGCCAGATATGGCCAGTCAGTTATATGATGCCTTTAATGATCAATTAGAAAAAGAAGTCCCTGTCAAACGAGGGATCTTTGGAGCCGATATGGCGATTGAATTGATCAATGATGGTCCGGTGACGATTTTGCTAGATACAAAAAATCCATAAGTAAGAAAACATGCAGTCGGGTTAGACTGCATGTTTTTCGATATAGAGTTGTTGGGCGATCAATTGGTTGATAGAAATTTCTTGTTCATGGATAACGAAGTGATAGAGCCCTGTGTAGTCATCGTACCGTTGAAACGCGATGGTATCACCAATTTGGAGATGGATCTGGTCTAAGAATTTTAACAATTCATAGGTGTCATAGACCCTTTGCAGAATATACAGACCAGGTTGGGTCGTTTCACTGAGACGGTCTTGGTGGGCTTCGACAAGCCTTTCGCCTTTCTTTGGAATTGTCCCACCGTGAGGGCAGGTCTTAGGATTTCCAAGCATGTGATCCAGTCGGTCGATGAAATGTTCAGAAACGGTATGCTCGAGAACTTCTGCCTCTTCATGGACTTCCTCAGTTGTGTAGCCAAGATTTTCCAGCAGAAATACTTCGATCAAGCGGTGCTTGCGGTAGAGATCAGAGACCAATTGCGAGCCCAGATCTGTTAGTAGATAGCCATGGGTCTTATCTTTCACCAAGAGGCCCTCAGAGATCATGCGCTTAATCATCTCGGTCACAGCGGGCGGAGAGACCTGCATGCGACTGGCGATTTCCTTATTACTGATTTTTTCTACTTCTGTGCCAATTTCATAAATGCACTTGAGGTAATCTTCTTTGTTTGGTGTCATGCTTTCCTCTTTTCTTCGCTCACTTCTAGTATATCAAAAAAATCCTCAAAAACGCTAGTGGAGTAATGAGAATTGTCTCAAGCTCCAAAAGATGGTAGTATAGAAGCATAGAAAGGACGGCATCATGAACAGACGGGAATTAGCGAGACTAGGCTGGAGAGAGAATAGTTTAGCCTATCTAGAGAGGCACTTGCAGGGATACAAAGATCCACAAGCCTACCAAGAACAATACCAGTCTGTCTTTTTCTTTGCCAGTCCTCTGTTTCAAAACATGTGGTTTCAAGAGATCAAGGATCTAACGGAGACTGCTGCCCAAGACTTGATGAGGGGCGTCATGAAAATTCTCCTGATGCCGAGTGACTTGTCTGGAACTTGTGAAGAAACAGCCTTTCTTCTGAGTAGGATGGCTCTAGATTGTCCGCCAGGATCCGACTTTTGGACGGCATTTTCACGCGTCGTGCAAATCGCCTTTGAAAAGGATCCCTTAGCAGATCAGTCGGGAGATCAGCTTTTGAAACGCCAGGTTCACCAGTTGCGCTACCTACTTTCAAGTTACCAGGCGCAATGGATTCGGATACATAATGCGAGAGCTGGACAGACTGACGAAGAGGCCTTACAAGCTTACCTACAGGAGACTATAGCTGTCACGGTGGATGCTTATGCGGCTGCTCGTCTTCACAACAAGGTCTCCCTAAGGCCAGATGGTCACCTTCATTATCCATCAGGGGCCTCACAACAAGTCAATTTCAAAGTCTTGTTAAATTTCCATACGGAGTATATTTTCGACCAAGCTGGGCATTTCCTCAATGAAGTCGATCCAGTAGAAATTTCTGAAAATGGCATTGTCAATGGTGCCAGTTTTAACTACGGGTTGGCTAGGGGCCGGACCCATAAGGACTTAGATATTGATCCCGTCAAAGCGTGGGACCCAGCCTTTCGTAAGCAGGTCCTTTATCGCCAAGGTGTTCGCTATCTAGCCCCTAAAAATGATCGCAGCATCGAGGGATACTGGAGTCGAAAAGGAGTCTTTGCACAGGAAGGTAAGAGCTACAAGCAACAAGTGGCAAGACGCGTGCGAAGTTTCCTCAGAGGCATCCCTCGCTTACGCTGGCGGGTCCTCCTCCAGAATGGGCTCCATCGGATTTTATAGCAATGAAAAAGAGGCAGTAGACCTCTTTTTACTTTAATCAAGTGCTTTGACAGCTTCAATTGCAGCGTCATAATTGGGTTCGCTGTTGATGTTGTCCAGGTATTCGACGTAAGTGACCTTGTTATCCGCATCTAAGACCAAGACAGCACGCGCCAGCAAGTGCCATTCATTGATCAAGAGGCCGTAAGCTTTCCCGAAGGAATGGTCGTAGTAGTCTGAGAGCATGATGGCATTGTCGAGTCCTTCAGCAGCACACCATTTACCTTGAGCAAAAGGAAGGTCGACAGAGACCGTCAAGACGACAGTGTCTTCCAAGTCCGACAAGGTCTTGTTGAAGTGACGTGTTTGCATAGAACAGATCCCTGTGTCGATGGATGGGATGATGCTGAGGACTTTTTTCTTGCCAGCAAAATCAGCTAAAGATTTCTTCTCCAGAGCTGGAGTGATCAATGAAAAATCATGAGCCATTTCCCCTACTTGCAGTTGAGATCCGGTAAAGGTAACAGGGTTTCCTAAAAATGTTGCCATAAAAAGACTCCTTTTTTTGTTTTTATTGTACCTCAATACCGGAGGAGGGGCCACTGATTTGTTTAGAAATCTGAAGGGTTACTGACTCAATCCTTCTGCGATCTTGTCTAAGTTCCACTTCATCATGCTGTAGTAGCTATCGCCCTTTTCTCCTTCTTTGGCAATGGAATCAGTGAAGATCTTTGCATAGATCGGGATATTGGTATCTTTAGAGACAGTTTTCATAGGACGTTCATCGACACTGGATTCAACAAAGAGAGACGGCACCTTGGTTTGACGCAATTTCTCTACCAGTGTTTTGATTTGTTCGGGTGTCCCTTCTTCTTCGGTATTGATTTCCCAGATATAGGCAGATGGGACGCCATAGGCTTTGGAGAAGTACTTGAAGCAACCTTCGCTGGTTACAATCATTTTCTTGTCTGCCGGGATGTTATTGAATGCTTGCTTAGCTTCTTGATCCAGCTTGCTGAGCTTTTCAGTGTAGGCTGCTAGATTTTTTTCGTAGAAGTCCTTATTTTTTGGATCTTTTGCGATTAATTGTTTGGCAATGTTTTTAGCGTAGAGGATTCCATTTTCGAGATTGAGCCAAGCGTGAGGGTCTTCTTTTCCAGCCTGGTTTTGGCCTTCTAGGTAGATGACGTCGACTCCGTCGCTAGCTGCGAAATAGTCCTTGTTTTCTACTTTATTGGCATTTTTGACCAATTTAGTAAACCAAGCATTGCCACCCGTTTCGAGGTTGATCCCATTGTAGAAGATCAGGTCGGCTTGTGAAGTTTTTTTGACATCTTCTGGGAGTGGTTCGTACTCGTGGGGATCTTGACCGACAGGGACAATACTGTGTAGCTCGATTTTATCCCCCGCGATATTTTTGGTCATATCTGCGAGAATGGAGTTGGTGGTAACCACCTTCAATTTATCGGATGAGGACTTGGAAGAAGAGCCTTTGCTACAGGCCAACAGACCAAATAAGAGCGCCACAAAGAGGGCGAGGACAGAAGCGATTTTTTTCATGTGTTTCTCCTTTAATGAGGCGAAAGAGCGTGCTTGTTCTTTCTCTGCTTAGGAGCGATAAAGAAGCTGATGAGAAAGAAGACAGCAGAAGTGAGGACAATACAAGACCCGACGGCGATATTCAAGCTATAGCCAATAAAGAGTCCTAGGATGGATGCAAGAGCACCTAATCCGGATGAAAGGAGCATCATGGACCAGAGGCTGTTGGCATAGAGATAGGCCGTCGCAGCGGGTGTGATGAGCATGGCGACGATGAGAATGGTCCCGACACTCTGCATAGCAGTGACAGAAACCAAGGTCAAGAGCACCATGAGAAGGTAGTGATAGACCTTGACCCGGACGCCCATGGATTGAGCCAGAACAGGATCAAAAGATGTGAGCAGTAAAGGTCGAAAGAGCAGGCAAATCACCAGCAAGACCGCCACCCCAATACCGATGGTCATCCACATATCCTGGTCTTGCACAGCCAAGATATTCCCAAAGAGGATGTGGAAAAGGTCGGTGGAACTTTTAGCGACTCCAATTAGGATGACTCCTAAGGCAAGGAAAGAAGAAAAGGTAATCCCTATCGCTGTGTCGCTCTTGATGATGGAGTTGCTCTTGATATAGGTGATAAGGATGGAAGCTAGAAGCCCAAAGACAATGGCGCCAATAAAGAAATTGATGCCAAGGATAAAGGACAGGGCCACCCCTGGAAGGACTGCGTGCGAGATAGCATCTCCCATGAGAGACATGCCTCGCAAAATGATGAAGCAGCCAACAGCTCCAGCGACAATCCCGATGGCAATGGCTGTAATCAGGGCATTTTGTAAGAAGTGGAATTGCTGTAATCCATCGATAAATTCTGTAATCATCCGACGCCACCTCCTATAAAGAGTTCATGCCCATAGGCTGCATGCAGATTCTCCTTGGTAAAGGTTTCCTCTGTTTTTCCAAAAGCGATCAGCTTGCGGTGAAGGAGGAGGACCTGGTCGAAGTAAGCAGGGACCTTGCTGAGATCGTGATGGACGATCAGAATGGTCTTGCCTTCTTGTTTCAAGGTCTGAAGGGTCTGCATGATAATGTCTTCGCTGACGGAGTCAATCCCTGCGAAGGGCTCATCCAAAAAGATGACCTCTGCTTCTTGGACCAAGCAGCGGGCGATTAGCACCCGTTGGAATTGCCCTCCCGAAAGCTGGCCGATCTGGCGATCTGCTAGATCAAGAAGATTGACAAGTTTCAAGGCATTTTCCACTTTTTGGAGATCTTCTTTACTTTTTCGCTTGAAGATAGAAAGATGGGGATAGAGACCCAGTGAGACACACTCCCGCACCGTGATGGGGAAGTGGAAATCAATAGCGGATTTCTGTTCGACGTAGGCCACTCGTTGAAGAGCTTGGCCGAGATCTTTTTGATCGAGCAGGACCTTTCCCGAATGAGGGAGAAGTCCTAGCATGGCCTTGATCAGGGTTGATTTTCCAGCTCCGTTGGGTCCAAGAATGCCTAGGATGGTTGGACCCTGGATGGTGAGGGAAAGATCCTCCAAGGCCAGTGTTTGCTGGTAAGCAACACTTAGATGTTCAATTTGAATCATGATTTTGCTCCTTTACTATTAATATACATAAATAAAAAAATTAAGTCAAGTTAATTTTTAAAATGATTTAGATTAACTTACTTGTAATCATTGAAAAAAGTTCCTATTTTTGATAAGGTTATTAGAAAAGAATGAAAGCGAGAAGATCATGGTACGTTTACAAGATGATTTTTATGATTACGTCAATGGGGAATGGGCTGAGACAGCTGTGATTCCTGATGACAAACCGTCAACTGGTGGTTTTATGGACTTGATCCAAGACATCGAAAACTTGATGTTGGATATCACTGGAAAATGGCAACGGGGAGAAGAGCTGCCTGAAGATAGCATTCTGCAAAACTTTGTCAAATACCATAAAATGGTGGCAGATTTTGATGCGCGAGAAGCAGCTGGTGTGGCACCAGTCATGCCCTTGATCAATGAAATTAAGGCTCTGTCTTCTTTTGAAGACTATACCAGCAAGTTGGGGACCTATGAACTAGCTGGCAAACCAAATCTCATGCCATTTAGCGTGTCACCAGACTTTATGAATGCCCAAATGAATGTCTTGTGGGGAGAGTCTCTTGCTCTCATCTTGCCAGATACAACCTATTATGAAGAAGGCAACGAAAAAGGCCCAGAATTACTGGCTATCTGGCGCCAAATGATGGAAAAACTCTTACCTAAATTTGAATTCTCAGAGGAAGAAATCAAGGATATCCTGGATAAGGTCATTGCGGCGGATGCAGAATTGGCCAAATATGTTTTGTCAAATGAAGAAAGATCAGAGTACAACAAACTCTATCATCCTTATGAGTGGGCAGATTTCAAGGCCTTGGTCCCAGAATTGCCACTCGATGCCTTCTTTACTGAAGTGATCGGACAAACACCAGATAAAATCATCGTGCCAGAAGAGCGTTTCTGGAAGGAATTCGCACCAAAATACTACTCGGCAGCCAACTGGGAAACCATTCATGCCAAATTGAAACTTGGTGCAGCTTTAGATTGGACGTCTTTCTTGACGGAAGAAATCCGTGTCTTGTCTGGTGAATATGGACGGATCATCACGGGGATTCCAGAACCTCGTCCAAAAGAAAAAGCCGCTCTGGCCTTGGCAGAAGGACCTTATAGCCAGGCACTTGGACTCTGGTATGCGGGAGAAAAATTCTCACCAGAAGCAAAAGCAGACGTAGAGCATAAAGTAGCGACCATGATTGACGTCTATAAGGAGCGCTTAGAAAAAGCAGACTGGCTCGCTCCTGAAACTCGTGAAAAAGCCATTGTCAAACTCAATGTCATCACACCACATATCGGCTACCCTGAAAAATTACCAGAAACATACGCCAAAAAGATCATCGACGAAAGCAAGACCTTGGTTGAAAATGCTCAAGCCCTTTACGAAATTTCCATTGCCCATACTTGGAGCAAGTGGAACCAACCGGTTGATCGAAGCGAATGGCACATGCCAGCCCATCTGGTCAATGCCTACTATGATCCGCAACAGAACCAAATCGTCTTCCCAGCAGCGATTTTACAAGCACCTTTCTATGACCTTCACCAATCATCATCAGCCAACTACGGCGGAATCGGTGCAGTCATTGCCCATGAAATCTCCCACGCCTTTGACACCAATGGTGCTTCCTTTGATGAGCACGGTAGCTTGAAAGACTGGTGGAAGCCAGAAGATTACGAAGCCTTTACCGCTCGGACTCAAAAAGTCATCGATCAGTTTGAAGGACAAGACTCTTACGGTGCCAAGATCAACGGGAAATTGACCGTTTCTGAAAACGTAGCAGACCTCGGTGGTATCGCTGCAGCCCTTGAAGCCGCTAAGAAAGAGGAAGATTTCTCAGCAGAAGAATTCTTCACCAACTTTGCTCGCATCTGGCGCATGAAAGCTCGGACAGAGTACATGCAACTCCTCGCAAGTGTCGATGTCCATGCACCAGGAAAACTTCGCACCAATGTCCAATTACCAAACTTTGACGAATTCTTTGAAACCTTTGATGTCAAAGAAGGCGACGGCATGTGGCGCGCACCAGAAGATCGTGTGATCATTTGGTAAATCAAGATACTAAGCCCGTAAAAAAAGCGAGAAGAAAATAGGAGATTGACCATGTGGGCCATGCCCACCAGGCAATCTCTCTTTTTCTCGACGCTTTTAGGGCGAGTTCAATTTCGCGATACTAGTTTTGTTGATCAAAGGAAGTAGTCTCGACTTCAGTTAAGCCATTGATTGATTTTCTCAATGCTTGTAAAAAAATAAAAATCCCAAAAGCCAAGTTTCAATCTACTGAAACTAGCTTTGGGGATTTTTGATAATAAGATTCATCAAATGAAAATGAAACGCTTCCAATGACTGCGTGAACAGATAAATTTAATTGATTGGAGCCTTGTATAATTCTTTGAATTTCATAGAAATAAATGCTACTATGGGTGTGAACTAAATAAATTTTAAAGGAGCAGACTATGAGAAATTTTGCAAGTCCGTCACGTTACATTCAAGGGGAAAATGCCTTGTTTGAAAATGCGCAATCTATTTCAGAATTAGGGACTCACCCTGTTTTACTATGTGATTCAGTGGTTTATGATATCGTAGGGAAACGTTTTGAAGAATACCTTGGTCAAAATGGGCTTACGGTTTTGCCAGTCTTCTTTAATGGAGAAGCTTCTGATAACGAAATCAATCGTGTGGTTAGTTTGGCAGAAGAAAATGGCTGTGATTTGGTCATTGGACTTGGTGGAGGAAAGACCATTGATAGTGCTAAAGCTATTGCTGATCTTTTAAAATCACCAGTTGTGATTGCCCCTACCATTGCCTCTACAGATGCTCCTGTTTCCGCCTTATCTGTTATCTATACAGATGAGGGTGCCTTTGAGCGCTATATTTTCTACTCTAAAAACCCAGAATTAGTCTTGGTGGATAGTAAAGTGATCTCTCAAGCACCAAAACGCTTGCTCGCTTCTGGTATCGCAGATGGTCTAGCAACTTGGGTCGAAGCGCGTGCGGTGATGCAAGCGAATGGAAAAACCATGTTGGGTCAACGACAAACCTTAGCGGGTGTCGCCATTGCACAACGTTGTGAAGAAACCTTATTTGCAGACGGTCTTCAAGCCATGGCTGCTTGTGAAGCCAAAGTTGTAACCCCTGCTCTTGAAAACATTATTGAAGCTAATACCCTTCTCAGTGGTATTGGATTTGAAAGTGGGGGATTAGCTGCTGCCCATGCCATCCATAATGGCTTTACAGCCCTTACTGGGGACATCCACCATTTAACTCACGGTGAAAAAGTAGCCTACGGAACGCTCGTTCAATTGTTCTTGGAAAACCGTCCGAAGGAAGAATTGAATAAATACATTCGTTTCTATCAACAAATCGGTATGCCAACCACTCTGAAAGAAATGCATCTTGAAACTGCAAGTTATGAAGATCTTCTCAAGGTTGGCCAACAGGCCACCATCGAAGGAGAAACCATCCATCAAATGCCATTTGAAGTGAAGGCTTCTGATATTGCCCAAGCCATCGTAGCAGTAGATGCCTACGTTCAAGGTTTGGCCTAAGATGACTTTGTCGACAAACCAAGAACTCCCATACCTTATGGTAATGGGAGTTCTTTTTCTATTTTCTTCTTTTTGGATCGGTTTGTTTAAAGATCAGGTATAAAATTCCGGCAGGCAGGAAGCAGAAGAGCCACATGATATCGAGTCCTTTGCTTTTACTGCTAGAGGTCGTTGTTTTAGACTCACTTACGGCCACTCCCGCTTTAATACTTGGAGATACCTGTTGCAAGCCGTTCTGAACGACTAGGCGGTTGTCTTCCAGTTTAAGGGCTGGCTTCGTCCCCTTCTTAACGGTCGCATAGAAGTCTTGCTTCAAGTGAATGGTCTTCCCGTCGATGGTATGATCGCCTGCAGAAAGGATTTTTTTATACTGGTAGTCTGCGAACATTTTCTCAGCCAAGGTATTCCCGATTTGATTGCGGTAACTTTCGGCGATCTCGACATCGTAGTTTCCAACCCCCAAAATGACTTCGATAATCCGCTGTTTACCCCGCTTGGTTGTCGCGGTGTAGTTGTAGTCAGCAGTCGGGCTGGATCCAGTTTTGAGTCCATCTGTTCCTTTAAGGGCGAATTTTCCACCTTCGAGGGAAGTATTGTAGTTATCGTAGCTTTGCTCGTAGGGGGTTCCTTCCATGATCGTAGTGTGAGCTTGCTTGGTGTATTCCAACATTTCTGGCAGGTCGTTTACGATGTGATAAGCCAGAATAGACATGTCCCGCGCTGTGATTTCGTTATTCGCATTGACATCGTAGCGCTGAGGATTGTAGTAGCCCTGAAGGACCGAGATCATCGCCCCATTTGGATTGTGCCATTTGGTATGGCTCATCCCCATTTCTTGCGCGTACTGATTCATTAAGTCCAAAAACTTATCGGGATCATTGTCAGTGACGGCGTTGGCGAGCATAATCACGGCCGCACTGGAAGATGGAACAAAGAGCATCTTGATCAATTCAGATACTTTGTAGTCAACACCAGCTACAATAGGTGAGTTACTTAAAAGATTGTTTTCCGAGATGGCTTGATCTGCCTCTGTTGCTGTGACAACGGTATCGTACTTGATCTTGCCTTCTTTGAGGGCCCGAAAGACCACATAGGCACTCATGAGCTTGGCCATGCTTCCGGAGTCCCGGACCGTGTCGATATTGTCTCCGTACAAAATAGCTCCAGTATTGGCGTCGATGACGATGTCAGCCTTAGGCTTGTAAAAATCGTCCAATACCAGTCCAGCATCAGCTGCGATTTTCATGACATCTTCTTGCTGGTAGATGTCGTCCGCAAAAGCAGTGGAAATAGGACCTAATGTCAAGACTCCTACAAGGAGGGACAAGAGGCTGTGTTTTAGTCGTTTGTGTAAATGTCTCCCATGATTCATAGATTCCATTATATCATACATGCCAGGGATTCAACTTTAAAAAATTCTAGAAAAAGAAGAAATTGAAAAAATAAAGAAGAAATAGAATAATTTCGCAGTAAAAGCGTTTACATTTCCCTAGAAAGTGCTATAATTTAAATTGAGTATAACATTTTTACAATGAGGTGATTTATATGAACAAAGGAAAGGTACTCTTAGCTACCAGCGCTCTGCTTTTATCAGCTGGTGTACTGGCAGCCTGCTCAGGTGGAAAATCTGGAAGTTCTGGCGAACAGACTTTTAGCTATGTCTATACCCAGGATCCAGATACCCTCGACTATTCGATTTCTAATAAAAAATCGACTTCCGAGTTTACAGGAAATGCGATAGATGGCTTGTTGGAAGTGGACAAGTATGGGAATTTGATTCCGTCGCTTGCTAAAGACTGGACGGTTTCCAAGGATGGCTTGACCTATACTTATAAACTCCGTAAAGGGGTCAAATGGATGACTTCTGAAGGGGAAGAATATGGAGAAGTCAAGGCCCAAGACTTTGTCACAGGTCTCAAGCACGCAGCAGACAAGAAATCACAAGCAATTTACTTGGTCCAAAAATCTGTCAAAGGCTTGGATGATTATGTTTCAGGGAAGACATCTGATTTTTCAACAGTTGGTGTAAAAGCTATTGACGATTACACCGTTCAATATACCTTGAGCCAACCAGAAAGTTTCTGGAATTCTAAGACTACGATGGGGATCTTGATGCCGGTTAATGGAGAATTCCTGAAATCTAAGGGAGATAACTATGGTCAAGGGACTTCTCCGTCTAGTATCCTCTACTGCGGTCCTTATTTGATTAAATCCATCACTTCTAAATCTTCTGCGATATTGGAAAAGAACCCAACCTACTGGGATGCGGATAATGTTAAGATCAGTAAAGTGAAGCTGACCTATTATGATGGACAAGACTCAGAGTCCTTGATTCGTGGATTTGATAACGGCGATTATACAGTTGCCCGTGTTTTCCCAAATGGTTCCAACTATAAGAGTGTAGAGAAGAAGCATAAGGACGACATTGTCTATACTGACCAAGGTTCCTCAACCTACAACCTTTCCTTCAACATTGACCGTCAGGCCTATGAAATCACAAAGAAGACTACTGATACTCAAAAGACTTCAACTAAGAAAGCAATCTTAAATAAGGACTTCCGTCAAGCCATTATGTTTGCCTTTAACCGCAAGGCTTATGTAGCGCAAACTAACGGGGAAGCGGGTGCCAATAAGGTCATCCGTAATACCTTTACGCCACCAAACTTTGTCCAAATCGATGGCAAACAATTTGGTGATGCAGTAGAAAAAGACTTGGAAGCTTATGGGGATGAATGGAAAGGGGTCTCTGTCGCAGATGGAAAAGACACCCTCTACAATCCAACCAAGGCCAAAGAAGAGTTTGCCAAAGCCAAGGCAGATTTGCAAGCTCAAGGAGTTGAATTCCCAATTCATTTGGACCTTCCAACTTCTTCAACTTATACAGAAGGGATCAAACAAGCTCAATCCTTTAAACAGTCAGTTGAATCTACACTAGGAGCAGAAAATATTGTCATTGATTTGAATATGATTTCTGAAGATGATCTGCAACGGGTGACTTACTTTGCTGAAAGTGCTTCGCAACAAGACTGGGATTTGAACAATAACTTGGGTTGGGGACCAGACTATACGGACCCATCTTCTTACATCGATATCACTAGTGGTAAATCCGGCGAAAACGCCAATTCTTACTTTGGATTCGATGCTGGTACGGATAATGCAGCCGCAAAAGCAGCTGGTTTTGATGAATATGATCAATTGATCGAAGATGCGCACAATGAAACCAAAGATGTGAACAAGCGTTACGAAAAATATGCTGCCGCTCAAGCTTGGTTGACCGATAGTGCCCTCTTGATTCCGATCCATTCAGATGGAGCTTCTCCAGTCGTTCGTAAGACTGTACCATACTCTGCAGCCTTTGCTTGGACAGGCCACAAGGGTCAATCCTTCAACTATAAATATTTAGAAGTTCAAGACAAGGTCGTATCGGCTAAAGACTACGACAAAGCGCGTGATCAATGGAAGAAAGAAAAAGAAAAATCCAATAAAAAAGCGCAAGAAGAACTTGAAAAGCATGTGAAATAGACTTTTCTTGAAGAAAACAGGAAAGACAGGTCCCGTATGGGACCTGTCTTTTTCTTTGTCTGAACCTTTAAAAATCGCCTAAAAATGGTATAATAGGAGCATCACGAAAATTGGAGAGACGCTATGAGTTTTTACAATCATAAAGAAATCGAGCCTAAGTGGCAAAAATACTGGGCTGACCATCACACCTTTAAGACAGGAACAGATGCTTCAAAACCTAAGTTTTATGCATTGGACATGTTCCCTTATCCATCTGGAGCTGGTCTTCACGTAGGACACCCAGAAGGCTACACAGCAACAGATATCCTTAGCCGTTTCAAACGTGCGCAAGGTTACAATGTCCTTCACCCAATGGGATGGGATGCTTTTGGTTTGCCTGCTGAGCAATACGCTATGGATACAGGGAATGACCCAGCGGAATTCACAGCAGAAAACATCGCTAACTTCAAACGCCAAATCAATGCGCTTGGATTCTCTTATGACTGGGACCGTGAAGTCAATACGACAGATCCAAACTACTACAAGTGGACGCAATGGATCTTCACTAAGCTTTACGAAAAAGGTTTGGCTTATGAAGCTGAAGTACCAGTAAACTGGGTTGAGGAACTAGGAACAGCTATCGCTAACGAAGAAGTTCTTCCAGATGGAACCTCTGAGCGTGGTGGCTATCCAGTTGTCCGCAAACCAATGCGCCAATGGATGCTTAAAATCACTGCCTATGCGGAACGTTTGCTCAACGACTTGGATGACCTTGACTGGCCAGAGTCTATCAAGGACATGCAACGCAACTGGATTGGGAAATCAACTGGTGCCAATGTCACTTTCAAAGTAAAAGGAACAGACAAGGAATTCACAGTCTTTACCACTCGTCCAGATACTCTTTTTGGTGCAACCTTCACTGTTTTGGCTCCTGAGCATGAACTAGTAGATGCGATCACAACACCTGAACAAGCTGAGGCTGTAGCTGACTACAAACACCAAGCCAGCCTTAAATCAGACTTGGCTCGTACAGACCTTGCTAAGGAAAAAACAGGGGTTTGGACTGGTGCTTATGCCGTCAACCCTGTCAATGGGAAAGAAATCCCAATCTGGATTGCGGACTATGTTCTTGCCAGCTACGGAACAGGTGCCGTCATGGCCGTACCTGCCCACGATGAGCGTGACTGGGAATTTGCAAAACAGTTTGGTCTTCCAATCGTAGAAGTCTTGGAAGGTGGCAATGTTGAAGAGGCTGCTTACACAGAAGATGGCCTTCACGTCAACTCTGATTTCTTGAACGGTCTCAACAAAGAAGAAGCGATTGCTAAAATTGTGGCTTGGCTAGAAGAAAAAGGCTTTGGTCAAGAAAAGGTGACCTACCGTCTCCGCGACTGGCTCTTTAGCCGTCAACGTTACTGGGGTGAACCAATCCCAATCATTCATTGGGAAGATGGGACTTCGACAGCTGTTCCAGAAAGTGAACTCCCACTTGTCTTGCCAGTAACTAAGGACATCCGCCCTTCAGGTACTGGGGAAAGCCCATTGGCTAACTTGACAGACTGGCTGGAAGTGACTCGTGAGGATGGTGTCAAAGGTCGTCGTGAGACGAATACGATGCCACAATGGGCCGGTTCAAGCTGGTACTACCTTCGCTATATCGATCCACACAACACTGAGAAATTGGCTGACGAGGACCTTCTCAAACAATGGTTGCCAGTCGATATCTACGTAGGTGGTGCAGAACACGCTGTGCTTCACTTGCTCTACGCTCGTTTCTGGCATAAATTCCTCTATGACCTTGGTGTTGTACCGACTAAGGAGCCATTCCAAAAACTCTTTAACCAAGGAATGATCTTGGGAACCAGCTACCGTGACCACCGTGGCGCTCTTGTGGCAACTGACAAGGTTGAAAAACGTGACGGTTCCTTCTTCCATGTGGAAACAGGAGAAGAGTTGGAGCAAGCACCAGCTAAGATGTCGAAATCCCTCAAGAATGTGGTCAACCCAGACGATGTGGTGGAACAATACGGTGCCGATACCCTTCGTGTCTATGAAATGTTCATGGGACCACTCGATGCTTCTATCGCTTGGTCTGAAGAAGGTCTGGAAGGAAGCCGTAAATTCCTTGACCGTGTTTACCGTTTGATTACAAGTAAAGAAATTGTTGCGGATAACAATGGTGCTCTTGACAAGGTCTATAACGAAACTGTTAAGGCTGTCACTGAGCAAATCGAGTCGATGAAATTCAACACAGCCATTGCCCAACTCATGGTCTTTGTCAATGCGGCGAATAAGGAAGACAAACTCTATGTGGATTATGCCAAAGGCTTTATCCAATTGATCGCCCCATTTGCTCCTCACTTGGCAGAAGAACTCTGGCAAACAGTGGCAGCAACAGGCGAGTCTATCTCTTATGTGGCTTGGCCAACATGGGACGAAAGCAAATTGGTTGAAGACGAAATCGAAATTGTCGTTCAAATCAAAGGTAAAGTCCGTGCTAAACTCATGGTTGCAAAAGACCTTTCACGCGAAGAATTGCAAGAAGTTGCTCTCTCTGACGAAAAAGTCAAAGCAGAGATTGATGGCAAGGAAATCGTGAAAGTGATTAGTGTCCCTAATAAACTTGTTAATATCGTTGTTAAATAAAAATAAATCCTTCGGAGCTTAGCTCTGGAGGATTTTTTGTGAAAAGGCGAAAGACTCGGTTTGAAAATAGTTGTTGGTTGGATGTGTGATATCAAAAAAGCTTCGGTAGGAAGAACCCTACCGAGGCTTTTAAAAAATATTTTCTATCATACAGTTAACAGATGATCACATCGTAAAACCAAGTATCGTTACAAAAGGAGTTTAACATTTGTTACTATTATAGCGAAATTTTGACCGTATTCCAAAGAAGATTGTGTAAAAGGGGTAAAAAAGTCTGGTCATTTGGAGCTGTGCAAGAATCTTTTGAAGAGCCTCTTGTCAAAAAAAATACTATTTCTATATCGAAATAGTTGACGGATGTAACAGGAAGTGGTACAATGACTTTGATATTTCGATATAGAAGAAAAAGGAGACGAAATGAACAAAATGATAGGGGGCTACCAAGCTTTACAGATACGCTTATTGAACGGGCGACTTTTTCAAAAACTCTTGAGCAAGGAACCAGATGCTCAATACAGAAGTGAACAGGGGAAAATTTTAACGATTTTGTGGAAGCAAGAGTTGGGGTGCGCTACTGCGACCGATATCGCTCTTGCGACGGGTCTAGCCAATAATACATTGACCAGTATGGTTAAGAAATTGGAAGAACAAGGCTTGGTTACGATTCAACCTTGCACACAGGATAAAAGGAAAAAATATATTTCTTTGACAGACCTCGGTTGGGCGCAAAAAGAAATTGGAGATCGTGTCAGCAAAGAACTGGGCGAGATTTTCTACCAAGGCTTTTCAGATCAAGAAATCCGAGAATTTGAAGCCTATCAAGAGCGTATTATTGACAATCTAAAAGCTAAAGAGAGTGAATTATAGTAGAGGGGAAAATGCTTATGATTGGAATTACAGGTGTAACAGGGAAATTAGGTTCCTATGTGGCTGATCTTGTCGATCAGCAAGGAATTGCTTCTATCCATCTGGCAAGAAGCCCAGAGCGTGCAAAAGTCTACGCGTCTGCGGAAATCCGTAAAATAGTGTATACCAATACTCCAAAAGTGGTTGAGGCCTTGAAGGGGGTCGATATCTTGTTGATGGTCTCTGCTCGGGAAAATCCAGAGCGTGTTGAGGAACACAAGAGTCTTTTAGATGTCGCAAAGCTTGCTGGGGTGCAGCATATTGTTTATACCTCCTTTTATGGGGCAGATGAGAAGGCAACTTTTACATTGTCTCGAGATCATGCCCAGACGGAAGCCTATATCAAGGAGTTGGGGTTCACCTACACTTTTTTGAGAGATAATTTTTACTTGGACTTCTTGATTGATATGGCGCTTGAAAATGGAGAGATTCGTGGTCCAGCAGGAAGTGGGAAGGTTTCAGCAGTTGCCCGTAAGGACACATCTAGTGTTGCAGCAGAGATTCTTTTACATGCTAAGAAATGGGAAAATCAAACCTTGAATTTGACAGGGCCAGAGGATCTTTCCATGGAAGAAATCGTAGCGCTTCTCTCAAAAGAGAGCGGTAAAACCATCGCGTATGTGGATGAATCAGTAGAAGAAGCCTATGAGTCACGGAAAAAATGGCCAGCACAAACTTGGGAGTATGATGCCTGGGTCAGTACCTTTACAGCGATTAAAGCTGGAGAACAAGCTGGGGTTTCAACAGATGTCGAAAAAGTCCTAGGGTATCCAGCAAGTAGCTTATTGGATATTCTTAGAGACAGAAAACTTATTGAGGAAAAATATGATTGAATACAAAAATGTAGTGCTGCGCTACACGGAAAAGGACATTTTGAAAGATGTCAATCTCCGCATTGAAAATGGAGAATTTATGGTTCTTGTGGGACCTTCAGGATCTGGAAAGACCACCATGATCAAGATGGTGAACCGTCTCTTGGAGCCGACGGATGGCAATATCTATATGGATGGGAAACGCATCAAAGAATATGACGAACGGGAGTTACGTCTCAGTACCGGCTATGTCCTTCAAGCCATTGCCCTATTTCCAAACTTGACCGTTGCTGAAAATATTGCTCTGATTCCTGAGATGAAGGGCTGGACTAAAGAACAAATTGCTTCTAAAACAGAAGAACTATTGGCCAAGGTGGGGCTACCTGCTGCAGATTATGCTCATCGTTTACCAAGCGAGTTATCTGGTGGCGAGCAACAGCGGATTGGTATTGTGCGGGCTATCATTGGGGAACCAAAGATTCTATTGATGGACGAGCCTTTTTCAGCCTTGGATGCCATCTCCCGTAAGCAGTTGCAGGCTTTGACTAAAAAATTGCACAAAGAGTTTGGTATGACCACCATCTTCGTTACCCATGATACGGACGAGGCTTTAAAATTAGGCGACCGGATTGCAGTACTGCAAGAAGGAGAGATTGTACAAGTAGCGGATTCTGAGACCATTCTTGCCCAGCCAGCCAACGACTTTGTCGCAGATCTATTTGGAGGTGCTCACCATGTCTAAACTACTTGCAACCTTTCAAGAACGCTTTGGCGACTGGGTCACTGCACTGGGGCAACATTTGCAACTGTCATTACTGACCTTGCTTCTTGCGATTTTTCTGGCTGTTCCATTAGCTATTTATTTAAGTACACGCAAGAGAGCCAGCAACTGGGTCTTACAGTTAGCTGGGATCTTCCAGACCATTCCTTCCATGGCTCTTTTGGGCCTCTTCATTCCCATCATGGGAATCGGGACGCTTCCGGCCTTAACAGCTCTCGTCATCTATGCCATTTTCCCCATCCTTCAAAATACCATCACCGGTTTGCAAGGGATAGATCCAAGCCTCGAAGAAGCAGGAATTGCCTTTGGGATGACCAAGTGGGAGCGACTCAAGAAGTTCGAGATTCCCTTGGCCATGCCTGTTATCATGTCTGGGATTCGGACGGCAGCCGTGATGATTATCGGCACAGCTACTCTAGCTGCCTTGATTGGAGCAGGGGGACTTGGTTCCTTTATCCTTCTGGGGATTGACCGCAATAATGCCAGTCTGATTTTGATCGGTGCCCTATCTTCTGCCTTCTTGGCCATCGCCTTTAACCTTCTTCTCAAATGGATGGAAAAGGCCAAATTACGGACCATCTTTGCAGCCTTTGCTGTGATGGTTATTGGATTAGGAGCTTCTTATACGCCAAGTCTTCTTCCCAAACCGAAAAAAGAAAACCTGGTCATCGCTGGAAAGTTAGGACCAGAACCTGAAATTCTAGCCAATATGTATAAGATCTTGATCGAGAAAAATACGGATATGACAGTGACTGTCAAACCGAATTTTGGCAAGACCACCTTCCTCTATGAAGCCCTGAAAAAAGGGGATATCGCTATCTATCCAGAGTTTACAGGTACGGTGACCGAAAGTCTCCTCAAGCCAGCACCACAAGTCAGTCATGATCCAGAAGCAGTCTACAAAGCTGCTCGAGATGGGATCAAGCGACAAGACGACCTGGCCTTGCTCAAACCTATGGCTTATCAAAATACCTATGCTGTAGCAGTGCCTAAGAAAATTGCCCAAGAATATGGACTCAAGACCATTTCAGATTTGAAAAAGGTGGAAGGACAACTCAAGGCAGGCTTTACGCTTGAGTTTAACGACCGCGAAGACGGAGACAAGGGCTTGCAGAAGGTCTATGGTCTCCACTTACAAGTCTCCACCATGGAGCCAGCCCTTCGCTACCAGGCGATCCAGTCTGGGGATATTCAAATAACGGATGCCTACTCAACAGATGCTGAACTTGCTCGCTATGACCTGGTGGTCCTCGAAGATGACAAACAACTCTTCCCACCTTATCAAGGGGCGCCCCTCATGAAAGAAGCTCTTCTTAAGAAACATCCCGAATTGGAAGGTGTGCTTAATAAGCTAGCTGGTAAAATCACTGAAAGCCAGATGAGCCAGATGAACTACCAAGTCGGAGTAGAAGGCAAGCCTGCTGCTAAAGTAGCGCATGACTTTTTGGTAAAAGAAGGGTTGATGAAAAATTAACAAACCATTCTCAAGTCTTTGCACTTGAGAATTTTTTAATAGAAAGCAATTTCATATCTTTTCAGCAAGCTTTTGGGTTAGAAGGGGAGACCTTCCTTCAAAAAAACTCCATTGAGTCTAGCTTAAAATTGTGTTACAATAAGCCTTGAAAATGAATGAAAGTATATGGAAAAAGTATGAAAATAAGACCAGTGATTGGAATTACAGGAAATGAAAGACCCTTCCCAGATGATCCAGACGCGAATATGAGCTATGCGGCGACTGGTTTTGTCGAAGCGGTCAAAGAGGCAGGAGGGATTCCCTTGATCTTGCCAATTGGAGATGCGGCCTTGGCTAAAGACTATATATCGATGATTGATAAGCTCGTCATCACCGGTGGACAAAATGTCTTGCCCAAGTTTTACGGAGAAGAAATCACCATCGACAGTGATGACTACCTCTTGAAACGCGATCTCTTTGAGTTGGCCTTGATTGAAGAGGCGCGTGCGGCTAAAAAAGCGATCTTTACCGTTTGTCGTGGGACCCAGCTCTATAATGTCGCTCTAGGGGGAACGCTGTATCAAGACATTGAACACCATTGGCAGGACAATCCAGGTCAGTACACCAGCCAAGAGTTGGTGACCAAGGATCAGACGGTTCTGCAAGAGATCTATGGTAAGACCAGTCGCATCAATTCTTTCCATCATCAAAGTATTAAAGACTTGGCAGATGGCCTAGAGGTGATCGCGCGGGATCCTAAAGATGACGTCATAGAAGCCGTTCAATCCACAGATGAGAGTCGTTTCCTCGGCGTTCAGTGGCATCCAGAACTGCGTTTTGACAAGAGCCTAGCAGATCGAAAACTCTTTGAATATGTCGTGAATGAATTATAAAGAGGACCAGCCCCTTAGGAATTTTTCCTAAGGGGCTTTTTCTTTAATCTGCGTAAGAAAGACTGTAAATTGTGCCTAGGTTTTGGGGGAGGATGCGCTACAATAGAGCTAGTAGAATGAGGAGGATTAGGACATGTATCAATTTCCAAAGGATTTTTTATGGGGGAGTTCGACCTCGGGCCCTCAAACAGAAGGACGTCTAGCCCAGGATGGAAAGGGAGACAATCTCTGGGATTACTGGTATAGGATCGAGCCCAACCGCTTTTATCAAGGGCAAGGACCAGAGAAAACATCGACTTTTTATGAACACTGGGAAGAAGATCTGGACCTCTTGTTAGAAACCGGCCACACCGCCTTTCGGACCTCTATCCAGTGGTCCCGCATTTTCCCAGAAGGACGAGGGGAGATCAACCAAGCAGGCGTTGATTTCTACCGCCGTATCTTTGAAAAGATAAAGGAAAAAGGGATTCACCTCTTGGTCAACCTCTATCATTTTGATTTGCCGATGGCTCTTCAAGAGCAAGGGGATGGTTGGGAAAATAAAGAAACCGCCTATGCTTATCAGGAATATGCGCGTTTTTGTTTCAAGACCTATGGAGATCTGGTCGATCAGTGGATCACCTTTAATGAACCCATTGTCCCTGTGGAGTTTGGTTATTTTTATGATGCCCATTTTCCTCATAAGGTAGACGCAGCAGCAGCTGTAAAAGTAGCCTACCACACCCAGTTAGCAAGCTCTCTAGCAGTGAAGGCCTGTCATGAGGTGGATCCTAACTATCGTATTGGGATTGTGCTCAATTTGACACCAGCCTATCCTCGGAGCCAGCATCCAGAAGATGTGAAAGCTGCGCGCATTGCCGAGCTCTTTCAAGCCAAATCCTTCTTAGATCCATCTGTTCTTGGTCATTATCCTGAAGAATTAGTGGAGATCCTACGGGAGCGTGATCTCTTGCCGGATTATGATCCCTTTGAATTGCGCTTGATCGAGGAAAATACGGTGGATTACCTAGGGGTTAACTATTACCAACCACTCCGTGTGGCAGCACCTCGTTATGCTCCAAATCCAGCTTCTCCCCTACTCTTTGAACAATTTTATGAACCCTATGTCATGCCAGGTCGCAAGATCAATCCCCACCGAGGTTGGGAAATCTATGAGCAAGGCTTGTATGACATTGCCCAAAATATCAAGGAAAACTATGGCAATATCGAGTGGATCCTGACCGAAAACGGGATGGGGGTTGAAGGAGAGGAAAAATTCCGCAAGGATGGCGTGATCCAAGACGACTACCGGATTGACTTTGTCAAAGACCATCTTCGTGAGCTCCACCGGGCTATTCAAGATGGTGCCAACTGTAAAGGCTATTTGATCTGGACCTTTATTGACTGCTGGTCTTGGCTCAATGGTTACAAGAACCGATATGGCTTGGTTGAGTTGGACCTCGAAAGTCAAAAACGAACCCTCAAAAAATCCGGCCATTGGTTTAAAGAATTAAGCCAAGCCAATGGATTTGAAGACTAAATCAAAATCCGCAGCCTGTGTTCTGTTCAATTTGAGCCTCCTCACATTGTCGTTTTAAAGATTGGAGTCAAACAGTTTCCCAAACGGTTTGACTCTCAATCATTCCGAATGTCTGAAACCAATATGTTTCAGGCATTTTTCTTACAGTGGAAAGTTTCTCAAATGACTTTGTCTCTAATCTTAACGCTAACTTAACTAGACCAATTTTCTTGAATTTCCTAGTTGACAAACTAGAAGAAGCATTGTATACTGACTCCGCTGGTTGCTTTTTGGTCAAATTAGACTAGACCAATTTTGAAGTAACTGAGAAATCGACCATGAGTCGTTTGACTAAGTAAAGGGGAAAGTATAGCAAGGCTATATCGTAAAAACTATGTGCGGAATCGTTGGTGTTGTAGGAAATACAAATGCTACTGATATTTTGATTCAAGGACTTGAAAAACTCGAATACCGAGGCTATGACTCTGCGGGTGTTTTCCTAGCTAGTGAAGGCAAGAGCCAATTGGTAAAGGCAGTTGGTCGCATTGCAGAATTGTCGTCTAAGGCAGAAGGTGTCGAAGGGACAGCTGGGATTGGACATACCCGTTGGGCCACTCATGGAAAACCAACTGAGGACAATGCCCACCCACACCGCTCTGAAACAGGTCGCTTTGTGTTGGTCCACAATGGGGTGATTGAAAACTACCTTGAAATCAAGGAAGAATACCTAGCAGGTCACCATTTCAAGGGGCAAACAGATACAGAAATCGCAGCCCACTTGATCGGAAAATTTGCTGAAGAAGATGGCTTATCTACGCTTGAAGCTTTCAAAAAAGCCCTCCACATCATCCGTGGAGCCTATGCTTTTGCTTTGATGGATGCGGAAGATCCAAGCACCATCTATGTCGCAAAAAATAAATCACCACTCTTGATCGGTCTTGGCGATGGCTACAATATGGTCTGCTCTGATGCTATGGCCATGATTCGTGAAACCAACCAATACATGGAAATCCATGACCAAGAGTTGGTCATTGTCAAGGCTGACAGCGTTGAAGTGCAAGACTATGATGGAAACGTCAAAGAACGGGCTAGCTATACGGCTGAACTTGACCTTTCTGATATTGGAAAAGGAACTTACCCATACTACATGCTCAAAGAAATCGATGAGCAACCAACCGTCATGCGTAAGTTGATCCAAGCCTATACAGATGAATCTGGTCAAGTAGTGGTAGATCCAGCTATTATCAAGGCTGTTCAGGAAGCAGACCGCATCTATATCCTTGCGGCTGGTACCTCTTACCATGCTGGATTTGCTTCTAAAAAAATGTTAGAAGAGTTGACAGATACTCCAGTAGAACTCGGTATTTCATCTGAGTGGGGGTATGGTATGCCACTTCTCAGCAAGAAACCACTCTTCATCTTTATCAGCCAATCTGGTGAAACAGCCGATAGCCGTCAAGTATTGGTCAAAGCCAATGAAATGGGCATCCCAAGCTTGACAGTGACCAATGTTCCGGGTTCAACTCTTTCACGTGAAGCAGACATGACCATGTTGCTCCATGCTGGTCCTGAAATTGCGGTAGCTTCTACTAAGGCTTATACGGCTCAAATCGCAGCCCTTGCCTTTCTGGCTAAAGCTGTTGGGGAAGCCAATGGCAATGAGAAGGCCAAAGCCTTTGATTTGGTGCACGAATTGTCTATCGTTGCCCAATCGATCGAATCAACCCTTTCAGAAAAAGAAGTGATCGACGAAAAAGTTCGTGGCTTGTTGGAAACAACCCGCAATGCTTTCTATATCGGACGTGGCCAAGATTACTATGTTGCCATGGAAGCTAGTCTGAAACTAAAAGAAATTTCTTACATCCAATGTGAAGGCTTCGCTGCGGGTGAGTTGAAACACGGTACCATCGCTCTGATCGAAGACGGTACACCGGTTATCGCCCTCTTGTCTGATCCAGTCCTAGCCAGCCACACACGTGGGAACATCCAAGAAGTGGCAGCACGTGGGGCTCATGTTTTAACCATTGCAGAAGAAAATGTCGCTAAAGAGACAGATGATTTGGTCTTGACAGCGGTTCACCCTTACCTCTCTCCAATCTCAATGGTGGTGCCAACCCAATTGATTGCCTACTTTGCAACCCTTCATCGTGGGCTCGATGTCGACAAACCACGGAACCTTGCTAAGTCTGTAACAGTTGAATAAACTTGTCGATATAGAAAAAACATCCTCGTTAGGTTTTTCCTAACGAGGATATTTGTTTTATTTGTCAAAACCTTGCAAGGCTTTGAGGCGTTCTTCTGTTTGTCCCTTGGCGTCTAGTTTTTTACCTTGGTAAACAGCTGATTCCCATGATCCGTACATTGGATTTGGGAAGATGATGAATTTTTCACCAAATTCTTTTTGCAATTCGTCCAATTTCTTGTCGCGATCAGCTTCAGAGGTCTTAGAGAAGTCTGCAAAGTCGACCAGGTTGTCCCCGAAGAGCAAGACAAGGTTGGTCTTTTCTTGTACAGCTTGGCGACGGCCTTCTTTTGATTTGACGCCATCTTCTAAGAACATGAGGTGGTCACGTCCTTGAACAGGAATGCCTTCTTTTTCAAGGTTTTTGATGGTATCATCTACTTGAGAGGTTGTACGGTCAGAAATGTAGTAGATTTGAACCCCGTTTTGATCCGCATATTGAAGGAAATCTTTGGCACCTGGCACCGCTTTTGCGGCTGCTTTTTTCACCCAAACATCCCAATCTTTAGGATTGAAGGCCGTACCATCTTTGACGTTTTGAACTTGGTAAGGGCTGTTGTCTAAAACAGTTTCGTCCAAATCCAAGACGATGGAATAAGGCTTATCAGAAGGAGTTTGAAGGATCTCTTTCAAGCGGTCAGTAGCGACATTGTAGCCTTGTAAATACAAAGCCTTGGTTTCTGCTGCCTTTTGGTACCAGAGGACAGACATGGTATTTTCTTGTGAGCGCTGTTGATCATAGGTCATCGTCACCTGATTTTTAGAGCTGCTTGCTTTTGTCTCTTGCGTTTTAGTGGTGTTGCTTCCACAACTTGTCAGTAAAATGACAGAAGCAAGAGCAGAAACGATGGTAAAGGTGGTTTTTGTTGTTTTCATAAACCGTACACTCCTTAAAATTATTCTACAAAAATTATACTCTTTTCAATCTTGCCTGACAAGAAAGAGGAGAAGGGGATCCAGGGAATGGTAAAATGAATAGGAAGAAAGAAATGTTGATATGAAGGGCTTTTTCACCTCAATAGATGCCATTTTTCAGCTTAAAAGAAGGGGTATAGTTTTATGCTATAACCGGATCAAAAAAAGATCAAAGCAGCTCTTTTCTTTTAAAATGAAACAATCGAGAAAGATACTCGCAAGTCCCTATTTTCAAGGACTTGCCTTTTTTTGATGCCTTTCTCAATAAAGAAATTTTAAGGCCTTGATAGGGAAAATATATTAGTCAGCCACTTTTCGAGGTGATATCATGGTTACAAATTCCAGAAGGGAAGCAGTTAGTCTTTCTTTTGGAGAAAAGATGAGGAGGATGTACAGTATGAGTAAAAAAGAATTGGTTCTTCGTGCCATTCGAGGCGAAACAGTAGAACGAATCCCTGTAGGATTTTGGCTCCATTATGTGACCCAAGAAGAAAAAGAATTGGGGCTAGACAATCCGGCTGTAGTAGAAAAAAGTATTCAAGGACACCAACACTATGTTGAAGAAATTTCACCTGATTTTGTCAAGATCATGAGCGATGGCTTCTTCCGCTATCCGAGTGCACTTTATTCGAAAGAGATCACATCAATCAAAGAATTGAAGGATATTCAGCCCATCGGGGAGCATCATCCTTGGATTGAAAAACAAATTGAAGTGGTCAAGGAAATTCGTTCTCATTTCCATGAAGAGATTGCTTCTTTCTACAATATTTTCTCGCCCATTTCTTATTTGAAACGCTGGTTCCGTACGGATCAATCCCGTGGAGACCAAGTGATTGCAGACTTTATCAAGGAAGATCCAGAAACTTTAGCTCATGTCCTTGACGTGATTGCAGGAGATATCGCTACTTTAAGTCGCCGCTTGATCCAAGAAGCAGGTGTTGAAGGGATTTACTTCTCAACCCAGCAGGTCCAAGATGAGCGTGTGACAGATGAAGAATACCGCAAGATCATTGAACCGAGCAATATCGCTGTCCTAGAAGCGGCCAATGAAGCTGGAGGCATCAATATCCTTCATATCTGTGGTTTTGAAGGGGCCAGCAATGAAGTGGAGCTCTTCAAGGATTATCCAGCCCAAGTCATTAACTGGGCGACCCATCATGAAGGCCTTAGCCTAGCCGCAGGTCGTAAACTTTTCGGCGATCGTGCCGTTTTGGGTGGCTTTGTCAATGGCAAGAAAGGCTTGCTCTACCAAGGGGAACGAGAAGCGATCGAGCAAGAAACGCGTCGCTTGGTGGCAGAAGCTGGAAGCCGTGGTTTGATCCTTGGAGCAGACTGTACCGTGCCAGATGATTTCCAATTGGAACGCTTAGACTGGGTGCGTCAGGCGGCTGTATTGTAAGAAGAAAGGAGAGGGAGATGAAAAAGATCAATATTTGGTGTATCGTGGTAACCGTTTTGTTTTTGCTTCTAGGGCTCAGTAAAGTCGCTCTAGCAAGCAGTCAGGGGAAAGTAAAAAAAGATCCAGATATGGCAAGACTGGAGAAGATTCCAGCTCATAGTTTCTCCCTCATCCGCCCATCTGACCTAGCAGGAATTCTACTCCTTGAAGATCAGTGATAAAAAAAGATGAAGAGCTTGATAAAAAATATATATTAGTCAAACAATTATCGAAGTGATAAGATAACAAACAAGAAAAGATAGAACGAGGTAAGAACATGTCATCAAAAAGAGAATTAGTGTTAAAAGCTTTTAAAGGAGAAGCAGTTGACCGTGTGCCAGTTGGATTTTGGCATCATTTTACAACAGAAGAAGAATGGTTGAAAGGATTTTCTAATCCGGAAATTATTGAAAAAAACCTGAATGGCCATAAAAACTTCCTTCACAAGGTCAAACCAGACTTTGTCAAACTCATGAGCGATGGTTACTTTGCTTATCCAAACCCAGCCATCCACAAAGGCCTTGAAAATATCTCTGACTTAGCAGGGATTGAACCACTCGGAGCCGATCATCCATGGATCACAGAGCAGGTAGAGCTCGTTAAAAAAATCCGTGCCGGTTTTGAAGAAGACATTGTGGCTATCTACAATATCTTTGCTCCGGTGACCTACTTCAAATGGTTGGTCGGAGAAGTTTCAGGAGGAGATGACTTGATCGCAAACTTTATCGATCAAGATGCAGCAACTCTTAAAAAAGTATTGGATACGATTGGCCAAGATATTGCAAGTTTGAGCCAACGAATCATCAAAGAAGCAGGAGCAGACGGGATCTACCTCAGTGTTCAAAGTATCCAAGATGCGCGGGTTACACAAGAAGTTTATAAAAACATTATTGCACCGAGTGAACTCCATGTCTTAGAAACAGCCAATGAAGCCGGTGGCGTAAATATCCTTCATATTTGTGGCTACGAAGGAGCTCGCAATGATATCCACCTCTTCACAGACTACCCAGCCCAAGTCATTAACTGGGCAGTCGGACCAGAAGGAATCAGCCTAGCAGAAGGACGCGAAATCTTCGGTGGACGTACGGTTCTTGGTGGCTTTGAAAATGGCAAAAATGGTCTTCTCTACACAGGAGACAAGGCTGCCATCCAAGCAGAAACCAAGCGTATCATCGCAGAAACAGGAACGACAGGCTTGGTCATCGGTGCCGATTGTACCATTCCAAGTGACATTGATGAAGAACGAATCGAATGGGTTCGTGAAGCTGCAGCAGAATAAGGAAAATAGAAAAAGGGAGAACAAAGTATGAGTAAAAAAACATGGATTATCGGTGGGGTGGCCGTTCTTGCCATTGCAGGTGCAACCATTCTTGGACGGAGCTTGAACCATGCAAACGACAGCAAAGGCTCAACAGGATCGAACAAGGTAACAACCTTGAAAGTAGCCCACACGCAAAACTATGTACCGTATGATTTCGTTGATGAAAAAGGAGAATCAGATGGCTATGAAGTAGCCGTTCTCAAAGCCATTGACGAAAAACTACCAGACTACAAGTTTGAGTACACTGGAACAAGTGATGACGATCTCTTGATCGGTCTAGAATCTGGTAAATACGATATCGGAACTAAAGGAGCTTGGTATACCGAAGAACGTGCCAAGAAATTTATCATTCCAAAAGAACCAATCGGTGCAAGTATCATCGGATTTACCGTCCGGAAAGAAGATGCGAACAAATACAAGAACATCGATGACTTCGCTAAAGAAAAAGGAAAATTGGTTCCAATTTCACCACAAAATGCACAATGGAATGTTATTAAAGAATACAATGAAAAGCATAAGGACCAACAAATCGAATTAACAGCTGCGGAATCTTTCAAAGTCGCAGATGCCTATGCTTGGGTTCTTGAAGGACGTTACGATGCCTTCTTTGACATCAAACTTTCCTTTGAAAAAGCTGTCACAGATAAAGATGGTTCTTACCACCAATATGCGGACAAACTGAGCTGGTTTGCCTACAAAGGAATTCCAACTTACCCATTGATCCATAAGGATAAGAAAAACGAAAAATTTGCGGAAGAATACAGCAAGGCCATCAAAGAATTAGAAAAAGATGGCACACTTGCTAAATTGTCGAAAAAATATTTCGGTGAAGATGTCTTCAGTTATGTAGATAAAGAGAAATAAGATGAAACTGGGTGCGCATAGCCCCAGCTTCCTTATTTCTATACGGATACAGAAAGGAAAAGAAACATGGTCTCATACGACATTTCCAAGGTCTGGTCATTTCTTCCAACCTTGGTCCAAGCTCTACCAGCGACCCTAGCTTTGATGGTTTTAACGACGGTTCTCGGTTCTGCATTTGGCTTGGTTTTGACCTGGGCACAAGTATCAGAAGATAAGGTAGGAGCAGGTCTGGCAAAAGGTTATGTCTTTACCTTGCGTTGTACCCCTCCGATTGTCTTGCTCTTTTTGGTCTTTTATGGACTTCCCCAATTTTTGAACTGGTGGTTGGGCATTGACATTGACCACTGGTCCAAGTTTGTCTTTGTCCTTGTTGCCATGTTTCTTCTCTTTGCTGCGATGATCTCTGAGGTCTTCAAGGCAGCCTATTTGGCCATTCCAAAAGGTCAGATGGAAGCGGGCTTGAGTATCGGCTTGACGCCAGCTCAAACCATTTGGCGGATTGTCCTTCCCCAAGCCTTTCGCGTGGCTCTTCCAAATATGACAACTGCCATCTTGAACCTCATGCGCGATGCCGCTTTGGCTTATACCATTGGCTTTATCGATATCATGGGAGCAGGCAACAACTTGATCAGCCGCAATCTTGGGAATTATTCCCTCGAAACGTATACAGCTGTAGCAGTGATCTACTGGGGAATTGCCCTTGTGATCTCCTTCTCCGCTCAACTCCTTGAGAAACGACTCAGTGTAACAGAAAGGTAGCTTATGGATTTCAATTTTATTAGTAAAGCATTTCTAGCCACCTTGGGTGGTGTTCCAGTGACCCTTCTGATCATGGTCGTATCGATTCTTTTGAGTTTCCTTCCAGCCCTCTTTTTGGCACTCGGTCAGATTTATAAGGTCAAAGGTGTTCGCAGTTTCTCAGTGATTTACTTAGCTTTTATCCGCGCGACGCCTCCGATTCTCTTGATTCTCTTCTTTTATAGTCTCTTTCCCAGCCTCTTAAATAGCTTTTTTAAGAGTATTGGCAGTCACTTTAATGTCTTTGAGATCAATCCCATTTACTATGCCTTTATCATCTTTAGCTTGATGACAACGGGGAGTCTTGCTGAAATTCTACGGTCAGCCATTCTGACGGTGGATAAGGGCCAGCTAGAAGCAGCGCAAGCCATTGGTTTGACCAATCGCCAAGCCTATATCCGCATTGTTTTTCCACAAGCCTTGCGTTCAGCCCTTCCTAATTTGTGTAACTTAGTTATCAACTTGGTCAAAGGAACCTCCCTTGTCTTTGTCATGACCATCAAGGATATCACCGCCATTGCCAAGGTCGAAGCCTCTTATGGCTATCAATATTTTGAATCCTATCTAGTGATTTTTATTCTTTATATTGTCATTTGTGGGGTGATTCAGTGGGGATTCAACCTCTTAGAAAAACGCCTGACACTCGCATAGAAGAAGGAGAAATAAGAAGATGTTAGAAGTAGAACACGTATCGAAAAAATTTAAGGACCACCAGGTCCTGGTAGATGTTAATCTTAAGGTTAACCAAGGGGATGTCGTCGTTATTTTGGGGCCATCTGGATCAGGAAAAACAACCTTCCTTCGCTGCCTCAATCACTTGGAAAAGGCAGACACAGGCCACCTAACCCTAGGTGGAAAAGAATATGACCTCTCAAAACTCAGCAAGAAAGAGATTCTAGAAATCCGGCAAAAGACAGCCTTTGTCTTCCAGCATTACAATCTCTTTGCCAACAAAACAGCGCTTGAAAATATCTTAGAAGGCCTGGTTGTGGCCCGTAAGATTCCAAAAGAAGAAGCCATCCAACGGGCAGAATCAGCCCTTGAAAAAGTTGGTCTCCTCGCTTATAAGGATTACTATCCTTCTCAATTGTCAGGTGGCCAGCAGCAACGGATCGGAATCGCGCGTGCCATCGCAGTGAAACCAGATGTGATCTTGCTAGACGAGCCGACTTCAGCGCTAGACCCAGAGTTGGTCGGTGACGTCTTAGATGTCATGAAGCAATTGGCCCAAGAAGGAGTGACCATGGTTGTCGTAACCCATGAGATGGGCTTTGCGCGTGATGTGGCTAACCACGTCATCTTTATGGATGGCGGACACATCATCGAAGAAAACGAACCGCATGAATTCTTTAATAGTCCAAAGGAAGAACGAACCAAACAATTCCTTTCACGGATTTTATCCGATGCCACTTATAGCGTCGAATACATGATTTAACAGGATGACACACCCAGTAAGGGTGTGTTTTTTAGGATCTGGAAAAAATTTTTAAAAATTGGCTCATTTTTTAAAAATCATTACGAATAATATAAGTGAGAGGGAAATATGACTGATAAAAAACAACGATTAATGCTACTATTTTTACTGACTTTATTTCTAGGAGGTTGCGGCCTTTTTACGGATAAAGCTGCTGAGAGAAGGGAAATGATTCAGATCGCAGAAAGCACGAAAATGGAGCGAGCGATAAAACACTTGTTAATCAGTATCGATCCGAAAGCTTTCACTTCAGAAGGAGTCATTCACTCCTATACCCTGATAAAAGGTGAATTGGAATACAATCCAATGGGAGGGATGAACGTCTCTCTCGTTATCAATGGCGATAAAAAGTTAACGATCGATACGACTGTTCAAATGGAAGATCCAGGACAGTTCGAAGCAGGTAGTTACGGTATTTCAGCAAAATTAAGTGATCTGTTAAGTGAAGCAGAAGAGGCTGGGAAATAAACTCATTTAGTGGAGTCGTTCATGGAAGCATCAAAGGAAAATATGAGAACTAAAATAAGATGGACGTTATGGTTATTGCTAACCACTTTGTGCCTAGGAGGATGTAGTGTTATTACTAGACGATCAGAGCAACGAAGAGAAATGCTAGAGATTGCAGAGAGTAAGCAATCAAAAAGAGTTCTCGAAAATATATTGAGACAAGAATATCCCCATGCCTTGACAGCAGAGGGAATTGTGAAGTCATATAAAATTAATACCCACCGGCTGAGATATCACCCTATGGGAGGATTGACGGTAGAAATGGTGATTAACGAGGATAAGAATTTAACCATTACGACAACTCTAACCCAGGAGGCTGATGGGCATCTGGAACAGAATGGAGTAGTTATTTCAGGGAAATTATCAAAGAAATTAGTAAATAATAAATAAGGACTTGCTTGAAAATGAATAAAAGATACAGCTTGGTTGTGATCATGATTCTATTGAGCCTACTTCTAGGTGGCTGTAGTCTCATGACAGACCAATCCACTGAAAAACAAGAAATGATTCAAATCGCAGAGAGTCAGAAGATGAAAGTGGCAATTGAAAGCTATTTAAAAAATCTGGATCCAGAGGCATTAACTCCAAATGGGAAAATAAAGTCTTATAGAATTTTAAAAGATAAATTAAAATATAATCCAATGGAAGGAATTATTGTCGAAATTGTCATTAATAGGGATGATCGGTTGACGATTGATATGACGGTCATAGAAGAGGATTCAGGAGAATATCTTGTTGCCACATCAGGAACGCCTAAAGAATTAACGAAATTAATAGAAAGAGACAAGCAATAGCAACCTCATCTATTTTATAGAATTTATTTATTGGGCCAAGTATGTTACATCAATATGTAGTGCTTGTAACCTTTTGGCAATGTTTTTTAACAAAAGTAACATTTCAGACGTTGATGGAATTTTGTATAATAAATTTTAAGAAAACTAGAGAAAGAAATGGGAATAAATGAAAAAAAGTAAATTAATTGTGTTGATAATGGTAGTATTTAGCTTGAGCTTAGGAGGCTGTAGCTTTTTTAATGGACAATCTGCCAAAAAACAAGAAATGATTCAAATTGCAGAGAGTACGAAGATGAAAGTGGCGATTGAAAATATGTTGAAAAAATTAGACCCTAAAGCTCTTACTCCAGAAGGAAAAATAAAATCATATAAAATTTCTAAAGATGATTTAGATTATAATCCGATGGGAGGGCTTATGATCAAAATCATTATCAATGACAATGAAAATTTATTGTTAAGTACAACTATACAAGAAGATTCAGTTACTGGTAAGTATGAAGAGACATACTATGGTAAAACAAAGGAATTGAACGACCTTCTGAAGGGAAATTGAAATGGCTGAAAATTTAAATTTTAATGATCAACAAAATGTTAAAACTGCATTACTTGAGTATGAAAAGGATATAAAAGTTGGACGGGAATTCGATATTGGACCCAAGAATGAAGAGTACATTGGTCACGTTTCTCATATATATGACAGTACCAATGGAAATGAAGAACAAGTTTTTGTATTAACAAATAATGGTATGGGAATTAATGAAGATCCAGTCCCCTATACTGCTTCAGATGAAGAACGTGCCCAAGTCCATGACGTGACAGTTTTGATGAAGGGATCTGAAACTGAAACAAGTACACAAAAATTACTCCATGATACATTTACGGATTGGGTAAAGACAGATTTGCCTGCTGCTTCTAACATTCTTGGTCCCAATGGAGCGGCGAACTATGCGACAGATTATGCGAAAAGATTCACCAGAGATAAGATTAAGGAGAATTTGAAAAAAAGGGATGAAACTGCCGATTCTAATATTTCGGAGCTTATTAGTTATCCGTTTGGTTTACTCGATAAAAATGTTGGAAATAATGTAAAAAGCTTTGTCAAGAGTATTAGAAGTAATCCAATAACAAATGCTTATCGTGAGGCGAAAGCAAATCTATATGGTATGGGAACGGATATTCTAATTGATAGTCAAGCAAAGTTTCCAGTATTTATTGGGGCTACCATTTTAAAAGAGTACAACAAAGATAGAGGTACTTTCCCGCCTCCGCAGTTTAAAGATGCTGCAGCTCATTTGAAAGAGGTGATCCGAAAATACCCCAATGCCAAGATCGATCTATACGGTCACTCTCTGGGGTCTATGAATATTCAGTATGCGCTTGCCTGCTTGACGGAAGAAGAAGCGTCTCATATTGGGACTGTCCATCTATACAATGGCCCTAATGCCTATTCCATCTTAACACCCGAGCAAAAAGCGCGTATAGATTCGCTGAAGTACAAAATCTACAACCACATTGACCATAAAGATTTGGTTAGCTTGGGCTATCAGGATTCTGGAAGTAAGGAATCCAGTGGGATTGTCAAGCACCTCAAAACTAAGAATTTGATAAATACTGGCCTGCAGCACATGATGCATGGTTATATCTATGATAAGGATGGGAATTTGGTTCTTGAAAAGGGAACGGAAGCCATCACTCGGAAGGAAATCATTGAAGAGCGGATGAAGGTTTACTATCGCCTAAAGGATAAATTGCAAAAAACAGGTGGTGGACTGAGCTCAAGTGAACGGATTTATCTTGATGCTTTGCAGGCACGCTTGGCTTCTGATGAGCTGATTCGGGTAGTGGATGAAGGGCTGGAGCAAGCTCAGAAATCTAAGGGACAACTGGATACAGATTTAGAAGCTTTGGAGAAAGTCTTACAGACCGTTCCGAAAGGCTTCATTCTCAATCTTGCGGAAGTAGAAGAGGCTTATGCACAGGCCGGTGCAACAAGGCAAACAGTTGTCACTGAAGTAAGAGAAAGGTTCGACAATCGTTTGGCTGCATATCAGTCCTTATCGAATGAATTTCATACTTTAAACGAGCAAGTGAATGCAGGAATTGAGCTCTTAAAAGCAAAAGATCAAGAAATAGCAGGAGAAATGAACCAGTGGGAACAACTAGCTTATTAATTTCATCTACTCTTTCGAAAAAGGAAAAGAAACTAGATCACTTGGAAAGAGAGTTCCAAAAAGCGCGCTTGGAGCTAGATGAAAAGCGTTGCCTAGTGGAAAGAAAACAGCAGCTCTTCACCCAGATGCTGGAAGAAGAGTATGCGATGGCAGCTTCCTTTTTACAAGAGCAGGAGGTTGATGTCAGTTGTGGATGGGAGTCCCTCCATCGCTGTATCGAAGAGTATGATCTCGAAGCTAGAGAAGCTGCACAAGTAGCCTTCAAACAGATCGAAATCGAGGAAGAGAATTTATGGCAATCCTACCGGAAAGATAGACGCCAAGTGGAAGAGGAGTTTGCACAAGATAAAGTTTCATAGTATAGAAGAGGAGGAAGTATGGGTGATAGTCCAGTCAAAGATTTCTTTGATTTAGATATGAAAGATAAGATGAGGATCATCGAAAGCCGAAAGAAACTTGAAAAAGATTTAATCCGGGTTGTCTATGCGCCCGTTTTATTGACCTGCAAGGCAGGAGTTGAGAAACGTTACAATGATGGCTTGACTGCGATTGCAACAGTAGCCGAAGAAGACGTCCAGGTCGTTGGAAAGCAACTGGATCAGTCCATGGTGGGTCAATTTGCTAAAAATGTACAGATATCTATTCAAGAAAAAGCTGGGAAATTTAAATCTATCTAGCCAAGAACATCCATTTAAATATGGAATCTGGAGTGACGTCCAGATTTTTTTAATAAATTTAAAAAATTATGTAAAAAAGTGTTGACAAAGAAATTGGTCTGCGTTATAATAATTTATGTAAACGAAAAGAGGTTGGAGAAACCTAGTGGTTTACAAGATCAATAGTGGAAAGGAGATGGTAATATGCTATTTCCAGAATTAAGACAACTAATTGATAAAAGGAAAAATAGAAACTGTTAGCCTGTAGGGCTATTATTAAATAAATGAATTAAAATTATGTAAACAATCAAATAGCAGCCAATTGGTCTGCTAATTTTCAAGAATGAATTAAAATTATGTAAAATAGAGGTATACAATATGAATAACAACTTTAACAATATGGATGATCTTTTCAATCAACTAATGGGAAATATGGGTGGTTTTCGTTCTGAAAGCCGTCGCTACATGATCAACGGTCGTGAAGTGACACCTGAAGAATTCGCTATTTACCGCCAAACTGGTCAACTTCCAAATGAAGGGAGTGATCAAGTGCAACACCATCAAGGTAAAGGAATGAAACAAGATGGGATCCTTGCAAAACTTGGTCGCAACTTGACCGAAGAAGCTCGTGAAGGAAAATTGGATCCGGTCATCGGACGTAATAAAGAAATTCAAGAAACTGCTGAAATCTTGTCTCGTCGCACCAAGAACAACCCTGTCCTTGTAGGGGATGCCGGTGTTGGTAAAACAGCAGTTGTAGAAGGTTTGGCACAAGCTATTGTGAACGGGGATGTTCCAGCTGCTATCAAGAACAAAGAAATCATCTCGATTGATATTTCTGGTCTAGAAGCTGGTACACAATACCGTGGTAGCTTTGAAGAAAATATTCAAAATCTGATCCAAGAAGTCAAAGCTATGGGAAATGTCATCCTCTTCTTTGATGAAATCCATCAAATCCTTGGTGCAGGTAGCACAGGGGATGGGCAAGGATCTAAAGGTCTTGCGGATATCTTGAAACCAGCTCTTTCTCGTGGTGAATTGACCGTGATTGGGGCAACCACTCAAGATGAATACCGCAACACCATCTTGAAAAATGCCGCTCTTGCACGTCGTTTTAACGAAGTCAAGGTCAATGCTCCATCTGCTGAAGATACCTTTAAGATTCTCCAAGGAATCCGTGAATTGTATCAACAACACCACAATGTCATCTTGCCAGATGAAGTCTTGAAAGCAGCAGTTGATTATTCTGTTCAATACATTCCACAACGCAGCTTGCCAGATAAGGCGATTGACTTGGTCGATGTGACAGCTGCTCACTTGGCAGCACAACACCCAGTGACAGATGTACATGCGGTTGAGCACGAAATCCAAGCGGAAAAAACAAAACAAGAAGAAGCTGCCGCTAAAGAAGACTATGAAGCAGCCTTAAATGCAAAAATTCGTATCGAAGAACTCGAAAAACAAATTGCTAACCATACAGAAGATCACAAGGTGACTGCAACTGTCAATGACGTAGCTGAGTCTGTCGAACGGATGACTGGTATTCCTGTTTCTCAAATGGGGGCTACGGACATCGAACGTTTGAAAGATATGGGTCACCGTTTGCAAACGAAAGTTATCGGTCAAGACAAGGCGGTTGAAGCTGTTTCAAAAGCGATCCGTCGGAACCGTGCAGGCTTTGACGAAGGGAACCGTCCAATCGGTAGCTTCCTCTTCGTCGGACCTACTGGTGTTGGTAAGACTGAGTTGGCTAAACAATTGGCCCTCGATATGTTCGGAACCAAAGATGCCATCATCCGTTTGGATATGTCAGAATACAGCGACCGTACAGCCGTTTCTAAATTGATTGGTACAACAGCTGGTTATGTTGGTTATGATGACAATAGCAATACTTTGACAGAACGTGTTCGTCGTAACCCTTACTCAATCGTCCTTCTTGACGAAATTGAAAAGGCGGATCCTCAAGTGATCACCCTTCTCCTTCAAGTCTTGGATGATGGTCGTTTGACAGATGGTCAAGGAAATACGGTTAACTTCAAGAATACCGTAATTATCGCTACTTCAAACGCTGGCTTTGGTTACGAAGCCAACTTGACAGAAGATGCGGATAAACCAGAACTCATGGATCGTTTGAAACCTTACTTCCGTCCAGAATTCCTCAACCGTTTCAACGCTGTCATTGAATTCTCACACTTGAGCAAGGAAGATCTTTCTAAGATTGTTGATTTGATGTTGGTAGATGTCAATAAGACCCTTTCTAAGAAAGAAATTGACTTGGCAGTGAGCGATGCAGCCAAAGAATATATGACTGAAGAAGGTTATGATGAAGTGATGGGTGTTCGTCCACTCCGTCGGGTAGTTGAACAACAAATCCGTGACAAAGTCACAGACTTCCACTTGGATAATCTTGATGCTAAACACCTAGAAGCTGATATGGAAGATGGTGTGCTTGTGATCAGAGAAAAAGACACAAAGAATGAAGAAAATGCTGATAAACAAGCAGAATAAGGCGAATGAGTTTGTGAAAAGTAGAGGCTGCTATCATATAGCAGTCTTTATTTTTTCTTCCCACCTGGGGGAAATTATTCGTCGTATAAGGCCAAAATCTTCCTATTTGGACTAAAAAACATCAATAATTAGTGAAATTAACCCAATTTGAGCAAATTTATTAATAAATAAAGAAAAAAAGTATATAATCTATACAAGAATAAAATTTGAGGAATGGAAGTAAGATGAGCAATACAATTGATATCTACTCAACTCCCGAATACAGAAAAGTGGAAGCCGTTGTTCAACTGATGGTTGACGGTCGCTTGACGAGCTATCGTGTCGCAACTGAAACAAACATCAGCAAAATGAGCCTAGCGACTTTGACGAAGGGAACGAGTAAAATCAAAAATATTACCTATCAAACGGCTTTGGCCTTGATTGATTGGTATGATGAGAATCATGAAAAGTATGGCATTACGATTGACTAGTCAGTAGCCCACTTTTCGTGGTTTTTTTCTTTTTCATCAAAACTTGCCTCCTCTCTGAGACTGGAGTCTGATTTTACTTGAAGAGGATGGGAAAACTTGAAAAGACGGGCGAAATTTGATATAGTATAGCATATATGAAAATTAAAGGAGAAACATATGCAAGGCGGAAGTTTGCTAATTATGCTCGTTCTTATGGTCGGTTTGATGTACTTCATGAGCCGTAGCCAAAAGAAACAGTACCAAAAACGGATGGAAAGTTTGAATAAACTTCAAAAAGGAAATGAAGTCATCACGATTGGTGGTTTGTACGGAACCATCGATGAAGTCGACACAGACCGCAAGACGGTTGTCTTGGATGTTGATGGTGTCTACCTGACCTTTGAATTGGGAGCGATCAAAACAGTTCTTCCTGTATCTGAAGGAATCTCAGCCACTGCTACAGAAGGTGCTAGCTCAGATGCTGATTCAGCCATCGAAGAATAATCATCAAGGAAGAGGCAAGGGCCTCTTTTTTGGTGGGCAAATAGGACGATGTGATGAAGGAAAGTTCTGCTGATTTAAAAAAGAGGCCAGAGTCCCTATTTTATGGGGATTTATGGTATAATGAAGCGATAAATATTGAAATAGGTAGAAAAACATGTTTCGTTTTAAGAAAAAAGAAAAAATCGAGATACCTTTAGAAGTCCCGAAACACATTGGGATCATTATGGATGGCAATGGTCGCTGGGCGAAAAAGCGGATGCAACCGCGCGTCTTCGGTCATAAGGCAGGGATGGAAGCTCTCCAAGAAGTGACGATTGCAGCAAAAGATATGGGGGTTCAGGTCCTGACTGTCTATGCCTTTTCTACGGAAAACTGGACACGCCCTGAAGATGAAGTCAAGTTCATCATGCACTTGCCGGTTGAGTTTTATGACCGTTTTGTCCCCGAATTGCATCGCAACAATGTCAAGATTCAAATGATTGGTGACACCAAGAAATTACCCAAAGAAACGCTGGAGGCTTTGGAAAGAGCAGAAGCGATGACCCACCTCAATACAGGATTGATCCTGAATTTCGCACTCAATTATGGTGGACGTGCTGAGATCACTCAGGCTGTGAAGCAGATCGCCCAAGAAGTCTTGGATGCGAAGTTCAGTCCAGAAGATATCACAGAAGAGATGATCGCAGATTCTCTTTATACCGAGAGTTTGCCACGTCTCCTAAGGGATCCGGATTTGATTATTCGTACCAGTGGAGAGATCCGTTTGAGTAATTTCCTTCCTTGGCAGGCCGCTTATAGTGAGTTGTATTTCACAGATGTGATGTGGCCAGATTTTGGAGAGGAAGCACTACGAAGTGCCATAGTAGAATATAGCCATCGCCATCGGAGATTTGGTGGTGTTTAGGAGAAGATGATGACGAAAGATTTACAAAAACGTGTGATTTTTGGAGGAATTGCCCTGCTCTTTTTCATTCCAACAGTAATGGTTGGAGGGGTGTTCTTCCAGATTGTGATTGGCTTGATCGCCATGCTAGGGGTTCATGAATTGCTCAAGATGAAGGGGCTTGAGACAGCGACGTTTGAAGGAGTGCTAGCCATGTTAGCGGCCTTTGTCCTGACTTTGCCGATCGAGGACTACCTCCCTTACCTTCCAGCAGATGGCAATATGATTGCTTATGGTTTGGTTGTCTTGATTCTCATGGGGACAACTGTTCTTGCTCAGAATTACAATTATGAAGATGTGGTCTATCCCATTGCGTCTAGCTTTTATGTTGGACTTGGTTTCCATTCCTTAGTAGATGCGCGAATTGCTGGTATTGATAAGGTCTTATTGGCACTCTTTATTGTCTGGGCTACAGATTCAGGTGCTTATCTGGTAGGAAGTCGGTTTGGGAAACGCAAGCTCATGCCTGCGGTTTCTCCTAATAAAACGATTGAAGGCAGTCTTGGGGGAATCTTGTCTGCAGTTGCGGTAACTGTGATCTATATGATCGTGGATCGTTCTGTGGCGGGTGGACATGGTTTTCTCGCTATGATCTTCTTTACCATCCTCTTTAGTATTGCAGGTCAGTTTGGCGACCTCGTAGAGAGTGCGATTAAACGCCACTTCGGTGTGAAGGATTCTGGGAAATTTATCCCAGGACATGGTGGTGTTCTAGACCGCTTTGATAGTTTGATTTTTGTCTTTCCCTTGATGCATTTCTTGGGCTTGTTCTAAGACAGAAGAGATAGAAAGGAAACCACGTATAGAACGATGCAGTTTATTGCCTTTATTGTTATTTTTGGAGTGATCGTTCTCGTTCACGAGTTTGGTCATTTCTATTTTGCAAAAAAATCGGGCATCCTGGTGCGAGAATTCTCGATTGGGATGGGGCCAAAGATCTTTGCACATATTGGTCAAGATGGAACAGCTTATACGATTCGCTTTCTCCCTTTAGGTGGCTATGTGCGTATGGCTGGCTGGGGTGAGGATACAACTGAGATTAAAACCGGAACGCCTGTCAGCTTGACGCTAAATGAGGCTGGTAAGGTCGTCCGGATCAATCTTTCAGGAAAGAATCTGGATCAGACAGCCCTTCCCATGAATGTTACCCAGTTTGACTTTGAAGACAAACTGGAAATTACGGGCTTGGTTCTCGATGAGACCAAGACCTATGATGTCGATCATGATGCGACTATTGTTGAGGAAGATGGGACAGAAGTGCGGATTGCGCCGAGAGATGTTCAGTATCAGAATGCCAGCATTTGGGGACGGTTGATCACCAACTTTGCGGGTCCTATGAACAACTTTATCCTCAGTATTGTCGTCTACTCACTTCTAGCTTTTATGCGTGGTGGTGCGATTGACTACTACAGCAACAATGTTCAGGTGGCACCTGATGGGGCGCTGGCTAAGGTCGGTGTCAAAAGCAATGTTCAGATCCTTCAAGTCAACAACGATACTGTTAGTAACTGGGATGAGCTGACAGATGCTGTCGAGAAAGCAACCAAGGACAGCAAGACGGCTCCTGAATTGACCCTGAAAGTCAAAACAGACGGCCAAGAAAAAGAAGTTAAAGTGAAGCCAACTAAGTCAGGGAATCGTTACTATCTGGGTGTGACAAATGGCCTCAAGACAGGATTTGTGGATAAACTCTTGTCTGGTTTTACAGATACCTGGAATACAGCGACACGGATTTTGGGAGCTTTGAAAGATATCATTTTCCACTTTAGTCTCAATAAACTGGGTGGACCGGTTGCCATTTACAATGCTAGCTCACAAGCTGCTCAATTAGGGATTCCGGCAGTCTTGTCTCTTATGGCCATGCTCTCTATTAATATTGGGATCTTCAATCTAATCCCGATTCCAGCTTTGGATGGAGGAAAAATCTTGATCAATTTGATCGAGGTCGTCCGGAGAAAGCCACTGAAACAAGAAGTAGAAACCTATATGACGCTTGCAGGTGTAGCTGTAATGGTTATTTTGATGATTGCTGTCACCTGGAATGATATTATGAAATTATTTTTGAAATAGAAAAGGATATTGTCCATGAAACAAAGTAAAATGTTGATTCCAACGCTTCGCGAAATGCCAAGCGATGCCCAAGTCATTAGCCATGCTTTGATGTTGCGTGCAGGTTATGTTCGCCAAGTATCAGCTGGTGTCTATTCTTATCTGCCATTAGCAAATCGAGTGATTGAAAAAGCAAAAGGCATCATGCGCCAAGAATTCGAAAAAATTGGAGCAGTTGAAATGCTTGCTCCAGCTCTTTTGAGTGCGGATCTCTGGCGTGAATCTGGTCGTTACGAAACTTACGGGGAAGACCTCTATAAGTTGAAAAACCGTGAAGGCTCTGACTTTATCTTAGGTCCAACTCACGAAGAAACCTTTACCGCTATTGTGCGCGACTCAGTAAAATCTTACAAACAATTGCCGTTGAATCTCTACCAAATTCAACCAAAATACCGCGATGAAAAACGCCCACGGAACGGTCTTCTGCGGACCCGTGAATTCATCATGAAAGATGGTTATAGCTTCCATGCTAACTACGATAGCTTGGATGTCACTTACGATGAATACAAAGCAGCTTATGAGCGGATCTTCACACGCAGTGGCATTGACTACAAAGCCATCATCGGTGATGGTGGTGCCATGGGTGGAAAAGATAGCCAAGAGTTTATGGCTGTTACACCTGCTCGTACGGACTTGGATCGTTGGGTTGTTTTAGACAAATCAGTGGCTTCCTTTGATGAGATCCCAGCAGAAGTCCAAGAAGAAATCAAAGCAGAATTGCTCAAATGGATGGTCTCTGGGGAAGATACCATTGCCTATTCAAGTGAATCAACCTATGCTGCGAACTTGGAAATGGCTACTAACGAATACAAGCCAAGTAACCGTGTTGTAGCAGAAGAAGAAGTGAAACGCGTGGAAACACCAGGTATCAAATCGATTGATGAAGTAGCTGCATTCTTGAATGTTCCAGAAGAAGCTACTATCAAGACTTTGGTTTACATTGCAGATGAAGAGCCTGTTGTTGCCCTTCTTGTAGGTAATGATCAGCTCAATGAAGTGAAGTTGAAAAACCATCTCGGCGCAGACTTCTTTGAACCTGCAACCGAAGTGGAAGTGAAAGAATTATTAGGAGCTGATTTTGGCTCTCTCGGTCCAGTAGATCTTCCTGAAAATGTTAAGATTATCGCAGACCGCAAGGTTCAAGACAGCCGCAATGCAGTAGTCGGTGCCAATGAAACAGGCTACCACTTGACTGGTGTCAACCCAGGACGTGACTTTACTGCAGAATACGTTGATATCCGTGAAGTTCGTGAAGGCGAAATCTCACCAGATGGGAAAGGGGTCTTGAACTTTGCACGTGGGATCGAAATTGGTCACATTTTCAAACTCGGCACACGCTACTCCGCTAGCATGGGAGCAGATGTCTTGGACGAAAACGGTCGTGCGGTTCCAATCATCATGGGCTGCTACGGAATCGGTGTCAGCCGTCTTCTTTCAGCCGTTATGGAGCAACATGCTCGTCTCTTTGTCAATAAGACTCCAAAAGGGGAATACCGTTACGCTTGGGGAATTAACTTCCCTAAAGAATTGGCGCCATTTGATGTGCATTTGATTCCAGTTAATGTTAAGGATGAAGCGAGTCTTGCTTTGACCAATCAGATCGAAGAAAGCTTAGTCAATAAAGGCTACGAAGTCTTGGTGGATGACCGAAATGAACGGGCTGGTGTCAAATTCAGCGATAGCGATTTGATTGGCCTTCCAATCCGCGTAACAGTTGGTAAAAAAGCAGCTGAAGGCATCGTAGAAGTGAAAATCAAAGCAACAGGAGATACCATCGAAGTTCATGCAGACAATCTCCTTGAAACCCTTTCAATCTTGAACAAATAAGAAAAAGCTTTCTGAGCTCTCACCAGTGTGGTGATGAAACTCAGGAAGCTCTTTTTATTTTTCTTCTTTGAGGCCTTGATCTTTGAAATAAGTAAAGAGATCTTGGGGCTTGCCATTGAGGTATTTCTTGAACTCGGCCCTTTCTTCCTCCCCTTGATCTCCGTAGATGGTAGCAAACTCATCTTTCTTGATTTTTGAGAAGTCAGCCTGTAAGACTTTAGCATAGGATTGTTTATCTTTTGAAATTTGAATGCGGAAGCTAAGTCCAGGCTTACCATTTAAGGTTTTATAGATATCGCTATGTTCTAATTCTTCTTGGTAGATTTCCTTTAATTCAGGAAGATCCATGTCTTGCAAATCTGAGGAAATGGGTTCAAAACTAAGGAAAGTAAAAGAGACAATTTCCTCTTTCTTGTAGCCAATTTGAATTTTGTTTTGGTGGTGATCGCCGAGGTCACTAACAAAGGTCTTGGTTTGGACTTGCTCCTTTTTGGTTTGAGTGGTCTCTTGCTTGGTAGAAGCGGCAGTAGTTCCTTTGCCTTGTTGACCTTGGCTACAAGCGGTAAGGGCTAGTAGACAGACAGAGGCAAGTAGAAATTTTTTCATATATAACTCCTTATAGGTTAATGGTGTCCGATCTTGTATGAAACAAGTTCTAAACAGTTCTCATTATACCATAAAAACTTAAAAATGAAAAAATATACAAAAATCATTAAAAATGTTTCTAAAATCAAGGATTTTTATATATGTGTTTATTTAATAAAAATAGGACAGAGTGTCTCTCTTTTTTTCTGGTAATAATACTAAATGGAGATTACTAGGGCAAGGGATTTCGAAAACATATTACATTTTTGTCACAAAAAATTACAAAATTGTAACAAAGTTACAATGTTTTATCAGTTAACCTTCAAAACTTGACATTCTGGCAATATTTCATTAAGATATTTTTAAGTAAATAATACAGAAAGGGAGTAAGAGGTGAAATATACAGTTACCTGGCATTTTACTAATTCATACTAAATGTATTGTTTATGGAAAAAATATAAGGGTATCAGCCCAAAAGGAGAAAAATATGACTCAAATTAAATTAACTCCAGAAGACCTACGTCAATCAGCACAACGCTATGCACAAGGTTCTCAAGACATCGATCAAATCCTTACTAATTTGACTCATGAACAACAAGTCATCGACGCAAACTGGGATGGATCTGCATTTGATAGCTTTGAAGCACAATTCAACGAATTATCTCCAAAAATCAAACAATTTTCTCAATTGTTGGAAGAAATCAATGGTCAATTGATCAAAGTTGCTGATATCGTTGAACAAACTGACCAAGATATCGCTGCACAAATTCGCTAATATAATCTTGAAGGTGATCTTACTTCTTGTAGGTAGATCACCCTTTTGTCTTTTGATATATAGAAAATAGGGGTTAGATTCTTAATTCCTAACCCCTATTTTGTATCTATGAATTAGAAAAAGGAAAAGGTATGGAAGTTAAAAATAAAAAATGGTTAAAACACATTGGTCAGAGTGCAGTTGTGCTCCTTTTGATGGGGTCCGTAGTGGGTCTTTATACCATGGTTCAAAAGGACCAAAAGCAAAACGAAGCCAAGACCGTGCAAACGACAGAAAACACCAAGCTCAACATTGCGGTTGTCAATGAGGATAAAGCGGTTAAGCTGAATGATAAAGAATACAACCTTGGGGCTAGCTATGTTAAGAATATCGAACGGGATAATTCGCAAAACTGGTCTGTACTTCCTCGTGGAGCCGCTGAGTCAGGACTTGCAGATGGCAAGTATCAGTTGATGATCGTCATTCCAAGTGACTTCTCAGAGAAGATCTTGGAAGTGAACGCGGTTAATGCAGAGAAGACCACGGTGACGTATAAAGTCAATGCGGCTGGGAATTCTCAGGTTGAAAATGAGGCCAATAAAGTCGCTAAAGATATCGTTTCAGACTTGAAAAGCCAATTGGTTGATATGTATATGGTCAGCATTCTAAGCAATCTTTATACAGCTCAGAAGAACGTGGAAACAAGTAACAAAATTCAATCCACTAACATTGGTTCTTATCGAACTAACTTGCTGGATTCAGCCTTGGATTCGAAAAATATTTTCCCGAGTCTCTATAGCTTGTCTACGTCATCTGTCGAGTCTAACAACGCCTTGAAGACAGTCCTTGAGTCTTATACACAAGCCTTTGACCAATTGACCCAATCTCAGGATCAGTACGGTCAAAACTTTGACTTACTGATAAAACAACGTTCTGAGGATAAGATCAGCCAAGAAGAATTCATGAACCAGCTGATGTCCATGAACCAGTCTGTTGTCAGTGAAAAGACCCAAGAGTTGTATAAGAATCTACAACTAAATCAAGAAGCGATTACCAAACAATTGAGTCAGCCAACTGAAACAGCAGGGGATTCTTCAGGTACCAAGACCTATGCTAGCTTGACAAAAGAGGTGAATGATCGTGTGGCAGACCTCGAAAAAGGGATCAAGGCAGAACGCGACAAATTAGATGAGCACGAAAATAACATCGAGTCTTCTGTAAAAGCGAAGATCCTTGACTACTATGGTCTAAAAGAAGGAGAAAAAGTTACTCTTCGTACCTTGCTTGGAAAGCCAAAAATCGAAACTATCAGCAAGGCTCGCGATAAAGCGGATGATGACATTCGTCAAGCAATTGAAAAACTTCCGTCTTTAGATCCTGCTAGTCTTAATCTGAATAAGTATGGGAATCTCAACGCAGCGATTGATTTTGATAGCGCTTTTGCTGGAACGAAGGCGCAAGCAAAAGGGAATGCCGATGACTTGAAACGATTGGCTGCAGAAGTGGATGCCAAATCAACGGCAGTTGCGGATGTCCTTAATGCTAAATCTGGAAAACAGAAAGTTAGTATTCATGTCCCTGCAGGAGTCAAGGTGGATACCTGGACCTATGATGGACAGACTTATGCAGGTGGTGGTGAGCAGGAAGTCGAACTGAAAGATGGCAAACAAATTCAAATTCACCTTGTTGAAGATGGAGGAGCTATGCCAAGCGCGATTGATGTTGAAGTCCTTGTGAATGGGGTTTCTTCAACCAGTGTGACCATATCTGCAGAAGATTTGAAAACAGCTGTCGCTAACTATGCATCGAAAGCTAGTGAAATCGCCTTGGATTATCAACGCGCAGGAGCATTGATCGATGCCTACTATCCAGAAGATGACAACCATGTTCGTCATTCACTCTATGATCCGATCGAAGATATGGATTTGACAAACGCTTTGGTCGACATCGTGAAGGCTGCTGTTTCAAGTAACATAAAGGACTACCGTAAGAGTATTGAAACGGATGAATCTGGGGATGCAACGAAGAGTGTGAAAGCTCAGTTAGATGGTACACTCCAACAGTTGCAAGACTTGGGACCACAATTGCAAGCCAATCTTCAAGCAATTGAAAATACTAACAAAGATCTAACCCAAAATATCAACGATCAATTGGCGCAGTATGCAGATCTTCAAAAACGTTTAGAAGAGATCTCAAAAACACAAGAAACTGTGACACAGGCTCAAACCAAGACCGATGCAGATTTGTCAGCCCTTGGTTCTGAATACAACTCATTATTGAGCTCGACAGAAGGTGTTAAGAGCTCATCTCGTAGTAATGTAGAAGCTGCTAACTCTACCAATGAAATCTTTAGCCAATTGAACAAAGAATTGGGAAAAGCCCAAGGCAATACAGAGAAATTGTCTAGCAATGCGGAAAGTTTGATGGGTGAATTCGACAAGGAATTGTCTGAAAATGGGAACTTTGTCGAAGCCTTCCGTAAGGTCTTCAACAATGCCTATGAAAACGGGGTACCGAATGAAGTCTTGCTTGACTTCTTGTCAAATCCAGTTGCAGAGAAATCGTCTTCTGTGAAAGCGACCATCAACGTCTACCGTCCATTTATCTGGATCTTTATGTTGGAAGTCTTGAGCCTCTTCACAGCTTATCTCTTTGCGACTCAACCAATCATTCGCAAGGTTAAGGATCGTTTCAAACTCGATCGTTTGCAAGAATCAGATCTCTTGTCTGTCGGTGTTCTTGTGGGACTTTCTCTCATCCTTGGACTGGTGATCGGAATGATTTCAAGTATTCAACTCTCTGTTGGTCGTGAATATGTACCTTCATGGGTATTCTTAGCGGTTCTAGCAAGCTTTGTCTTGGTACAACTACAATACCTTCTTTTGAAACACTTCCGTGTGATTGGAATGGGACTGGCCTTCTTCATGTTGATCAGCTATGTCTACCTATCTAGCGCGATCGGAACAACCGCAACCTTGTCAGGTCTTCCAGCACTGGTGAAAAATGTCAACCTTCTTTCTATTTTGGAAGGACAGTTTGCGGGTTACTTTGATGGACAAACAGCCGGTATCGGCGTCTTCTTCGGATTGTTGATCTTCTTCGGCCTTTTGGCGGTTGCTAATATCTTCGTCCCAAAGAAGTTTACTCAAACAAAGGAAATTGAATCAAGCATATGAAAAAAATGATGTATCTTCTCTTTGTCTTTAGTCTCTTGCCAGTAGCTGTTGTTTCTGCAGATGATTTTATTGATAATCGTCTGCAGGTCAATAACTCACGTCTTGAGACAGAACAGGAAAAGACACTTGGTGGCCAATTGGATGCCACTGAGTCCCTTTTCAATGAGAAGGATCAGAAAAAATTAGTAGATGAAAAACGCAAGCAAGAGAAACAATTGACCGATTCAGACGGCCAGTTGTTTTCTGCTATAAAGGGGAAGAAAAAAACAGGGCCTGAAGCGGACCTGTTCCAGCCTGAAAATCAAAAATTATCTAAATTCGAGTCCAATGTGGAGGACAATTCAGCTAGCTTGTCGGATTTTATTCCAGCCTTGCAAATGCTGGCTTGGAGTGCCCTTCTCTTTGGGATTGCCGGCTATATTTCCTATCGAATTTATAGAAAAGAGGCCTAAATGGACCAACATATTAATGTCACCTTCCGTATGAATGGTGCAAGCCATGACCTCCGAATCCCAACGCGGATGGAGGTGCGACGCTTGATTCGGGAATTGGATCAGATCTTTGGGTCTGCCATGGAGCCTAGAAGCAAGTATCAGTTGCGCGTGGTAAATAAGGGCATCTTACTAGATGAAGGCAAGGTAGTACAAGAGTATCCGATCACAAGTGGTGATCTGATCGAGATTGAGGAGTGGTAAGGTGAAAGAAGAACAATTTATACTGGAAGAACAAGTCTTCCGCTTTGAAAAAGAAGAAACGAGCTGGCGATTGGACCTTAAGCGTTCAGAAGTGGATAGCCAGGATTTACGCAATTTATGGATTTTGGATCTCCATCATCCCTTGTTTTTAGAGCAGAGCATGACAGCTGATCAAGACCAGATTCATCTAACCTATCAGACAGATGCTCTGGGCTTGAATGCTGAAGAAATCCAGGCATTACCGGTTTCAGACCGTCTGCGTCTAGCTATTAATGTCTTGGATTTGGCGCCAGCCTTGGAACTTCCGGTGACCTTTATGTTACATCCCATCAATTTGTTTGTGACCAAGGATGCGCAAGTCAAGATCGCTTATCGCGGGGTTCCAGGTATGATGGTGCCACGCAAGTGGGATCAGGTTGAATTCTTGCGCCAGGCTAAGTGCTATGCGGTCACTCTTTTTGGGGACTGGGATTTCATGGAGCTCTATCAAGGGACACTTGAATTAGAAGATCTACCTGATTTCTTGGTAGAAATCCGTGATGCTGCTAGCTTAGAAGAGATGAAAGCTCTCTTAGAGAAAGCCTACCAGGAACGCAAGGAAGAGGAAGAAAAGACCTTAACCTTGGTTTCAAGCCGACAACACCGAATCTTTAAGTTGGCAACAGTATGGCTTTCGGCTGTAGTGGCCCTCTTACTCTTGCCTTTGATTTATTTGGTCTTTTTCCAAGCACCCTTTAAAGAAAAGTTGCTTCAAGCGGATACAGCCTATCTCAAGGTAGACTACACCGGTGTGATCGATGAATTGGAGGGAGTGGCTCCAAGTAGTCTTCCAATGACACAGAAATATGAGTTGGCGACGTCTTATTTGCAAGGCTTGAATTTCTCAGAGGACCAAAAGAAGGTCATCCTTAACAACGTCACGCTCAAGTCAGATAGCCTCTATCTCCACTACTGGATCTATATTGGCCGTCATGACTTTACCCAAGCGCTGGATACAGCCAAGCGGATCGACGATTCAGACTTGATCATCTATGCCCTTCGTAAAGAAATCAAGGCGACACGTGATAACGAAAAACTCTCTGGTGAACAGCGCGAGAAGAAACTTTCTGAGCTCGAGGGCGAATACAAAAAATACTGGGATGCCCGCTCTAAACTCTTGGAAGCAGAGACAGATGAAACCAAAGAATCCACTAGCAACTCAACAAGGGCTTCGTCTACAAAAGGCTCCTCAACAGAAAGCTCGTCTTCTACAGCTGCAAGCTCAACAGAGTCTAGCGAACACAAGGAGTAGTCGATGAAAAAACGTATCATACTCTATAAAAAAGGTTTTCGCTATGAGCTAGCGCTAGAAGAGGGAAAAACAGCTGCCGTCTCTAACCAAGAAACAGCTCAGTTGACCCTGGCTTCGCAAGAAAATCCCCTTCATTTCCAATGGAGTCAAGGAGAAATCTTCTACCAGTATGGTGAAGACAAGGGTGTGCTTGAAAATAGCAAGATCCTTGGGGATGTAGTCTGCTACTTAGCGACAGGAGAAGTCCATACCTATGAACTACTCGACAAGGAAGAAATCCTCGTAGCAGATGAAAAGGGTGCGGATGTGCGCTTGCACTATCCAGTACGCTTTCTCCTTGTGAAAAAAGAGCAGACTTGGACTTGTCAGCTCTTATCCGGAAAACTCTACCATAACCACAAACTCGTCAGTGAAGCGACTTTTCCACTAGCCATTGGAGATGAGCTGGCCATTGGAGATGTGACCTTTAAGCTCTATCCGGAAGAATTTGGCGTGGAAGGGACTGTCGAAGTGAGTCCTTATCTGGTGCCACGCTTGCATTCGCGTTACGACTTCTACAAGGACTATCCAGAGTACCACCGGTCTCCGCGGATCATCTACCGGAGTTCGGAAGACAAGATCTTGATCAATCCTCCGGGAGCGGAGCCTAAAAAGCCATCGGATGAACTCTTGAAATTGATCATCCCACCCCTCATCATGGTTGGGGTGACCCTCTTGATCACCATTTTCCAACCGCGGGGGCTCTATATCATCGCGACAGTATCCATGTCTGTGGTCAGTGTGATCTTTTCGGTCCAAGGATTCTTCAAGAATCGTAAAAAATACAAAGAAGACAAGAAAGAGCGCGTGGAACTCTACCATCTCTATCTCAAGGACAAGGCCAAGGACTTGGAACAGCTATCTCGTAAGCAGCGAGAAGGAATGTTTTACCATTTTCCAGCGATCGAGGACTTGACCAAGATGGTCAAACGCTATGACTCGCGGATTTATGAAAAAACACCGCTTCATTTTGACTTTTTGGCCTATCGTTTGGGCTTGGGGAAGGTTCCAACCAGCTATGAGCTCAAATATGGTCAGGAAGAGCGCAGTGGGAAGAAAGATGCTTTGGAAGAAGAAGGCTATGCCCTGTTCCAAGCTCACCAAAAGATCGACAATCTTCCGATTGTAGCCAGCCTTAATCGGGGTCCTGTAGGGTATGTCGGTCCTCGTCCTATCGTGCTAGAGCAGTTGCAACTCCTCGTTGCCCAATTGGCTGTCTTTCACTCTTACCATGATCTGACCATTATTCCGATCATTCCAGAAGAAGAAAAAGAAAACTGGGATTGGATGCGCTGGTTGCCTCATGCGACTCTGCAAGATATGAATGTCCGTAGCTTCGTCTACAATCAGCGGACACGCGATCAGGTCTTGAACAGTCTCAACCAAATCCTCAAGCTCCGCAAGGCGCAAAAAGAGGAAGAAAAAGCCAATGATACCAAGATCTTCCACCCTCACTATGTGGTCCTCATCACCGATGAAACCTTGATTTTGGACCATGTCATCATGGAGTTCTTCCGTGAGGATCCGACAGAGCTCGGCTGCTCTATCATCTATGTGGCAGACGTGCTCTCATCACTTTCTGAAAATATCCAAACCGTTATCTCTATCAAGGACCGCAACCAAGGGCAATTGCTCTTGCAAGAAGGGGTTCTTCGGGAGCTCGACTTCCAATTGGATCACTTCCCTGAAGGTTATGACAAGGAAGCCATCTCACGTGGCCTTGCCCCTCTTAAGCATATCCAACAGCTCAAGAGCTCAATTCCAGATTCGGTGACTTTCCTTGAAATGTATCAGGCGGAAACTTTCAATGACCTCAAGGTCTTGAGTCGTTGGGAGAGCCATGCCCCTTATCAAAGTTTGGCCGTGCCGATCGGTCTGCGTGGGAAGGACGATTTGGTCTATCTCAATCTCCATGAAAAAGCTCATGGCCCACACGGTTTGATCGCAGGGACAACCGGTTCTGGTAAGTCTGAAACCATTCAGTCTTATATCCTGAGCCTTGCTGTCAACTTCCATCCACACGATGTGGCTTTCCTCCTCATCGACTACAAGGGTGGGGGAATGGCCAACCTCTTCAAGGATCTGCCTCACTTGCTTGGGACCATCACAAACTTGGATGGTGCCCAGTCTATGCGGGCCCTAGCCTCTATCAATGCGGAAATCCATCGTCGGGAGCGTCTCTTTGGCCAATATGGGGTTAACCATATCAACCAATACCAAAAGAAATTTAAACTCGGTGAAGCGACAGAACCGCTACCTCACCTCTTCTTGATCAGTGATGAGTTCGCCGAGCTCAAGGTCAACCAACCAGACTTCATCAAGGAATTGGTCTCTATCGCGCGTGTCGGGCGTTCCCTCGGGGTACACTTGATCCTTGCGACGCAAAAACCTTCTGGGGTCGTGGACGACCAGATCTGGTCCAACTCCCGCTTCAAGCTAGCCCTCAAGGTGGCAGACCGTGGAGACTCCATGGAGATGCTGCGGACGGCAGATGCGGCTGAGATCACCCAGACCGGTCGTGCCTACCTCCAAGTCGGAAACAACGAAGTCTATGAACTCTTCCAAACCGCCTGGTCTGGGGCAGACTACCAGCCTGAAAAGGACCAACTAGGGATCGAAGACCATACCATCTACTTGATCAATGAACTGGGCCAATACGAAGTCCTCAACCAAGACCTCTCTGGTCTGGATATGGCAGAAGAAATCAAGGAAGTGCCAACAGAACTGGATGTCATCGTGCAAGAAATCAACCATTTGCACCAACAAGAAGGCATCGCAGCCGTGGCCCAACCATGGTTGCCACCGCTCAAAGAGCGGATCACGCTGGATGAGTTGGACAAGGTCGTGCCGATCGAGGCTTGGCAAAAACGGACAGCTCCAAGCGTCCTGATCGGGGTAGCTGATATCCCGCAAGCGCAAAAGCAAGAAGCTGTTGCTATTGATCTGTCAAAAGATGGGAACATCCTCCTTTACGGAAGTCCAGGTACAGGAAAGACGACTTTCCTTCAGACAGTCGCAATGGATCTGGCTCGCAAGCAGAGCCCAGAAAATCTGACCATGTACCTGCTTGATTTCGGAACCAATGGTTTAGCACCCTTGACTCAATTGCCACATGTGGCCGATAGCCTCTTGCTCGATCAGACGGAGAAAATCCAGAAATTCATCCGGATCATCAACCGCGAGTTGGATCGCAGGAAGAAACTCCTCTCTGAGCATGGAGTCGGCACCATCGCCCTTTACCGTGAAGTGACCGGCAAGCAAGAGCCAACCATGGTCATCCTCATGGATAGCTATGAGTCTATGAAGGACGAGCCTTATGAGACAGACCTCTTCAAGCTCTTCATGCGGATCTCTCGTGAAGGTCTCAGCATTGGTGTACACTTGATCATCACAGCTAGCCGTCAGAACAACCTACGGGCCCAGCTCTATTCCAACTTCAAGCACCAGCTGACCTTGCCACAAAATGATATCTCTGAAATTCGCGGTATCGTAGGAGCAACCCCACTTGCGGCCACGATGGAAGACATCAAGGGACGCGCCCTCATGAAGCGTGACGAAGTCGATGTCGTCCAGTTCGCCCTACCAGTCGCAGGGGACAATGATATCCAAATCATCAACAACCTCCGCGACCAAGTCCAAAGCCTCAAAGAGATGTGGACAGGCCGCACCCCAGCAGGCATCCCAATGGTGCCAGATGAGTTGACAGAAGCAGCCTTCTATGGCCGTGAGGATGTAGCGGCCTTGCTGGATGAAGGAAAAGTGCCACTCGGATTGGATCTGGAAACAGTTGAGCCTGTGACATGGGATCCTGATTTATCAAACTTACTTTATTTAACAAGTAAAGAAAGTCAAATGACAAATCTACTAAAACAATTAATCCAGTATGGTCAAAAACATCAAGAGAAATTAGTTGTATTTGCACCTGAACATAATTTCTTACCTAAAATAGAGAATATAGAAATATTAAGTTCAAAAGAAGATGTAATGGATATGATTGGCGGGTTAGCATTAAAGGTTTCTGAGCGACTAGATAAACGATTGACAGAACACGTAGTGAAAATCATTATCCTTGATTTTGCACATTTTGTAGATGGTTTAGATTCAGTAACACAGCAAAAATTAATCAGTGTATTAGAAAAAGGCTATCGCGTAGGTTACAGTTCTGTAATTATGAGTGATTCAGGTATTTCGAGTCGTTATGAGCCTGTTACAAAAGAAGTGAAGAAAATATCGCAGGTTCTTTTAGGTCTTCGATATACAGATCAGACAATTGTTACAGCAGTCAATAAGCCAATTAGAGAAGGGCAACTAGGCTATCAAGAGCATTATTATATTAGACAAAATACCTTGAATAAAATTAAGGTTTTGGTAGATAAGGAGTCAACATGAGTAAATCTGAAGTTATAGCACAAATTAACGAAATTAGTGCAATTGTAAGTGCCTCAAGAGAGAAATTAAAAAAACTACTAGCCGCTAAGAGCAAAGTTGATACGATAGAAATTGCGTTGAAGTATATCCCTGAAAATGCAGAAAGCATAAAAGACTCCTATAATTTATATGGCGCCCCATATGATGTGATGGCTACTGATGAAAAACAGGTTGTTACTACAGCAAATACAGATTTTAAAAAAGTGAGGGAAACTGTTTCAAAAGAGTTAGAGCAAGCAATTAAACAAGAAAGTACTATTATAAGTAGTAATAGCTATTTGTTGCAATCATTGCAAAAGCGCCTCAGTGTTTTAAGAGATTAAGGAGGAGAGTATGGCTGAAGTTAAAATTAATAATATTTCAGAATTAGAGTCGTATGGAAATAATATAAAAGACTTCTCTGATAAGTATGAAGTAGAAACCAATGCTCTGTATCGTAATTTTACGGATAAAGCTGGTAGTGATAGTAAAGGAGAGGCAATAAATGCTTACTTTGAAAAATTAAATAATATACAAAGTCAAGTATTCTCTGAATTACCATCTGCCATAAAAAAATATGGGGAAGTTGTAACAACTTATGTTAGTGAAATTAGAGATACAGAGTTTGTTGATCAGTGTTATAGTAGCGATACGGGGGCGAATGATTTATCGAGCCTACTTAAAGGGTCACAAACAAATGATATTTTCAATCTATCGAAAGATTTAGATGGGGTTTTTCAACAGGCGGCGGATGCTATGGGAAATTCTCCATATAATACAGAAGGGGTTCTTAATACAGCTACGACAGATTTAGAAAATGCAGCTACTAAACGAATTGAAAAAGATCAGGCGGTACAAGATGCCTATAACAAATTTACAAAAAATCTTGATGACGAGACTGCTGCAATAAAAAGCTTCCAGGATATCTTAAATAATGCAATATACTTTTCTGATATTCCTAGTTCAGCAATCTTTCAAGCTATTGCAAATGGATATCTTACTGCTGAACAAATGTATTATTTGGATGTTCCAAAGACTAAGGAGGATGCTCAGGCCCTGAAAGCTATTATTAGTGATAAGCCTGGTGACGTATTGAAGGTAGATCCGAATAAAATTTCTGAAGAAATGTATGCGGTTATTGCTAATGAACAGAATGACTGGACGCTAACTGAGAATAATGAAATGTGGCAACACTTTGTAAATGCTTTAGGTGATTATTCAGTTGAACGAAATGACATTTTCACAAATGGTATATTAAAGGCAGAGGATGCACTTGCACAAATTAAAATGCTTCAAATGTTTAATCTGCTTGAAACTAAACCTGATGATTTACCAGAGAATGCTAGTCTGGAACAAAAAGAAGAATATGATGAACTAATGAAACAGTACCAACTGTTTTATGATATGCATCAATCCGAGCTGAATGCAATCAATAGTAATTTAGGTTTAATGTACTCTTTACAACTTTTAGAAATAGGAGATATATTGAAGCCTGGTAAAATGAGACCAGATATTCAGGCAATGGAAGATAACTACTATAAAACCTTAGCTGAAGTTGAAATAAAAAATGGTCAGTTCGAAATAAAAATTGACAGAGGAGAATATATAACTACTTTTCGTGGTACATCTGTTCAGGATTTGGATAAGGCTAGAAACTTTAAAGTTCCAGACAGTCTCTATAAATGGGAAAGTAAGAAATATACATCCACAACGGAATATTCAGATTTTGGAATGCAAGCTTCAGAGTACAGCAACCGGATGAAAAAACTTCAGGATGAAAGATCCCAAGCGAGTGTAGATTTTGCTCAGAATATGTTCAAGTCAATTGCTAAATCAGGAATTTCTTTACTTCCGAATGGTTCGGCTGCGTTATCGCTCATCAGTACTTTGGAATCGGCTAGCGATGAATGGGATTTTGATAAAATTCAGTCGACCACTACAACAACTATTAATGACTTTAAGAGTTTTTATAAGAAAAATACTGGTCAAGATATCCCACCTTCAAAACTGGAGACGTATTGGGGGCATTGGAGTAAATTTAGTTCAGGACTATCTGGTGTTGCTGAGCAGTATGAAAAATATGCTTCAGATATAGCTAAGATTGACAAAGAAACTTCCGAAGCTAGGAACGAGTTGATGGAAAAGATTTTGGATTATGGGGGTTGGGATCTATCAGAAAATGGGAATTATACAATCGCAACAGGAAGAGGAAGTCATTACTATGATTTTAATGCAGCTCTGAGAGCGAAGGAATTAAATGAGTCAGGTCTAAAGGGTTACATTAATAAGGCGACAAACCTTACTGAGAATGATTTAGATGCTGCGATCAATAAGACATTTACAGAAGAAAAAGACAAACAAACCTATTCGGCTGTCATTTCCTATGTGAGAGGTGAAAAATCAGATTTAAAATTAGAAGATATGACAGCAGACCAATTGGAAAAATTCACTACTATTGTTAAGAATCTCGGAAGAGATGGTATGTCTGGCTTAGGAGACTATTTTGATACAGAATACCAAATTGAAGAGGTGAAGCCGTATAGTGCTACATAGCAAAAACAATAATAGTATATTTGCCTCTTCTCGATTATTATTAGGAACTATCTTTATTTTTCTTCTTTTTGGCTGTTCAAACCATTTAGAGGATGACAAAAAAAATCTAGCAGTTCAGATAGAAATGAATATTTCAGTGTTTATAACCTCAATGCGGATATTCACAAATTTGAATTTATTCATGATAAAAACGGTATTATTGTTGAGTGGGATTTTGAAAATAACAAGGTGGCGAAAGATATTAATTCCTCTGATTGGATTAGAGTAAATCCAAATTTTCTTGTTAGAGAGCGCGAAAAATTAATACGAGCGACTGCTAGTAAAGAAATGAAGTCAGATGAATATGCATATCTGGACATCTTTGATTTAACCAATAAAAAAGCCTCTAAAAAAGAAATAGATGTTTGGAAATTAATGGTAAATTATTTGAAAAATGATCATATAGAGTTACATGGTACGCTGCCAACGCTTAGAAGAATAGGTGACAATGATTATGTTGTTCTCTCGATAACCGAACAGAAAAAATATCGATACTTTTTACTAAATCTTAGAACTCTAAAAATAGATGCTGAGAAAACAGAGCAAGAGCTTAACGTGGCAAATCAGATTGATATCAGGTTGTTCACAGATGAAAAAAACAGATCGGGTGTTGAGCCTTTTGATAACGGATTTTGGAAATCACAAGATTATAACGGAGACATCAATTTAAAACATTCCGATCGATCAGCATTTAACCTTTTTTCTAAAAAGAATAGCTTCGCTTATAAAGTAATTAATGATGAAGATGGGACTATTAAAAATGGTAGGGAACTAATTGATCTTGAGACAGAATTTCTAAAAACAGGAGTATCTGTCTATGAAGGTTTATACTTAGATGCTAAATGGAGTATTGAAGGGAAAACTACAAAAATCACGAGCTACGAGGATATACAGAAATATTATAATGGGAGAATGGGGACAAATTAATGTATATAGAACTTAAGAGGAGGAAGTAATTTTATGGTATTGGACTCGACAGTTGAAATAGATGTTGCTCATATTCATGGTATTCAAGTTGCTGCAAAAGAACTAGGAGATCAGATCACTGATGGAGCTTCGTCTGTTTCTGATGACTCAGGGAATTTGATTTCATCTGGAACAAATGAAATCAAATCAATAGTGGGGAATGTTGCAACTGTGGTGAGTAAATTAAATAACTATTTAGACCATGTAGCGACATCGTTTTATAAAGCAGATACTTCTATAGCCAACTCCATTTCCAAAGGTGGTGTAGTAGAATCGTATGGAAAACCGAAAAATGATACTACAGATACATCGCCTACTGATGGTGAAAAAGCTGCAGCAGATGGTTTGCCTTGATTAATTTAGGCTCTTTACCAACTGTGTTGGTTGATGAAAAGTTACAATTTGGAGAGAACTTGGGGAGAACCAACCGGTTCTCTCTTTTTCAACTTATCAACTATCTCCACATAGTGATTAACTTGCTCTTAAAACTAAATTTCTGTATGATAGTAGTATTTAATGGAGTTTTTATCACTTCCAGATGACTATGATAAGGAGAGTACCTCGCGTGGCCTTGCCCCACTAAATTATATTCCGCAAGCGCAAAAACAAGAAGCAATCGCTATCGATCTGACAAAAGATGGGAATATCCTCCTTTACGGAAGTCCAGGTACAGGAAAGACCACTTTCCTACAGACAGTCGCAATGGATCTGGCCCGCAAGCAGAGTCCAGAAAATCTGACCATGTACCTGCTGGATTTCGGAACCAATGGTCTAGCACCCTTGACTCAATTGCCACATGTGGCTGATAGTCTCCTGCTCGATCAGACGGAAAAAATCCAGAAATTCATCCGGATCATCAACCGCGAGTTAGATCGCAGGAAGAAGCTCCTGTCTGAGCATGGTGTCGGCACCATCGCCCTCTACTGTGAAGTGACCGGTAAGCAAGAGCCGACTATGGTCATCCTCATGGATAGCTATGAGTCTATGAAGGACGAACCTTATGAGACAGACCTTTTCAAGCTCTTCATCAGGAATGGTTTTGGAATCTTTTATATAATAACAGAAAAATGGATGATATTTTTTTCGCTGTTATAAGCTCCCCTGAAGCTGCAAAAAAAACTCCAGCAAAAATTGCTGAAAAATTGTATAATAGCGATTGGTTCTTCGATGCATTAGGGAAAGTAATGGCTTCATTCTAAAGTTTTTAGATGCTATGGTTGCTGCAGAAGATGAAACTTTTTGGTCAAAATTGATTAAAAGTCCTTTAGCTAAGAAATTATTTGCAAATGTTCCTAAGTTGGAATGGTTTGGAGAAAGGAGTTAGAAAATGAAGCTATTTAATTATTCATTTGAACAAAGTCAGTCCTTTGTAAATGAAGATATTGTAAACAAATTAAATCAAAAAGGGAATTGGAAACGTTACATAGGCTTATTGATCACCTCAGTTGTTCTTTACTTTTTTTTGGTTGCTATTCCGATGTTTATAAGTGGGCATACAGTGGATCAAGCTCCTAATTATAGATGGCTACAGTGGCCTGCAATCTTTTTGTTCCTAATCATGTATTTGGTATATCTTTTCTTTTCAATCAAGTATAGAAATAGCCCCATGAAATTAAAATTTTGTACTTATTTTTATATGGTGATTTTGCTTTCAATGTTTACAGTGTGTTCTGGAATTATGATGATGACACGTCGTAATATGGCTAGTATAGTAGCGGGTGTCACGTTTGGTCTTGCAATTTTTTACTTGGTTCGAACGGTACCTCGTAAGATGAAAGAAGCTGTTTGTAATCGGACTGAATTTAGTCCGATGTCATCTATACTGACAGATAGAATTTCAGATGGTTTGATTTTTTTAGGTGGAACAGGGATTACAGCTGGTCTAGTTCTATTTGATCGCTCAACTGGAAGTAATACGAGAGGTGGTATTGATGCAGTTTTGATGCCTTTAATGCCTGCAATATTTGTGTTTGCCACTTATGTATTTTCGATTGATTTGTTAAGGGGATATTATCTCTTCAAATACTCAGAGGAGTATCGAGAGCAATTTGGTTATTCGTCCAAGGCTTGGTATGGTGAAAAGTCAAAGGAATATAGACAATCACTGAATAAGGAAACAATTTAATCGTTCATATACATACATAGAGCCAACGATATGAATTGAGATATCAATTTAGCTATAATAGAGAAAAAGTTGAACGTTACTTTTTAGATAATGATAGAATGCCATTCAGGATAGATAAGAAATAATGTTTGATAAAAATAATTTAATATCCTAAGATATACGTTTTGGCAACGATTCTTAATAGCCGACGATTAATGGTTGATTTTGTAATGTACTTGATTATTTTCTTTAAGGTTGTTTGAATAATTCTATTTATCTGATAACTAATTAATAAAAACAATGGCTCTTTGTCAACTGTATTGGGTTGATGAAAAGTTATAACTTAGAGAGAACCGCCTGGTTCTATCTTTTTCATCTTCTCTACTCTCTCCACCCAGCGTCTAATTTGCTATTCATAGTAAATTCCGGTATGATAGTAAGGAATAAATTTTGAAACTACTCGATTATAAAAGGAGGGAAAAATACATGAAAAAAAGCATGGTATTGCTGGGGAGTGTGCTTGTTTTAACAGCCTGTGCTCAGCCTAAAAAAGAAGCCAAGGAATCAACAGAAAACAAAGCGGAGCAAAGTACAAAAGCTTCCTCATCTGCTAAAGAGGAGAAGGGCTTGAAATTTGTAGTCGCACCTCAGAATGAAGGAAAGACATCGGACTTGATTGAACTGGGGAAGAAGTTAGTTACGGAACATCCGGAAATCGGCGCTCAAGGAGAGATTACTGTGTATTTTACAGGTGGTACCTATACTTTTAAACAACAGGAATATGCAGTTTTTATGTTGGTCAACAAAACTACAACGAATCTTGATCGTGATGCCACCTTTAAAATTAGTTGGAGTTATGATGGCCACTCTATTTATCAAGATCAAGTGGTCCAGTATAGTCTATCTAATAACCCTAAGTTACCGACACAATCAGCGACACTTTTACTGCTCCCTTTGACGAGTGAACAGAGCTCGATCGTAGAAACAATGGCTGATGAAACGAAGATGAGTCTAAGTATCACAGATGTTTTAATGAAATAGGTGTAGCCGATATCTAAAGAAACATATTTACAAGTAAATAAGAATTTTAAATGCGTTTTGTTTTTAATGTGGGGATTAAGGTGATCGGTCTTGTGTTATTGATCATTATGCTCCTGAAACAATCGCGCTATATTCCCTACTTGATCGTGGTCATCGGGCCTTTCTTTGCCATGTACCGCCCAACCCTCCAAGCGGCAAAAAGAACAAGAGGAGAAAGTGGAAATCCGGCAGAAGTTGTGGCCTGTCATGGAGGATATCCAAAAGCAAGAACAAAGCTTGAGAGAAACCGTCTAGTTACAGATGAAGGATCTACTTTGGACACCGCGTTCAAGCTCAGTGACGGATACGACGGGACAATGATCAGGATTGCCTGCTGTTGGCCAATCATCGAGAAATCACCGCTAGTCCGGTGATTTTTTTGTCTTCACTTCTCTCTCGAATTAATCCTTAAATTGTGATAAAATAAAGGTTACGAATGTTTTTGACTGGTCTGTTTTTGCTTAGAAGCGGGCCACTCAAAAGCGAGCAAAAGAATCAATATCAAGGGAGAAACAATGTCCAACACCTTTGAAATTTTAATGGATCAGCTGGATATGCCGCTGGAAATGCGATCTTCCAGTGCCTTTTTGCATGCGGAGATTCAAGAAGTCGTGGTGCACAAGGTCAGTCGGGTCTGGGAGTTCCGCTTTGATTTTGCGGAAATCTTGCCCATTACTTTGTTTAAGGAATTGCGCCAGCGCTTGAAGGACGAATTTTCAAAGACAGGAAACCAGGCGACCTTTACCATCCAAGTGGCCAATCAGGATTTTTCTGCTGATTTATTGCGGGCCTACTACCGGGAGGTCTTTGAGGAAGGACCTTGTGCTAGTCAAGGCTTTAAGGGACTTTACCAAGACTTGCAGGTGCGAGCAGAAGGACAGGAATTGATCATCTCTGGTCCTTCTTCGGTTGATACGGAGCATTTTCGTAAGAACCATTTGCCCAATCTTGCCAAACAGTTGGAAGCCTTTGGTTTTCCGCATTTCACCTGTCGGGTGGAGTCTGATGAGGAATTGACAGAGCAAGAAGTGGCGCGCTTTGAGGAGGAAAATGAAAAGATTTTCCAAGCAGCCAATGAAGAGACCTTGCGGGCTATGGAATCCTTGGTTCAGATGGCTCCGCCAACAGCTGTTGAAGAAAATCCAGTCTTTGACTTCAAGGCTAAGAAGGCTGTGGCTAAGCCCAAGCTAGACAAGGCCGAGATCACTCCGATGATCGAGATTACGACAGAAGAGAATCGGATTGTCTTTGAGGGTGTGGTCTTTGACGTGGAGCACAAGGTGACGCGGACTGGTCGGGTCTTGATCAGCTTTAAGATGACCGACTATACCTCGAGTTTTTCCCTTCAGAAATGGGTTAAAAATGAGGAAGAAGCCCAGAAGTTTGACATGATCAAGAAGAACAGCTGGCTACGGGTGCGGGGAAATATCGAAATGAACAATTTCACGCGCGACTTAACCATGAATGTCCAAGACATCCAGGAAGTCGTGCACTACGCCCGCAAGGACCTGATGCCAGAAGGTGAGCGCCGGGTGGAGTTCCACGCGCATACCAATATGTCGACTATGGATGCTCTGCCGGAAGTCGAAGAGCTGATTGCCAAGGCAGCTGAGTGGGGGCATAAGGCGGTGGCCATCACCGACCATGGCAATGTGCAGAGTTTCCCACATGGCTTTAAAGCAGCCAAGAAGGCTGGGATCCAGCTGATCTATGGGATGGAAGCCAATATCGTAGAGGATAAGGTGCCCATCACCTATAACGAGGTAGATCTGGACCTCAATGAAGCGACTTATGTGGTCTTTGACGTGGAAACGACGGGACTTTCAGCCATCTACAATGACTTGATTCAGGTCGCTGCTTCTAAGATGTACAAGGGCAATGTCATTGAGGAGTTTGATGAGTTTATCGATCCGGGCCATCCTCTGTCCTCCTTTACGACCCAATTGACAGGGATCACCAATGAGCATGTCCGGGGGGCTAAGCCTTTGGTACAGGTCTTGAAGGAGTTTCAGGCCTTCTGTGAGGGGACCGTTCTTGTCGCCCACAATGCTACCTTTGACGTGGGCTTCATGAATGCCAACTACGAGCGTCATGGCCTTCCCAAGATCACCCAGCCAGTCATCGATACCCTGGAATTTGCCCGCAACCTCTATCCAGATTTTAAACGGCATGGCTTGGGGCCATTGACCAAGCGCTTTGGGGTAGGCTTGGAGCATCACCACATGGCCAACTACGATGCGGAAGCGACGGGGCGCCTGCTCTTTATCTTCATCAAAGATGTCGCTGAAAAGCATGGGGTGACCAATCTCAAGGACCTGAATATCGATTTGATCGATGAGAATTCCTACAAGAAGGCGCGGGTCAAGCATGCGACCCTCTATGTCAAGAATCAGACCGGCCTTAAGAATATGTTTAAACTAGTCTCACTTTCTGGGACCAAGTATTTCGAAGGAGTCCCACGGATTCCCAAAACCGTGCTGGACGCCCACCGTGAGGGCTTGATCCTCGGATCGGCCTGCTCAGAAGGGGAAGTCTTTGATGCGGTCATGTCGCAAGGTGTGGATGCGGCAGTCGAAGTAGCCAAGTACTACGACTTTATCGAGGTTATGCCACCGGCTATCTATGCACCCCTCATTGCCAAGGAGCAGGTCAAGGACATGGAGGAGCTCCAGACCATTATCAAGAGCTTGATCGAAGTGGGGGATCGTCTCGGCAAGCCTGTTCTCGCGACAGGGAATGTCCACTATCTGGAGCCGGAAGATGAGATTTATCGGGAGATCATTGTCCGTAGTCTCGGTCAAGGGGCTATGATCAACCGGACCATTGGGCACGGAGAAGATGCCCAGCCAGCGCCACTTCCAAAAGCGCATTTCAGAACTACCAATGAAATGCTAGATGAATTTGCCTTTCTGGGAGAAGACTTGGCGCGCAAGATTGTTATTGAAAACACCAATGCGCTTGCAGAGACCTTTGAGCCGGTCGAAGTGGTCAAGGGCGATCTCTATACGCCATTTATCGACAAGGCCGAAGAAACAGTTGCGGAATTGACCTATAAGCGAGCCTTTGAAATCTATGGTAATCCGCTCCCTGATATTGTCGATCTGCGAATTGAAAAGGAATTGACTTCCATCTTGGGGAATGGCTTTGCCGTGATTTATCTGGCTTCACAGATGCTGGTGCACCGTTCCAATGAGCGGGGCTATCTGGTTGGTTCGCGTGGATCCGTTGGATCCAGCTTTGTCGCGACCATGATTGGGATCACGGAGGTCAATCCGCTTTCGCCTCACTATGTTTGCAGCCAGTGCCAGTATAGTGAATTCATCACAGACGGTTCTTATGGATCTGGTTTTGATATGCCGGACAAGGATTGTCCAAACTGTGGCCACAAGCTCAGCAAAAACGGGCAGGATATTCCTTTTGAAACCTTCCTTGGTTTCGATGGGGACAAGGTACCCGATATCGATTTGAACTTCTCTGGGGAAGACCAGCCGAGTGCCCACTTGGATGTTCGGGATATCTTTGGGGAAGAATATGCCTTCCGGGCAGGAACGGTAGGTACGGTCGCAGCTAAGACTGCCTACGGCTTTGTCAAGGGTTATGAGCGGGACTATGGCAAGTACTACCGAGATGCCGAGGTCGAGCGCTTGGCTCTCGGTGCAGCTGGGGTCAAACGGACGACCGGTCAGCACCCAGGGGGAATCGTTGTTATTCCAAACTATATGGATGTTTATGACTTTACTCCAGTCCAGTATCCAGCAGATGATGTGACAGCTGAATGGCAGACCACCCACTTTAACTTCCACGATATCGATGAGAACGTCCTCAAGCTCGATGTCCTTGGTCATGATGATCCGACCATGATTCGGAAACTTCAGGACTTGTCAGGCATTGATCCAAATGATATCCCTATGGATGATCCAGGGGTCATGGCCCTCTTTTCTGGGACAGAAGTGCTAGGGGTAACAGCCGAGCAGATCGGAACGCCGACAGGGATGTTGGGGATTCCAGAGTTTGGGACTAACTTTGTCCGGGGCATGGTCGAAGAGACCCATCCGACGACCTTCGCAGAGTTACTTCAGCTCTCTGGTCTGTCTCACGGTACCGACGTGTGGTTGGGAAATGCCCAAGACTTGATCAAGGCGGGCATTGCCGATCTATCGACCGTTATCGGGTGTCGGGACGACATCATGGTGTACCTCATGCACGCGGGGCTCAAGCCTAAAATGGCCTTTACCATCATGGAGCGCGTGCGGAAAGGCATGTGGCTCAAGATCTCAGAAGAAGAGCGCAATGGCTACATCCAAGCCATGAAGGAAAACAATGTCCCTGAATGGTACATCGAGTCCTGTGGGAAGATCAAGTACATGTTCCCTAAAGCCCATGCGGCGGCCTATGTTATGATGGCCCTTCGTGTGGCCTACTTTAAGGTGCATCATCCACTTTATTACTACTGTGCTTACTTCTCGATTCGGGCCAAGGCCTTTGACATCAAGACCATGGGAGCCGGCCTTGAAGCCGTGAAAGCGCGGATGAAGGAAATCGCTGAGAAACGCAAGAACAATGAAGCTTCCAACGTAGAGATCGATCTCTACACCACCCTTGAGATTGTCAATGAGATGTGGGAGCGGGGCTTCAAGTTTGGCAAGCTAGACCTTTATCGCAGTCAGGCGACAGAATTCTTGATCGATGGGGATACCCTGATTCCACCATTTGTCGCTATGGATGGTCTGGGAGAGAACGTTGCCAAGCAGATCGTGCGGGCGCGTGAAGAAGGAGAATTCCTCTCTAAGACCGAGCTCCGGAAGCGTGGCGGTGTTTCGTCCACCCTGGTTGAAAAGATGGATGAGATGGGCATTCTTGGCAATATGCCAGAGGATAACCAGTTGAGCCTCTTTGATGATTTGTTTTGATGGAGAGAATCCATTCATAAAAGTTGATCCAGTTTCATCTAATGAAAAATGAATACCAATTAGAAGGCTATTGTATAACCAATGGATTTACAACAGCCTTCTTTTTTGTTACAATAAAAGCTAGAAAGAAGGTGAGAAGATGTCAAAGACGAGCATGAGTATCCGTTTGGATAGCGAGGTTAAGGAGCAGGCCCAACTGGTGTTCAATCATTTGGGAATGGATATGACAACAGCTATCAACATTTTTCTTCGTCAGGCTATTCAATATCAGGGCTTACCTTTTGATGTTCGATTAGACGATCATGGGAAGTTGCTTCAAGTAGTAACGGATGTAGAGCAAAATCGGAATATGAGTCAACCCTTTGAATCAGTCTCAGACTTGATGGAGGACTTGCGTGCTTAAGATTCGTTATCATAAATAGTTTAAAAAAGATTTTAAGTTAGCAATGAAGCGAGGTTTGAAGGCAGACTTGTTAGAAGAAGTCTTGAATTTTCTGGTTCAAGAAAAAGAACTTCCTGTCAGATATCGTGACCATCAATTGACCAATTCCAAGCATTTCCAAGGTGTTCGGGAGTGTCATATCCAGCCGGATTGGCTTTTGGTTTACAAAGTAGATAAGGACGAATTGATTTTAAATTTGCTGAGGACGGGAAGTCACAGTGATTTGTTCTAGAAACAAAGGAGGAGAACATGAAGTTAGAAATTTTTGCAGAAGACAAACCAGCTGAAAAAGTCTTTGAGTACAAGCTAGAGGTGGCAGACAATGTGCTGCTCCTTTCCACCGCCCTGCTCTCAGGAGCAATTGCTTTAGCCGGCTTATTTTCAGCCTTGAAAGATTAACTGACAGCCTCTATTTTTCTTTTGAAAATAGAGGTTTTTCAGTCCTTTCAGATCTGATAAGTGTTTTCTTTGGCACTGGATTGTGTTACAATTTTTAGTAACGATTGTTTGTGACAAGGAAATAGAATAGATGAAACAAAGGAGAAGAGCGTGGCAAGATATTTAGTAGGGCCTTACAACAATAGTTGGAACTTTATGGATGCGGTTGAAAAAGCGCAGGATGGAGATACCATCGAGTTTGAAAATGGATATGTGTTTCAATGGCCGACAGATGAGGTGATTGTGATCAACAAGAGCCTTCATTTTGTGGGGCATGTGGTTCCAAATCCAAATGGTAATGGGCGCATGTTTAACAACACGATTGAGGCTTCTTTCCGATTTGTAGAGGGAGCTCAGGTGACATTTGAAGATCTGTGGTTTAAAGTTGGTGGGAACTATACTGCCTTGACCTTATGGAATGAGTCAGCTATCACCTGTAAACAGGTCTATTTTGAAATCACCACTCCGACAAATAGTGAATTTTTTATCTATATGGATACGCATTCGAAAATGACATTGGATGGAGTTGGGATGAAGGTTCCGGAAAAACACCAAAGTGTCATCGGAATGTCAGCATCAGAATTGTCCATTCAAAATTCAACGATCTTTTCTAAGATAGATCTGTCAGAAGGCTCTAAATTGACCTTAGAAAATGTCCATATTGAAAAATTTGGGAATAATACGATCCATGCCAAGGACTCAGAAGTGATCGCAAAAAATTCAACGATTACAGGCGGTGATCTGGAAAAGGACTTTCCACCAGTTTGGTTGAGGAATGTCATCTGGGAGTCTGAAAACTGTAAAATTGAGTTGCCTACTGGAACTGGAGTCTGTCTTGACAACAATGTTCAATTCAATTCGGATTCGGATCGTATGACCTCCATCAATTCATTTAATAGTATGATCCGAGCTCACCAAGCTACATTTACAGAGTTTTTATGCGTCTATGAAGAGTCCTTTGCTTCCCTGACTGGGGAAACGACCTTCTTGAATGAGAATGCCCAAACCATTTCATTTGGCGTTTTTGATGATGGTGTGCTGATGGCTGAGCATATGATTTGTCATAAGATTGCGGATCCTAATATACGGCTTCAAGGTGGAGCCTTTGCGAAGGTGGGCACCGTGACCTATAGGCAGGGCGATGCGCGTGATCTGACAAAGGAAATCGAGGATGACTGTGACTATCTTGTTGGTAGAGAAGTGGCGAAGGGCAATGCGCAAGTCGTTCCTACGGGACAGACGACGGATGCAACGGTGGCTCCAACTACCGCAAGAGACTCTGGACCAGAGAAGAAACAAGATGCTCTTCAAGAACTCAATAGCCTGATTGGTCTTGAAAAAGTCAAACATGAGATCAAGAAAATGATCAACATGGTGGAATTTAACAAGAAACGAATCGCCAGTGGCAAGGCTCCTGAAAAACAAACCCTTCACGCTGCCTTTATGGGAAATCCTGGTACAGGGAAAACCACTGTGGCACGTCTATTGGGACAAGTGCTTTTTGATGCAGGTGTTCTCTCAGGGGAGGAATTCCGTTTCGTGGAAGCAACGGAGTCCGATCTGATCTCTTCGAATATTGGAGGAACGGCTGAACAGACCCAAGCCCTGCTTGAAAAAGCGCGAGGAGGCATCCTCTTTATTGATGAAGCCTATAGCTTGGATAAAAAGGACAGCGGTGCGGACTTTGGGATCGAGGCGATCAATACCATCCTCAAATTTATGGAGGACAATCGTGACGACATCATGATTATCTTTGCCGGCTATACCAAGGAAATGGAAGAGTTCTTAAAGACCAATCCAGGCCTTCGTTCTCGGGTACCAAATAATTTCATCTTTGAAGATTTCACAGGAGATGAGATTGTCCAACTAGGTGAAATGATCCTAAGCAAAGGGGACTACAAACTCGAAGACCGGGATTACTATGCGCGGCATGTTAAGCGGGCTTATGATGGCTCGCTAGATAAGAGCAATGGTCGCTGGATCCGTAACCTGGATGAGCAATTGACCAAGACCATGGCAGATCGGGTGGTGGCCCAAGGTTCTGACGATATTGAGACCATCCTCAATAGCGACATCGATGCTGTCCTTAACCAAGGTAAGTATCAAGCAGGAGCCGACAAGGAAGAAGATGGGATGGCTGCCCTCAACCGTTTGGTTGGAATTGCTAAGGTGAAAGAGCAAGTCGAACAATTCGTGGCCATGGCTGAGTTCAATCAAAAACGGGCTGAACAAGGTGGTATCGTCGAAGACACGACCTTGCACTCTCTCTTTCTTGGAAATCCTGGTACAGGGAAGACCACCGTGGCCCGCATTTTGGGCAATATCCTCTTCCAAAAGGGGGTTATCAAGCAGAAGAAATTCATCGAAGTTTCGCGGAGCAATCTGGTTGGAGGCTACCAAGGTCAAACAGCCTTGAAGACGCGCGAAGTCCTAGAAAGTGCACTGGGTGGAGTCCTCTTTATCGATGAGGCCTACACGCTCTATACCGGTTTAAATGATGATTTTGGGAAGGAAGCCTTGGATGAAGTCCTCAAATTTATGGAGGACCACCGTCGCGATATCGTCATTATCTTTGCCGGTTACACGAAAGAGATGCACGACTTCTTGCAGGTCAATTCAGGTCTGCAAAGCCGGATCCCAACTACATTTGATTTTGAAGACTACAGCCCAGATGAGATCGTGGAGATCGGTCTGTTAGGATTGCGTAAGCAAGGTTACCAAGTCAATGAAGACCTTTACGGAGAGATTGTGAAAGGAAATTATATGCGTGCCAATGACCATAGTAATGGTCGCTGGGTTCGCAATCTCAATGAAAAACTCTTGCGCCAAGTATCAACTCGGGTAACCCGTGAAGGTAGTACAGACTACAATTCCATTTTGGATCAAGATTTGGAAGCCTTGAGAGAGAATAGAAGTTCTGAACAACCTCATACCGTGGATGATCAAGGCTATGTTCTTCCTTAAGTTGAAGACAAAGTCTTCTTAGAAACTTTCCTTAGGTGAGTACGGACGTCAGCGAACTTCTACGAAGTTCCATGACTAAATCAAGATACAAAGGGCGTCTGCGGATAAAGTCAAAATAGGAAGTTTGACGCAGAATCTTTCGATTCTAGGAAAACTTATCTTTTTGACACAATCCGCAGCCCGTGTTCAATTCGTATTGAGCCCCTTTGCTCTTTAATTTCTTGGCTCAGGCTAAAACAGTTTCCCAAACTGTTTTACTCTCAATAATTCCGAGTGCCTGAAACTATTAAGTTTCAGGCACTTTTCTCACAGCAGAAAGTTTCGGTATTTCTTGATTCGTTCTAAAAAGAACTCATTTTTATTTCTTTTCAGAATCACTTAACCTATTTTATATTAAAAAAGGTTGTTTACGTTCAAAAAGAATTCTACATGGACTTATGGTATACTAGGAGAAGATTATTCACTTATGAAGGAGAATGCAATGGTTTTACCAAATTTTAAAGAAAATCTCGAAAAATACGCTAAATTGTTAGTGGCGAACGGTATCAACGTGCAACCTGGCCATACCTTGGCTTTGAACATCGATGTGGAGCAAAGAGAATTGGCCCACTTGATTGTGAAGGAAGCCTATGCCTTGGGGGCACATGAAGTGATTGTCCAATGGGCAGATGATTTTACTACCCGTGAAAAATTCCTCCATGCACCGATGGATCGCTTGGACAATGTGCCTGACTACAAGATTGCAGAGATGAACTACCTCTTGGAACACAAGGCTAGTCGCTTAGGTGTGCGTTCATCTGATCCAGGTGTTTTAAACGGTGTCGAGGCAGAGAAGCTTTCTGCTTCTGCTAAGGCTTTGGGCATGGCCATGAAACCAATGCGCATCGCTACTCAATCTAACAAGGTCAGCTGGACCGTTGCTGCTGCAGCGGGTTTAGAATGGGCGAAAAAGGTCTTTCCAAATGCGGCTAGTGATGAAGAAGCAGTGGATCTCCTGTGGGATCAAATCTTCAAGACCTGCCGGGTGTACGAGGAAGATCCAGTTAAGGCTTGGGAAGAGCATGCAGCTATTCTCAAGAGCAAGGCAGATACACTTAATAAGGAACAATTCTCAGCCCTTCACTACACAGCACCAGGAACAGATTTGACTCTTGGCTTGCCGAAGAACCACGTCTGGGAATCTGCGGGGGCTATCAATGCCCAGGGCGAAGGCTTCTTGCCAAACATGCCGACAGAAGAGGTCTTCACAGCTCCTGACTTCCGTCGTGCAGAAGGATATGTAACGTCTACAAAACCGCTTAGCTACAATGGGAACATCATCGAAGGCATCAAAGTGACCTTTGAAAATGGAGAAATTGTGGATATCACAGCTGAAAAAGGCGATCAAGTCATGAAAGATTTGGTCTTCAAAAACAAGGGAGCGCGTGCCTTGGGTGAATGTGCCCTCGTCCCAGACCCAAGCCCAATTTCCCAATCAGGCATTACCTTCTTTAACACTCTCTTTGATGAAAATGCCTCTAACCACTTGGCCATCGGAGCAGCCTATGCAACCAGCGTAGAAGGTGGTGCAGAGTTCACAGAAGAAGAACTCGAAGCAGCCGGCCTTAACCGCTCAGACGTCCACGTCGACTTCATGATCGGTTCAAGCCAAATGGATATCGACGGCATCCGAGAAGACGGCACCCGCGTCCCGGTCTTCCGTAACGGAGATTGGGCAATATAGGGAGCAGGACAGAAATCGGTAGACGCAGTCTCGATTTCGTAGTCCTGCCCCCGCACAGTTGATTAGGAAGTACGAGTACCGTAGGAAGGAGTAGTTCCAATCAACCACTGCGCCGAGAGACAGAAATCGGTAGACGTAGTCTCGTAAAAAAAGTAAGGTAGTAGTGAATCATCACTACTACCTTACTTTTTTGTCAGTTACGCTATTCTAATATCAAAAGTCCTTCTTTGATTTCAAATGGGTTGTTTGGGTTGATGCGGTCATAGAACATGATGCCGTTGGTGTGGTCGATTTCATGTTGAACGACGATGGAGTTGTAGCCTTTGAGTTTGATGCGTTTCTTTTCCCCATCTTTTGTGAAATACTCAACAGTCACGCGGGCATGGCGAACCACATAGCCTGGGACGTTGCGGTCTACAGAGAGACAGCCTTCCCCGTCGCCAAGAGCCGCGTCTTGCACAGAATGGGCGACAACCTTTGGATTGTACATGACTTCTTGAAGGCTATAGGCTTCTTTTGGTGGGTTGCCATCGGCATCTTCTGGATTGGGAACCAAAACAGCGATGATTCGTTTAGAGATATCCAGCTGAGGGGCAGCGAGTCCCACTCCTCCACGGAGGCCAAGTTTTTCAGCCATAACAGGGTCTTGAGAATGGTGCAAGAATTGCATCATTTTTTCACCCAGGATAATTTCCTGATCAGACAAAGGGAAGGTCACGTCTTCTGCAACAGCTCGAAGTGTTGGATTTCCTTCGCGGATAATGTCATCCATATCAATCAAATGGGACGCTCTTGTAACTTTTTCAATTGCTTTCATCGTTTTACTCTCACTTTCTTTCTACCCTCCATGATAACACAAAAGAGCCTAAAATTAAAGTTATCTGTCGACGGTTTCCGCATGTTTAATGGACAAATCATTCATCCTTTTTGCATCTAAAATCGTATAGATCCGTCCTTCTCTTTGGACTAAGCCCTCTTCGATCATCTGCTTGATGACGCGGCTAAGGTGGCGGTAGCTGATCCCAAAACGCAGAGCCAGCTGATTCATCTTGGGCTTGAGGGTCCCATTTTCATCGCAATGTTCCAGAAAATGCGTAGCGAGGCGTTCCTTGACCGAATAATGAAAGTTAGCAGGAGCTAAATAGTTGATCTGGTGCAATTTCTCAGCTAAGGTCTTGGCCGTAGAGCGCAAAAAGGTTGGATCAAGTAGGAGGCGCTTCTTAAAGTGCTGGGCTGGGAGCTGAACGACTAGCGAGTCTTGGTCTGCAATGACCGATGTGATACAGACCCGATCGAGCAGGAGCTCAATCTCTCCTAAGAGTCCAGGTTTTTCTTGGATTTCAAGGATGGTGTCGCTGCCATTCTCAAGACTGTGGATAATCTTGAGCCGGCCCTTGAGAAAATAAGGAATGACATCTTGTTCAGATCCTTGGCGGCAGATATACTCTCCAGCCTGATAGAGAACGAGGTCCAGCTGACTAAGACAGTCGCCTGGAAATATCTGATCCAATTGGTAGTCTGTGATGATTTCCTTGAGTCTTGTAGATGGGGAAATTTTTTTCATCTCAACCTCCTAAAATAGGACAAATGTCCTATTTTTCTCTTTCTAAATTGATTATACTAGGATTCTATTGAAAATTCTAGTTTGAATCTTTTCTAAAAAAACTAGTAAAGTCAAATGTTACCAGTAAAGTGTAGGAAATAAAAAAATGAAAAAAACAATGGAAAGAATCAGTCTCTTGAGCTTGTCGCTTATGCTGATTTCATCCTTTTCAATTACAGCCGGTTTGCCAGCTATGAAGGCCTATTTTAGCCACTTAGGATATTCAGCAGGCCAGGTGGAACTCTTGGTTTCCCTGCCGGCCTTTGCGGTAGTGGCCATGCTCTTTTTAAATAGCCTGATCGAGCGGTGGATGAGTGAGCGCCAGATGATTGTCGCAGGGCTCTTGCTCTTTTCAACTAGCGGGCTTTTGCCTTTGGTCGTGCAGGACTATCCTCTCATCTTTCTGAGTCGTTTTCTCTTTGGTTTGGGGACAGGAATGATCAATGCCAAGGCTATTTCAATTATCAGTGAGCGCTACTCAGGCAATGACAAGACCCGGATGCTGGGCTATCGGGGGTCTGCTGAAGTGGTGGGATCTGCCATCTTGACCTTTATTGTTGGACAACTCTTACCCCTAGGCTGGCCAGCGATCTTTGCCGTATATGGAGGTGGTTACTTGATTTTACTCCTCTATATCCTTTTTGTCCCCTATCCTAAGGAGAAAAAACAGGCTAGCTTGAAAGAGAAAAAGAAAGGTTCCGCACGCCTTCGCGCCCCTCAATGGCGTTTTAGTCTGATGCTAGCCGTGATTGCTGGTATCATCATTTGTTTCAATTCCATCATTAGCCTGCGCGTGCCGGATATCATTGTTGACGCTCGTATGGGAACGGCGACAACAGCTGGAACAGTCCTAAGTCTTATGCAATTGACAGGGATTGTAGCGGGAGTGGGATTTGCTAGTTTGACACATGTTTTCAAAAAGAACTTGCTCATGATCATGTGCTTTGGTTTCAGTCTAGCGTTAGCCTTGATTGGCTTGTCTGGACAGCTGTGGAGCCTGGTTCTAGGAACCCTCTTGGCCGGATTTACCTACAGTACAGGAGTAACCAGTATCTTCTATCACTTATCTGAAAAAATTCCGACTAATCTCCTGAATCTTGCGACCTCGCTTGTCTTGATTGGCTGCAATCTCGGATCAGCCCTCTCTTCTTTCTTCATCCAGTTGGTGACGCCACTAGCTCCTTCCAATCATCTGCTCTTTGTCTTGATTGGTGCTTTGATGCTCCTAACAGGAGTCTTCGCCTCACAATTACTAGCACGAACGAAATGAATTAAAAAATCATTTCGTTTTTTTAATTCAATCTATTGCGTCCTGTCACTAGCTCGTGTTATCATAGGAGGAGTGTGAAAAAAAGAATAGTTTAAAGGAAAAAATAATGAAAAGAATCATGGAGAAAGTGAGTATTCTCGCGCTTTCATTTATTTTGACGACCTCGTTTTCGATTTCGAGTGCGCAGTCGGCCATGTTTGCCTATTATAAGGGAATTCCTCACAGCATGATTGAGCTCTTGGTCTCGCTTCCTTCTGCAGGGATCATGGTTTCACTCATCTTCAATAAATGGATTGGGCGCCTATTTTCAGAGCGTCAGATGATTGTGACAGGCCTAGTCGCTTACGCTCTATGTGGCTTTATTCCCTTAATCAGTCCAGCCTATCCAGTTGTCTTTTTGTCTCGGATTATTTTCGGGATGGCGGTTGGCTTGCTCAATGTTTCTGCCATTGCCATTATCAGTGAGCGCTATAAAGGAAAAGAACGTGTCCAAACCCTTGGCATTCGGGGTTCTGCAGAGGTTGTTGGGACAGCTGTTTTGACCTTTGGAGTGAGTCTCTTGATTCGCTTTGGCTGGCAGGCTGCCTTTCTCGTCTACGGTATCAGTATTCCAATCTTACTTTTGTATCTCTTATTTGTGCCATATGGATCTACAACGGAAGCAGTGGAGGAAAAACACAAGGATTTGAAGATGACGGGGGGACAATGGCGGACAGCGCTCGGCTTAGCAGTTGTTGCGGCAGCGATCGTCTTGTCCAATGTCATGATCACCGTTCGGATTCCAAGTGTGGTCGAGCAAGTAGGGCATGGTACTGCCCAAACTGCTGGGATTATTTTAGCAGCCATGCAATTTGTTGGGATCTTGGCAGGTTTGGCCTTCTCGCCCTTGACCCAGCTCTTCCGCGATCGTTTATTATTGGTTTCGGGTGTAGCTTTTGGTATGGGCCAACTGTTGATCGGCGTCTCTCCAAATCTGTTGATTCTTGCCCTTGTAACCATCGCTTCTGGCTTCGCCTACAGTGTAGCCTTGACAACGGTTTACAATGTCTTATCAGATAAGATGCCAGCAGGGGTCTTGAGCCAGGCAACGTCCATGGCGGTTTTGGGATGTAGTACAGGTTCGATCGCAACGACCTTTGTCCTTAGTCTATTAGGGATGATCTCATCTGCTCCAGCCTTCATTTTTGGATTTTCTGGTATCCTCATGATCCTGATTTCCTTTTTTGGCCTTTGGATTGTGCGAAAGAGCGGGAAGTAATCATGCGTCTAGATAAATTTTTAGTGGATTGTGGCGTGGGGAGTAGGACCGAGGTCAAGCAGCTTCTCAAGCAAAAGAAAATCGTAGTGAATGGAAAAAAAGTGACAGCAGGGAAGCTACAGATTGATCCAGACAAGGATCAGGTGACCTTTATGGGAGAAAACCTGGTCCATGAAACCTTTGTGTATTATCTGCTTAATAAACCAGCTGGGGTTATCTCAGCGACTGAAGATGACCATCACCAAACCGTACTAGATCTATTGGATGAGACCGCCCGTCACAAGGAAGTCTTTCCTGTCGGACGCCTGGATATCGATACCCATGGCTTGCTGCTTTTGACCAATAATGGGAAGCTCGCTCATGCCATGCTTTCGCCGAAGAAGCATGTGTCGAAGATCTATCGTGCCCAGGTGGCTGGGATCATGGATGAGGCAGATGTGGCCCGGTTTGAAGCAGGCATTGCCCTCAAAGACTTCACGACTTTGCCTGCGAGATTGCAGATCTTAGAGGTAAATGAGGCAAACGCTAGCTCCTATGTCGAAATTGAAATCGCAGAAGGAAAATTCCATCAGGTCAAGCGCATGATCGCTGCCTGTGGCAAGGAAGTGGTGGATTTAGAGCGGATTTCTATGGGACCTCTAACGCTAGATCCAACTCTTCAATTGGGAGAATGGCGGAGACTCCATCCTTCTGAACTCAACTCCCTAGAGGTATTCGGAGTTCCCTTATAAGCAAAAAAATAAGCAGTCTGATTTATACAGACTGCTATTTTTTATTTGTATCAATAAAATGAACTGAAAAGACAAAAAAGAATTAATTTGCTTGTGATATCAAAGCAAATTGTTTATAATGAAAAAAGATAGGTTGTGTGGAAATTCACAATATGTAGTGATAATTTTTTTGCTCGCGTACTTTATCTAGTAAACGCAGAAAAAGGAGAAAAATCGTTTATGAAAAAGTGGCTCTATTCTGTTGTAACAACAGTTGCCCTATTTTTACTAGCGACTTTAGGATTTGCCAAACCCAATAGTCTTGCTAAAGTCCATGCGGATACGATCAATGATGTTGTGACATCTGTAAACATTTCTAAATCAACTGGTGGAGCGATTACAGATCCACTCGGTGTTTGGGATAGTTTTCAAGTTGAGGCAAATTTTGTTTTACCGAATGGGCGTGTAAAAGCTGGGGATAAGACCGTTATCCAACTTGGAGATGACTTTAAGGTTTTTGAAATAGATACCATTGACCTTTTGGATCCAAGTGGTCAAAAAGTTGCGACAGCAACAGTAGATGATCAAAGAAAAATCATCACAGTAACCTATACAGATTATCCTGAAAGAATGGCCAATGTAACAGGGAAACTGCGTTTCTTTGCTCGTGTGGATCACCAAGTCGTCAAAGGACAAAAAACGATTGATTTCACTCTCAAAGTTAATAAGGATATTATTTCAGGTGGAAAGATCGATTATAAAGGAGTCAATCCAGGCAAGTATCCTCCGACTCCAGAAGTCTTTAGCAAATGGGGATGGACCAATTCATATGATAAATTAAAATTGACCTATACCTTGAATATCAATCAAGGCCACACAGCCCTTCATAATATTGATATTAAGGACAAATTAGCTTTCACTGATGGCAAAATCAAGGTAGATTCTGTTAACATCCATACAGGAACTTGGAAGATCAGTGATGGAGATGGTGCCTATCATCTGCGGAATACTACAAATGTAACCAAGAATTATTCCCCTGTTGTCAGTGCTGATGGTCGTTCTTTAACCGTTCATATCGGAGATCTAGCTCCAGAACAAGGGATGACCATTCGCTATGATGTCTATTTGGACAAGATCCCAGCCATCAATACATCTTACAAAAACAATGCTACTATGACAGCCAAAGAAATCAAGGAGCAAAATAAGGTTGCAGACGTTCTGTATCAGTTCCTTGATGGAGACTTCAATGGTGAGAAATACTCATTCACTATTCACAAAAAAGGTGAAAATGGTCAAGCTCTTGCAGGTGCTGTCTTTGCTGTGACAGCAGATGATACAGGTGAGCAAGTGGGAACCATTACGACAGATGAGAATGGTGTTGGCACCATTACTGGTTTGATCAAACAAGCTTATACGGTTCAAGAAATTCAAGCTCCAACAGGCTATGTTCTCTCTGAAGAACCTATCAAGATCAGCAAGGATGATTTTGGAAATGACCTCGCGATTTCTCGTGATCTTGTGAACCAAAAAGAAAAAACAAGTGTCTCTGGCCAAAAGACTTGGAATGACAATGACAACCAAGATGGCAAGCGTCCGTCAAAAATCACAGTCGACCTCCTAGCAAATGGAGTCAAAGTTGCTTCTAAAAAAGTGAAACCAGATGCAGCAGGAACTTGGGCTTATCATTTTGATAATCTCGATGTGGTCGATGATGCTGGAAAGGTCATTGCCTATACTGTTTCAGAAGAACCTGTTGAAGGCTATGAAACAACTATTGAAGGAACCAATATTACCAACACTCGTACACCAGAAGTTACAGAAGTAGCGGTCAAGAAGATCTGGGATGATGCGGACAATAAAGATGGTCTTCGTCCTGAAAAAATCACAGTTCGTCTCCTTGCAGATGGTCAAGAAGTAGCTGTAAAAGAAATCACAGCTACTGATAATTGGCAGGCAAGTTTTACGAATCTACCCGTATACAAGGAAGGTAAAAAGATTGCCTACGCTATTACAGAAGATCCAGTAGCTGGTTATATAACAAACATTGATGGTTTCACGGTAACGAATCGTCATACCCCACCAACAACACCTCCTACCACTCCACCAAGTACACCGCCAACGACACCACCGACCACCCCACCAAGCATACCGGAAAAACCTGAAACTCCAACCATACCAAAAGAAGGAAAGAAAAAAATTCTCCCATCAACGGGTGAAGTAGTGTCTTACGGGTTGATCATACTCGGTGCACTCTTAGCAGTTTTTGCTCTAGTTTTGCTCTTGCGTGGAAAACGGAAAGATAAATAGATTTATATAGTTAAAAGGCAAATATTCTAAAAGATATTTGTCTTTTAAAATATCTTGCATAAGGAGTGATTTCATTAAGCTATCCAAATTATTTAGCTTCTTTTAAGAAAAGAGAAAAGCTCTTCCCTTAAACATTCACCTTGAAGGAAATAGAAGTATTTGACAGAATGATGAAATCTTGGTAGAATGAAAAGGTCGAATAGACAACTAACTCTTTCTTGGTAGCAGGATATGCCAAACCTGCCACTCGGATAGAGCATAAAGAAAAGGAGCTTATCATGGCAATCTCAAAAGAGAAAAAAAATGAAATCATTGCACAATACGCACGTCACGAAGGTGACACTGGTTCAGTAGAAGTACAAGTTGCTGTCCTTACTTGGGAAATCAACCACTTGAACGAACACATCAAACAACACAAAAAAGACCACGCTACTTACCGTGGTTTGATGAAGAAAATCGGTCGCCGTCGTAACTTGTTGGCTTACCTTCGTACAAACGACGTTAACCGTTACCGTGAGTTGATCAACTCTCTTGGACTTCGTCGTTAATCTTGCGTCTAAAACGTTTCTATACTTCGTTGACTTCGCCTCGATGTACCATCAGTACAATCTTCGGCTCGACGCCTTGTCTAGAAACGTTTTATCCAGCAAGAATGGAGCCTTCTGAATTCAGAGGGCTTTTTTATTGCCTTTTTTGGACAAGATTCATGATTCTGAGTAAGTCGTTTTGTTTGACAGATGTAACGAACAGAGCTACAATGGGTGCATCTTAAGAAACAGAGGTTATCGCTATGATTGATATTACTTATCTAGACGGTGCAAAACAAGAACGGGTCATGCATTTTGATTCTTATGAAGAATTTGAGCGTTCCCAACAGGCCTGCCTAATCGGGGTTGCGGATTATTTTCCAGTGACAAAATTGATTTATAATGGTCATGAGTTGGATTACCAAGGCACTTACGGAGATGTCTTCTTCTATTTGATGAAGCAAGACCTCGATCAATACAAAAACTAAAGGAGAAAAACAATGGCAAAAGCAATTACAGACGCAACATTTGAAGCAGAAACGAAAGAAGGATTGGTCTTGGTGGACTTTTGGGCAACTTGGTGTGGTCCATGTCGCATGCAAGCTCCTATTTTAGAAAAATTATCAGAAGAACTTTCGGAAGATGAGTTAAAAATTCTGAAAATGGATGTGGATGAAAATCCTGAAACAGCGCGTGCTTTCGGCATTATGTCTATCCCAACCTTACTCTTTAAAAAAGATGGACAGGTTGTCAAACAAGTTGCAGGGGTACACACCGCAGCGCAAATTAAGGCCATTGTGGCTGAGTTGAGTTAGTAAAAAAGAGTAAGATGAGGAACAATTCGTTCGATCTTACTCTTTTTGTATTAACATTCTAAAATTAGCTCATTGAGTCAAGAGATCCATAATCTCTTCGATACTTGATTTGCTACCTTTTTTTAGATAGTTTTCTTTACTACCTTTTTTAAAGGATGACAAATTTGGTACTGTCTTGATATTCATATCATGGGCAAAGGCTGTGATGTCTTTTCTCTCCTTTGAGTCGTTATCTAGGTAATAAACGGTCTGATTCGTTTTTTGAATAGCAACTGCTAATTTGGGAGCGAATTTTTGACAGTATGGACATGATTCTCGACCGATATAGAGGATGAAATCTTCTTTCCTGGCGATTTTCTCTTGTACCTCAGATAGATGAATCTTTTTGACGTAAGTCATTGCTTCTTTGTAAGAATCTGGGATAATAATTTTTCTCTGTTTGAAATTCAAGTATAAAATAGCAAGCAGAGAGATTGTACAAATGGAAAAAAGGAGGGTCAGAATTTTCTTATTCACAAGCAACACCGTCACCATCTCTATCTAAGCGAGCGCTATAACCAGGGGCTCCTCTGTAGAGCGGTGCAGCCCCTGCGGCGCGTGCTTCACTACAATTTCGATAGCCCCCTTGTTGAGGTTGTGTGACAAATGCTTGTTGTTGCTGCGCTTGTTGGGCAGCTGCAGCTTGTCTGGCCTGTTCAGCGGCTGCGGCTTGTCGAGCTCGTTCAGCTTCAGCAGCTTGTTGTGCCCTGACGTTAATGTCACTTTGTACTAATCCAACACGATGAGTTAAGCGGTCTTTTGTTCCTTGGTCCGCTACATTTGCGATGGCAGCTTGGGCTGGAGCAACGTTATCTTGAATTTGATTATTTTCTAGTTGTTGTACGGCAGCTTCAGCTTGAGCAGCAAGTTGTTTAGCTTCGGCCTCTTTCTTATCTCGTTCTTCTTTTTCTTTTCGTTCTTGTTCTTCTTTTGCCTTTTTCTCGCGTTCTTCTCTTTCTTTTCGTTCTAGTTCTTCTTTTTCTTTTTTCTCTTTTTCAGCTTTCTCTTTTGCTTCCTTTTCACGTTTTACCTCAGCCTCTTTTTTCGCATTCTCATCTTTTTTAGAAGGAGTGGATGCGAAATTAGTAGCTTGAGTCTGCTCTTCTTGAGCTGTTGAAACAGTATGTGGATTTGTTAAATAGACACCACCTGCTCCAAGAATAGCTACCAGAGCAGCAATATTTCTCTTTGCCACATTGGGCTTTTTCTTCGCGAAATACCACAAGGCAATTGCTCCTCCTAAAAATAGGATAGAAAGAATGATCTTGGGATTAAAAATCATAAAGAGGATTCCGAGACCATAAAGAATGACTTTCCATACTGGTTGGGCCATGATATAATCGACAAACTTTTTCATTATTTTCTCCAAATTTAGTAATATTTTCACAATAATCATACCATAATATAAGAGCGCTTTCAATTACTAACTGGTAATAGTTTAATAAAAAATCAGACCTAGATTAATCTAAGTCTGAAAATTATACTTATTCTCCCAATTCTGCACTGTAGGCAATGATTTGATCCACAGTGTCTGAAAGGAATTGGATGGTGTCGCGGAGTGGTTTGTCAGTTGAGATATCTGCTCCAATGATCATGGCTGACTCAAGAGGGGTCTTGCTACCGCCTGATTTAAGGAGCTCTAGCCAATCTTTAGCTCCGTTTTCGGAGTTCTTCAAATGCAAGTATCCCGCTGTTGAAATAACCAAGCCAGCTGAGTAGGTGTAGCTGTATAGTCCCATGTAGTAGTGGCTTTGGCGCATCCAGGTCAACGCTGCATCATCATCGATTTCAACAGCGTCGCCCCAGAATTCGGTCAAGACTTCCTTCATGATGCTGTTGAGCTTGCTAGTGCCGAAGGTCCTCCCTTCTTCGATCAAGGTGTAGACCTTGCGTTGGAAGGCCGCTTCCAACAAGTGGGTGATGAAGTTATGGAAGTAGGTATCTGTCAAACGGTGAGCCAAGGCAAAGCGTTTTTGACGAGGGTCATCAAACTGATGTTCCAAATAGTCGCTGAGGAGGAGCTCATTAAAAGTAGAAGGAGCTTCCACATAGTAGGTCGACATGTGGGCGTTGAAGTAGCTTTGGTTGTTGTCTGAGAAGATGAATTGACCAGAGTGTCCGATCTCGTGGATCAGGGTGTAGACATCGCTCATCCGTCCTGTCCAGCTCATGAGGACATAAGGATGGACGCGGTAAGGGTCAGCTGCATAACCACCGGAATCCTTGCCTTCATTTGCCGCAAAGTCAACCCAGCGTTCGGTTTGGTAGCGGGCAATTTCGCGGGAGTATTCCTCTCCAAGAGGTGCCACGGATTTCATGACCAAATCATAGGCATCATCAATGGTAACATCTGGGTTGAGCGCACTGTCCAAATCCAACTTCCAATCAGCAAAGGTCATTTTCTCAAGGCCGTTGACCTTGGCCACGTGTTTGAGGAATTTTTGAGCGACTGGAGCGAAGTCCTTCATGATCAGGTCAATCTGACGGTCAAACATGGCACGATCCACTTCCTGCTCAGCCAAGAGATAGTCAAAGACAGAATCGTAGCCCCGCATATCTGCAATCAGTTTTTCAGACTTGACTTGGGCTAGATAGGTAGTAGCAGCCGTGTTTTGGTGCTTGCGGAGACCTTCTGAGAAGGAACGAAAAGCTTTTTCACGGATTTCCGCATTCTCATGGTTTTGGTAGAAGTTTTCATAGGTAACAAAGCTATTCTTGTAAACTTTTCCATCTACTTCAAAATCAGCCATTTCAAAGTCGCCTGCCCGCATCTTGGTATAGATGTCTTGTGGTCCGTAGAAGACTTCACTCAGGTTGGTCAAAGTCTTTTCAACATCAGCTCCCAAGTAGTGAGCTTTTTTAATTTTAGCCTGACGAATGGCAAAAGTGAGGTGAGGGAGTTGCCCCAAGCGTTCGAGGACATCTTCATCCGCTTCTACCAAAGCATCGTCAAAGAAGGAAAGTTCGACGCTCGCCCAAGTTTCAAAATCCATTCCCGCTTGAGCAATCTCTGCAAAAGCTTCGTCGCCAAAGTCAGTGGTTTGGGGCATAAAGCTGTAGTTACCAATGTGGCTGAGTTGGATCTGAATTTGCTCAAAGATCGCAAAGGCGGCTTCAAAGTCTTCAAAGGTGTGGAGCTTGCCCTTGTAGTTACGGACAAATTCATTGATTTCTTCACGTGTTTTTTCAATGGCGCGCAAGAAGTCTTCCTGGTCTTGGTAGAGGGCTGTGAGGTCCCAGAGTTCGTTCTCAGGAAATTCAGAACGTTTTTTTAATTCCATAATGTTCTCCTTTTGATCGGTGTTCTTCCTTAAGTATAGCAGAAAAAAGGACAGAAACATAGAGGGAGAGAGGAAAATGCTTGTGTAAAAATCTTGAAAAGAGCTGGAAAAATTGACCATTTTTGATATACTAGGATAGATATGAGGAGGTTTTTATGAAAAAGGTTATGATTACACTATTAGCAGGTGCGTCCGTTCTAGCTCTAGTGGCTTGTACGCCTAAACGTTATGAACGCCAAAGTAAACCAAAGATAGCAACATCATCGACAGTTAAAAAAGAAAAGAAGGATACAGGTCAAAAGTATTATCAAGAGGTATTGGAGCGGTACAAGGCTTATGCAGCCGCAATTAATGCTAAAGATCAAACGGCTTTACAAAATGAGCTGAAGAAGATTGAAGCAACTTCAGAAGAATATGCGTATGTCTTTAACCTTCAAACACTTGGGAGTACCAATGAGTGGCAATATGCTTTTGAGGATCTTAATCGTGATGGTAATGATGAACTGCTGATTGGGGATGGCAAAACGATTGCTGCTGTGTATTATTTGAAAGATAACCAGCCAACCTTGCTCCACGTAGCCTATGTGGCTTCTGCAGGTGGCTATCGCTCTAGTTTAGAAGTTTTTGACAATGGTCAAATCGTCTATGCCACTTGGCAATCCCTTAATCCAGAAATGGAATTGACCCTTTATTCGCTAGGAAAAGGGGAAGCCAAGGAAGAAAAGAAAGCAACCATTCAAATCGGTGGGAAGGAAACAGCAGAACAAGCTATTGGGATTTCGGCGAAGAAACTGGATCTTGCAAAGCTCGATTGGAAAACATTTGACGGTTCAGGGGACTCCAAATCAACATCCAAAGCGGAGGACAAGAAGACAGGCTCCTTCCAAGTCCAAGTCAGTGTGTCGGATCTCCGTATTCGAAAAGAGCCCTCAACCTCAGCTCCATCTGCAGGAATGATCGAAAAAGGAACTCACACCATTACGGAAACCGTAGACGCGGATGGTCATACCTGGGGCAAATTGGAATCTGGACAAGGTTGGATCGCCCTTGACTTCACAACGCGTGTGGATGGTTCTAAAACAGCGAGCTCAAGTAAGAAAAGCAGCGGAATGAATATTCAAGAAATTCAGAACGGAAATTTCTCAAGTATCGCAGGAACCTGGAAAAATGGGAAAGGAATGAGTGTAACATTTGATGATAACGGTATATCAAAGATCAATGGTGCACCAACAGATCAGGTTGTAGACCGGTTTAATCATGAATTTGGATACTTAAGTAGTAGTGTTCATTCAACTGCCCCGTCTGGTGCTTCAGCAATGAGTTTTTTCCCAGCAGGTCAAGAGTTTCCCGCAACATTAAAATATGGAAATTTTTCTGTTGATAATAGTAAGGATGTTATTTATTGGGGTCAAAATGTTATTACAGATCAAAGCGAATTGTTCTATAAGCAAGACTAAAAAAGATTAGCAAAATAACTGATATTTGCTAGTGATTCTCTTCGTTGATACTGAGTAAATAGATTTCCTTTGATAGACTAGGTTAATAATAGGAGATATTATGAAAAGAATTATCATTGTATTACTAACAGTTAGTTCAGTGCTTTCTCTAGCCGCTTGCGCCCCGAAACGTTATGAGCGTAAGCACAGTCCGGTCGGGGCTTCATCAGTCAAAAAATCATCTGACAAGGCCCAAGAAAAAGAGCCGTCGCAAGAAGCTATGTCAGATGAACATGACAAAGAAGCCATTGGGACCTTGTCAAAAGCAGACCAAGCGGATATCTATTCGATCATTGAAAACAGTGCGTCTTTAACCTATTCACTTTTAGTACAACCGACTCGTTTACTGGAGTTGAACAATGATCACGGTGCAATTGATGGTTACTCGCAAGATATGTTCATTGATTACTACAATACCTACACGCCGGGAACTTATAATGTACAAGATGTCATTGATAAATTGAATGCAGAAGAGACATCGGACTCTATCCGCAGTCTTTCACAAGACCAGCTGATCCAACTAACAAATGAAAAAAAGGACGGCTGGATCTATTCGACAAAAGACAAGGCTTTCTACGAAATTGTACCTGGTGGTCGTGGTGGAGCGATGCTGCCGATGAACATTCCTTCATCTGATGAATGGGTGATCAATAAAGATTCGGTTGAAGTGACAACGACTATTCAAGGAACTTCTGATCCATACAGACGCTTTGTCTTGAAACGCAACAACAAGAACTACAAGGGTGGAACCCACAAAACACGCTTTTATGTCGACAGTACTGAATTCGTGAAATCGTAAAAATAATCAGAAGCTATATCTAGCTCTAAAATTTTTATATAGAACTTGCTGAAGAATCAAAGAAAAAGGCCCTCAAAGCCTTTTTCTTTTGGGCTTGAATATGTTAAAATAAAAGGTATACGTGCTTGGATACAAAGATGAGGATATAACAAATAGATGGGCTCTTGAAATTCCTATCTCGTTGAGTTGGGTAGCCTTAGTATTTTGAGTAATTGAATTTTGGCCTCATTTCTTAGGAAAAAAGATAAGCTTCCTAGCACTCATCGAGTGCGGCGTCACCTTCCTATTTTTCTACAGAAATGTTCGGCAAGCCGAACCGTCCAAAATATCTTGATAGTTGAACACGGGCTAAATCCCTAGTGAAAAAGATAGATTTCCTGGTGTGCGTGGCACACTGCGTCAATCTCCTATTTTCATACGGGATTCTTCACGCCCTTTGTATCCTGATTTTTGTAGGCAAGTCGTATAATTTTATCAATCCAAAGGGGATTACAATGACAAAACAAGTGTTTCAAACGACTTTTGCGGGTCGTGAGTTAATCGTAGAGACTGGTCAGGTTGCCAAGCAAGCAAATGGAGCTGTTGTCGTGCGTTACGGTGAGTCAACTGTCTTGACGGCAGCGGTCATGTCTAAGAAAATGGCAACTGGGGATTTCTTCCCACTTCAAGTCAACTACGAAGAAAAAATGTATGCGGCTGGGAAATTTCCTGGTGGCTTTATGAAACGGGAAGGTCGTCCTTCTACTGATGCGACCTTGACAGCGCGTTTGATTGACCGTCCAATCCGTCCCATGTTTGCGGAAGGATTCCGTAATGAAGTTCAAGTCATCAACACGGTCCTTTCTTACGATGAAAATGCATCTGCCCCAATGGCAGCGATGTTTGGTTCATCATTGGCACTTTCTATCTCAGATATTCCATTTGACGGACCAATCGCTGGGGTACAAGTGGGTTATGTCGATGGCCAAATCATCATCAACCCTACTCAAGAACAAGCAGAGCAATCGCTTCTTGAATTGACAGTAGCTGGTACCAAGCACGCGATCAACATGGTAGAGTCTGGTGCCAAAGAATTGTCAGAAGAAATCATGTTGGAAGCTCTTCTTAAAGGACATGAAGCTGTTAAAGAATTGATTGCCTTCCAAGAGGAAATCGTTGCGGCAGTCGGTAAAGAAAAAGCAGAAGTAGAATTGCTTCATGTGGATGCTGACTTGCAGGCTGAAATCATCGCAGCCTACAACAGCGACCTTCAAAAAGCAGTTCAAGTTGAAGAAAAATTGGCGCGTGAAGCTGCGACTCAAGCAGTGAAAGACCAAGTAACGGCTGTTTACGAAGAAAAATATGCCGACCACGAAGAGTTCGATCGCATCATGCGGGACGTGGCTGAAATCTTGGAACAAATGGAACACGCAGAAGTGCGCCGTTTGATTACTGAAGACAAGGTTCGTCCGGATGGTCGTAAGGTTGATGAAATCCGTCCTTTGGATGCACAAGTCGACTACCTTCCTCGCGTACACGGTTCAGGTCTCTTTACGCGTGGACAAACGCAAGCCCTTTCTGTCTTGACCTTGGCACCAATGGGTGAAACCCAAATCATCGATGGTTTGGATCCTGAGTACAAGAAACGCTTTATGCACCACTATAACTTCCCACAATACTCGGTTGGTGAAACAGGTCGTTACGGTGCGCCTGGTCGTCGTGAAATTGGTCACGGTGCTCTCGGTGAGCGTGCCCTTGCTCAAGTATTGCCAAGCTTGGAAGAATTCCCATATGCGATCCGTTTGGTAGCAGAAGTCTTAGAATCAAATGGTTCTTCATCTCAAGCCTCTATCTGCGCGGGAACACTTGCCCTGATGGCTGGTGGTGTGCCAATCAAGGCGCCAGTAGCTGGGATTGCCATGGGTCTGATCTCAGATGGAAACAACTACACCGTATTGACAGATATCCAAGGTTTGGAAGACCACTTTGGAGACATGGACTTCAAGGTAGCTGGTACGCGTGACGGGATTACAGCCCTTCAAATGGATATCAAGATCCAAGGGATCACTGCAGAAATCTTGACAGAAGCGCTTGCTCAAGCCAAGAAAGCTCGTTTTGAAATCCTTGACGTGATTCAAGCAACCATTCCAGAAGTTCGTCCAGAATTGGCTCCAACTGCTCCGAAAATTGATACCATCAAGATTGATGTCGACAAGATCAAGATTGTCATCGGTAAGGGTGGAGAAACCATCGATAAGATCATCGCTGAAACAGGCGTTAAGATTGATATCGACGAAGAAGGAAACGTGTCTATCTACTCGAGCGATCAAGATGCGATTAACCGTGCTAAGGAAATCATTGCTGGTTTGGTGCGTGAAGCGAAGGTGGATGAAGTCTACCATGCCAAAGTGGTTCGGATCGAGAAATTCGGAGCCTTTGTCAACCTCTTTGACAAGACAGATGCCCTCGTTCATATCTCTGAAATGGCTTGGACGCGCACCAACCGTGTTGAAGACTTGGTAGCGATCGGCGATGAAGTCGATGTCAAGATTATCAAGATTGATGAAAAGGGTCGTGTTGATGCTTCTATGAAGGCACTCTTACCACGTCCGCCAAAACCTGAACATTCAGAAGAAAAAGGTGAAAAGGGTCCTCGCCATGGCGATCGTCCTCGTCACCACAAAAATAGAAAAGACTTTGCCAAAGATGCAGGTGAAGCAACGAAAGAATAAGCATTTAAAAGAAAGGAGCACGGTATGGGATGGTGGCGTGAAACCATTGATATTGTAAAAGAAAATGACCCAGCAGCACGTACCTCGCTGGAGGTCCTTTTGACCTATCCTGGCGTCAAAGCGTTAGCTGCTCACCGTGTTTCTCACTTTTTGTGGAATCATGGCTTTAAGCTTCTAGCTCGGATGCACAGTCAGTTCTGGCGTTTTTGGACCCAGATCGAAATCCATCCAGGTGCGACCATTGCTTCGGGTGTCTTTATCGATCATGGAGCAGGCCTCGTTATTGGGGAAACAGCCATTGTTGAAAAAGGCGTTATGCTCTACCACGGGGTGACCCTTGGGGGAACAGGGAAAGATGTCGGCAAACGCCATCCAACGGTTCGTGAAGGAGCTTTGGTCTCCGCTCATGCCCAAGTCATTGGCCCGGTGGAAATCGGAGCCAAGGCTAAAGTCGGAGCAGGAGCTGTCGTGGTCTCAGATGTACCAAGTGATGTGACCGTTGTCGGTGTTCCTGCCAAGATCGTGCGGGTGCACGGTCGAAAAGACGAACCAGTCATTCACCAAGAAGAAGAAAAACGCGAATACTACATGAACAAGCTGGAGCATGCTAAGGAAGCTAGCCATCGGTCTTCGAGCCTGTAAGGAGATCCAAAGAGTCATGTCACCAATCCCTCGTCAACCAACTCATGGAGCAAAATGATAAGGTATTTCAGATTGCCGTGGAAGACAGCAATGTAGGTGCCAAACGCTTATATGAAAAGATAGGCTTTGTCAAACAGACTCAGGTGGTTTACTTGAAGCCAAAAGAGTAGAAACAGAAAGGAAATGAAGCGTGTTAAAAATTTATGATACCATGTCTCGTGATTTGCGAGAATTTATCCCCATCGAGGAAGGGAAGGTCCGCATGTATGTTTGTGGGCCAACAGTTTACAACTATATCCACGTTGGGAATGCCCGTTCAACGGTAGCCTTTGACACGATTCGTCGCTACTTTGAGTATCGTGGCTACGAAGTTGCCTATATTTCCAACTTTACCGATGTGGATGATAAGATCATCAACCGTGCCAAGGAAGAAGGCATTACTCCTCAGGAAGTGGCGGATAAGTACATCGCAGCCTTTCGTGAGGATGTGACGGCTCTTGGGGTCAAGCCTGCAACCCGTCACCCTCGTGTGGTCGAGTTTATGGATGACATCATCCGTTTTGTCGCTGATTTGATCGAAAAAGGATATGCCTACGAGAGCCAAGGCGATGTCTATTTCCGTGTGGAAAAATCCCACAACTATGCAAAATTAGCCAATAAAACCCTAGAAGACTTGGAGCTAGGCGCTTCAGGTCGGACAGATGAAGAAACAGCCCGCAAGGAAAATCCAGTCGACTTTGCCCTCTGGAAAGCTGCCAAACCAGGAGAGATTTCTTGGGACAGTCCTTGGGGTCCTGGTCGTCCGGGCTGGCACATCGAGTGTTCGGTCATGTCAACGGGGATTTTAGGCGATACCATTGATATCCACGGTGGTGGAGCCGACCTTGAGTTTCCTCATCATACCAACGAAATTGCCCAGTCTGAAGCTAAAACAGGCAAGACCTTTGCCAATTACTGGATGCACAATGGTTTTGTCAATATCGATAATGTCAAGATGTCCAAGTCCTTAGGCAACTTTATCACTGTGCATGATGCATTGAAGACTATCGACGGCCAAGTGCTTCGCTTCTTCTTTGCGACCCAGCATTACCGCAAGCCCATTAACTTCACTGAAAAAGCGGTGCGCGATGCGGAGACCAACCTCAAGTATTTGAAAAATACCTATGAGCAACCGTTCACAGGAGAAGTAGATCCAGCAGATTTGCAAGGCTTTGTGGACAAGTTTATCGCGGCGATGGATGAAGATATCAATGCGGCAAACGGCATCACCGTCGTCTTTGAATTGGCTAAATGGATCAATTCAGGTCACTACAATCAAGACGTCAAGGATGCCTTGACCAAGATGTTAGAAGTCTTTGGAGTAGTCTTTGTCGAAGAAGTCTTGGATGAAGATATTGAAGCCTTGATCGCTGAACGTCAGGAAGCGCGGGCTAAGAAAGATTTTGCGCGAGCAGATGCCATTCGCGATGAATTAGCTGCGCAAGGAATCAAGCTCTTGGATACAAAAGAAGGTGTAAGGTGGACACGTGATTGATGTCAATCTAATCAATGGGATTGCCCTTGCCTTTGAGGGAGATGCGGTCTATTCCATGTATATTCGCAGACACCTGATCTTTCAAGGGATGACCAAGCCCAATAAGCTTCACCAGGCTGCCACCCGCTATGTCTCTGCTAGGGCTCAGGCCAGCTTGATTGAAAGCATGCTGGAGCAAGAAATTCTGACGGAAAAAGAGTTGGAGATCTACAAGCGCGGTCGCAATACCAATAGCCATACCAAGGCCAAAAATGCGGATGTCGTGACCTATCGGATGTCGACGGGCTTTGAGGCTGTCATGGGTTATCTCCATATGACGGGGGAGCTCTCTCGTCTAGAAGAGCTGATTGACTGGTGCATCCAGCAAGTAGAAGAAGGAAGAAAGCAGTGAAAAATATCAGAGAGTGGTTTCCTCATGCAGAGGTGACGGATCAAGCCAATCCACCAGCAGGTTATGTAGCCATTCCCCTTCAGGCTCATCAATGGTTGCTGCTGAAGGAAGAAGAGCTAACCGAGCGAGAAAAACAATTGATTTCCTGGTTGGGCGATGAAGAAGAGGTTGCCCCTAATCCTTGGTACCAATACCTGATCGATGGAAAGGGAGAAGCCCCTCAAGTCATCAAAAAAATGCAGCTCGTCTATTGCCACATCTCGCATTCAACAGCGGAAGGGACGGCTTCTTGGCTAGAGATGATGCAGACACTCTTACCCAACTTCCGAGCAACCTTGCAACTGAGCGGACAAGATTATGTGCTCATTCTGGACCAAGACCAGTCTTTACCTGTGGCCGATATCTTAAAAGATACCGTCTCTGCCATGGAGTATGACTTCAATATTCGTTTATCTATTCTGGTCGGGCAAGTATGGACCGAGTCTAAAGACGGGAAAGTGTCTCCTGTCATCCGAGCAGAACAGGCTGTCTTTCGAGCTTGGATTCGAGAAGGCCATCAAGGTGTCTATCGCTTTTCTCAACTCTATCTGTGGGGAATCGAGCAGGCAGATCTGGATCTCACCCCAATCAAAGCAAGCTTGCATCAGTTGATTGAAAGTCAAGATCAATTGCAAGACATCATTGTTGCTCTTTGGGACAATGGGGCAGTCGTAACCAAGGCCTCCCAGCAACTCTATCTCCACCGCAATTCGCTCCAATACAAGATTGACAAGTGGGAGGAGTTGACGGGGCTTCAGTTGAAAAATCTGACAGATCTAGCCCTGTGCTATCATTTGGTCTTACAAGATGTGATTTAAACGGAATCAATCCAGAGTTTTGTGCAACTTGCACAAAACTCTTTTTCTTTTTTGTGAGACTTGCCATAGATTTGTAAAACGTTTTCATTTACAATAGAACTATAAAAATCAAAGGAGTACCATCATGGTAGAATTGAATCTGAATCACATTTATAAAAAATATCCAAATAGCGAACATTACTCAGTTGAAGACTTCAACTTGGACATCAAAGACAAAGAATTTATCGTTTTCGTAGGTCCTTCAGGATGTGGTAAATCAACAACTCTTCGTATGATCGCTGGTCTTGAAGATATCACAGAAGGTGAATGTTCCATCGATGGTACTGTTGTTAATAACGTAGCACCTAAAGACCGTGATATTGCCATGGTATTCCAAAACTACGCTCTTTATCCACACATGACTGTGTACGATAACATGGCATTTGGTTTGAAATTGCGTAAATATAGCAAGGAAGATATCGACAAACGTGTACAAGAAGCAGCTGAAATCCTTGGTTTGAAAGAATTCTTGGATCGTAAACCAGCTGACCTTTCTGGTGGTCAACGTCAACGTGTGGCCATGGGACGTGCGATTGTCCGTGATGCAAAAGTATTCTTGATGGACGAACCTTTGTCAAACTTGGATGCTAAACTTCGTGTATCGATGCGTGCTGAAATCGCGAAAATCCACCGTCGTATCGGTGCTACAACCATCTACGTAACTCACGACCAAACAGAAGCGATGACATTGGCAGACCGTATCGTTATCATGTCAGCTACTAAAAACCCAGCTGGTACTGGTACAATTGGACGTGTGGAACAAATTGGTTCTCCGCAAGAAGTGTACAAAAACCCAGTTAACAAATTCGTAGCTGGATTTATCGGAAGCCCTGCGATGAACTTCATCAATGTAAAATTGGAAGGTGGACACATCGTTGCCAATGGATTGAATTTGAAAGTTCCAGAAGGTGCTTTGAAAGTCTTGAAAGAAAAAGGCTATGATGGTAAAGAATTGATCTTTGGTATCCGTCCAGAAGACGTGAATACAGAAGCTGCTTTCCTTGAAACTTTCCCAGAATCAGTCGTGAAAGCTACGATCTCAGTGTCTGAGTTGCTCGGTTCTGAATCACACTTGTACTGCCAAGTTGGTGATAACGAATTCATCGCTAAGGTGGATGCGCGTGACTACCTTGGAACTGGTGAAACCATCGAACTTGGATTTGACTTGAACAAAGCTCACTTCTTCGATAAAGAAACTGAAAAAACAGTATACTAATACCTACTGACACTGTAGAGACTGAGACGATATGTCTCAGTCTCTTTCATTTTAAGGAGACAAAACATGGAAAAAGACTGGTGGAAGGGGAAGGTCGCTTATCAGATCTATCCAAAAAGCTTTAAAGACAGCAATGGTGATGGCGTTGGGGATTTGAAAGGAATCACGGAAAAACTCGATTACCTTCAAGACTTAGGGATTGACATTCTCTGGTTATCTCCTATTTACAAGAGTCCGTTTATTGACCAGGGCTATGATATTTCCGACTATTATGCCATTGATCCTATTTTTGGGACTATGGAAGATATGGAAGAGTTGATTGTGGAAGGCAAGAAGCGGGGCATTTCCATCATCATGGACTTGGTGGTCAACCACTGCTCCAGTCATCACGAATGGTTCCAAAAAGCTCTAGCGGATCCAGATGGCCCTTATGCAGACTACTTTTATTTCATCGAAAGTGACAAGGAACCCAACAACTGGGAAAGTTACTTTGGAGGCAGTGTCTGGGAACCGGTTCCTGGCACCAACAAATACTATCTCCATTCTTTCCACAAGGATCAACCGGATCTCAATTGGCAAAATCCTGTCTTACGCGAAGAGATTTACAAGATGATCAATTGGTGGTTGGACAAGGGAATTGCGGGCTTCCGGATTGATGCCATTATCAATATTAAAAAGGATTTAGAATGGCGTTCGCTTCCGTCCGATCGTGACAATGGCCTGGTTCCAGTACCGGAATCGCTGGTCAATGCCCAATCGATTGAACCTTTCTTGCAAGAGTTAAAGGAGCGTACTTTTGCCAAGTACAATGCCTTCACTGTAGGGGAAGTTTTCAATGAAACCGACGAAGAGTTGCACTTCTTCATTGGAAAAGATGGTGTCTTCTCTTCGATCTTTGACTTCAAACAAACCATGCTGGGGCAAGAAGGAAAAGGCTGGTTTGACCACAGTCTTCCAACAGCAGATGAACTCAAGGAAAGTATTTTCCAAGCCCATGAGCGCGCGGATAGCATTGGGATCCTCTCTACCATTATCGAGAATCATGACGAACCTCGTGGTGTGTCCCACTATATCGCGGAAGGTCCAGTAAACGATACCAGTAAAAAAGCCCTGGGAACCATTCAAATCTTGCGCAAGGGAATTCCTTTTATCTATCAAGGCCAAGAAATTGGAATGGAAAACCAAGTCTTTGAATCGGTGGAGGATTTTGATGATATCGCGACCATCAATGGCTACCATGTGGCTAAAGAAGCTGGTTTGAGCGAGGAAGAAGCCTTAGCAGTTATCGCCAAATACAGCCGGGATAATGCACGGACACCCATGCAGTGGTCAAGAGAGCCAGGTCTGGGCTTTAGCGATGAGTCAGCCTGGTTGATCAGCCCAAAACCAGATGTTGCCATCAATGTGGAAGATCAGGAAAAGGATCCCAATTCCATCTTGAATTATTATCGCCAGCTGACCGCCTTGTACCGCCATCCCCTATACGGAAATACCATTCGGTTTGGAGATATGATCCCGGCTTATCGGGACCGTGAAAACATCATTGCTTTCGAACGCCGTGGGGACAAGCGTCTCTTGGTGATTAGCAATTTCCAAAATTGCCAGACTAGCTTGGAGTTGCCAACTCCGATTAAAACGGTCGTTTTAAATAATACTGCAGGATTATTCCAAGAAGGAGAGCAAGTGCTCGAATTGGCCCCTTACCAAACTGTTGTGTTGGAATTGGTGGAATAAGAAGAACCTTCGCATCTGCGAAGGTTCTTTTCATAGCATCCAAGTCTAAACCTGGAACTTACTCAACTTCCTTCTTTTTCAAGAGGAGGAGGCCACCGCTAACGGCTAGCAAGAAGCCTAAAAATTTTAAAATTAGAATTCTTATCGCTTTGAACATAAAAAATGAGAGAACTATTTTGGTTCTCTCATTTTTGTAACGTCTTATCAACCTACTACAGTTGACAAAGAGTCATTTTATCTAGTATTTATTGTTTATTTACGAGATGATTTACGTTTCAAAGAGACTGCACCTACTAACGCAAGTACTCCTGAGAATACAAGGCCAGTTGCCACAACTTCACCAGTACTTGGAAGAAGTGATTTGTGACCTCCACCGTTTCCTGATGATTGGGCTAGGCTTTCTTCATTACTATTTTGAAGTGCTTCTTGGGTTGTAGGGGATTTCCAATCATCTTTGCTACCTTGATTATCTGGTGTTCCAGGATTTTCTGGTGTTCCTTGATTATCTGGTGTTCCAGGATTTTCTGGTGTTCCTTGATTATCTGGTGTTCCTTGATTATCTGGTGTTCCAGGATTTTCTGGTGTTGCAGGATTTTCTGGCGTTGCAGGATTTTCTGGCGTTGCAGGATTTTCTGGCGTTGCAGGATTTTCTGGCGTTGCAGGATTTTCTGGCGTTGCAGGATTTTCTGGTGTTGCAGGATTTTCTGGCGTTGCAGGATTTTCTGGTGTTGCAGGATTTTCTGGCGTTGCAGGATTTTCTGGTGTTCCAGGATTTTCTGGTGTTCCAGGGTTTTCTGTAGTTCCAGGGTTTTCTGTAGTTCCAGGATTTTCTGTAGTTCCAGGGTTTTCTGATGTTGCTTCAGTTGTAGTTGTGGTTGAAGTAGTCGTAGGCTCTTCAGTCGTTGTAGTTGTGGTTGAAGTAGTCGTAGGCTCTTCCGTTGTTGTTGTAGTTGAAGTAGTCGTAGGCTCTTCAGTTGTAGTTGTGGTTGAA
>NZ_JAPVYV010000008.1:0-99761 GCF_041432055.1 Streptococcus sp. 27098_8_186
AAAAACAAAAGAGAGGCTAGGACTTTTGTCCCAGCCTCTCTTTTGTTTCGCCCCTTATTGCTTGGTCAAAACGATAATCCCTTGATCATCCTCTGCTTGCTCTAGGTCTTCTAGCGACAACTGATCTCCTTCGATCCGATAGCGATAAGGCTCATCCCCGATACGCATGGATTGATTGACCGGATCAATGCTGACCTCTTTGGTCTCTTCTTCTCCATCAGCTTCTTGCACCGTAAACGTGCCTTTTTGACCCGTCACAACTAAGAGAATCGTATTTTCCTCGTCCTGTCCTCGATAACTGCCATCGATGGACACTCCTTCTTTCTGTTCTTCACTCGCTGAAGTCACAGTCTGTGATGAAGCAGACGTCTGTTTGCTCGAAGTCTGTGTCGCTTTTTCTTGCTGGCTACAAGCAGTCAGGAAAAGGGCTACTGCCAAGGTCAGTATAGACATGATTTTTTTCATTAAGATCGGCTCCTTTCGCCATAACCATATACTATCTACCACCAGTATACGCCAAGAAAGTCTTTAGGTCAATTGTTTACCCCTCTAATAAAAATGCCCTTACTTCCGCAATAAAATACAAGGATCCTGTGACAAATAAGACTTCATCTGGGGAACTCTGATCCATAAATTCTTTGATATAGGCCTTGTAGTCCGCTACATAGGGCAGGTCTTGTCGGTCGCCTTGTGCCACCACTTCACCGTAATGAAAGGTCGTCAAAATCAATTCAGCTTCCGGCAATCCCGCTTGAAGCGTTTGGAGCATCCCGCTATAATCTTTTCGCTTGAGGGCCCCAAATAAAATCTTCACGCGCTTTCCTGCTAAGCTATTGGCAAACTCGATCAAGCGCAACATAGCATGAGGATTATGGGCGCCATCAAGATACACCTGGTCACCAAACAACTCTAGACGTCCAGGCCACCGCGTCTCTTGTAAGGCCAGTTTGACCTGATCCATATCCACTTCTTGATCTAGCCCCTCCATATAGAGGAGAAAGGCCTCCAGAGCTACTGCAGCATTTTCCCGTTGGTAATCACCCTTCAAGCCCAGAGACGGCAAGACAAGTTCCACACTTTCATTCCAAAAACAATCCTGCTCTAACCCAAAATCTTTCTGGAAGGCGTGGAGATCCACATCCAATTGCTCGGCCCTTTCTTGACAAACGGCTGCAGCTTCATCCGATAAGGGGCCCACCACAGCTTTCTTGCCCTTCTTAAAGATTCCTGCCTTTTGCTGGGCGATTTCCGCAATCGTCCCTCCCAGTGTTTCCTGGTGATCCAGGCCGACCGAAGTGATCACTGCGATCTCTCCCGTCACTACATTGGTGGTATCTAGAAGCCCACCGATACCAACTTCCAATAAGACCACGTCCACAGCTTGTTCCTTAAAATACAAGAGAGCCATGAGGCAGATAATCTCAAAATAAGAGAGTTGGTCCTGGGTTTGAAGCAAGGTCTGCTCCATTTGTTGGACTTCTTGGCCAATCCGAGTAAAATCTTCATCTGAAATCGGCTGATCCCCAATACAAATCCGATCATGGATACTGATCATATGAGGAGAAGTAAAGGTTCCAACCTTCTTTCCGTGAGCCATCAACAATTGACGCAGAAAGGCGATTGTGGATCCCTTCCCATTGGTTCCTGTCACATGAAGGATCGGATAAGCCTTATCCGGCCTCCCTAAAAGGCTCACTGCCTGCTCCATACGATCCAGTCCCGATCGAAAATTCAGACCGATCCGGCTATTCATCCATTGCTCAATCTTATTCACATCTTCCTCCTAAAAGAAAAAAGCGACAAAACCTCTTCTGACGTTTGCGCTCCTTTCTTTTGTAGTTATTTCTTTCTCATTTTTACAGCAAGTCCATCGGACTTACCAACTCTTTCTAGTTTCTAGGAGTTGGGGTAAAAACATCCACTGGACTTACCAGCTCTCTCGTATTTCTAGGAGCTGGGCTAAAAACGTCCCCCGGACGTTTTTACTCCTCCATAAAGCTGTTGAAGACTTCTTCGATCATATCCCATTCTGCATCTGAGTCTTCTGGGATTGGTTGAAGGTCGCCTTCTGTTCCGTCTTCGTTTTCTGTAAATGAATATGCTTGGATTTCAACTTCGCCATTTTCATCTTCTTCTGCATTTGCAGGGATCAAAAGAACATAGTTCTTTCCAAATTCTTCTTTGCCATCAATGGTCAAAAGAATTTCAAACAAGGTTTCATTTCCTTGTTCATCCACCAATGTGATTAATTCACGTTCTTCATGGTCGTGGTTATGATCATGTGCCATACTATTCTTCCTCGTTTTCTTTCTAAAAATTGCGATCTAAATAATTTTGTAAAATAAGCTGCGCCGCTAACTTATCAATGACTTTTTTGCGTTTGCTACGGCTAATATCTGCTTGCTCAATCAACATCCGCTCTGCAGCAACTGTCGTCAACCGTTCGTCTTGGTAGTCGACTGGCAAGCCAAACTTTTCAGCAATCATCGTGCCATAAGCCTGACTGGCTTCCACACGCGGTCCGCTGGTGTTGTTCATGTTTTTCGGCAAGCCCACAACAAAACGGTCCACCTTGTATTGAGCTACTAATTCGGCTAAGCGCTCCAAACCGAATTCTCTTTTGTCTTCATCGATTTGGATGATTTCAAGACCCTGAGCTGTAAAACCGAGAGGATCACTCACAGCAACCCCAACGGTCTTTGAGCCAACATCCAATCCCATAATTCTCATTAGAGGTCTATCCCTTGCCCTTTCAAATAATAACGTACCAATTCTTCAACGATTTCATCTCGTTCATATTTACGAATTTGGTTTCGTGCATTATTATAACGAGGTACATAGGCAGGATCACCACTGAGTACGTATCCTACGATTTGATTAATTGGATTGTAGCCTTTTTCATCCAGTGACAAGTAAACATCTTTCAAGGTCTCGCTAATTTCCTTACGATTTGAATCATCAAGATTAAAACGTACTGTTTCATCTGTAAATCCCACAAGAACACCCTCTTTCCTTAGAATATTACTATTATACCATAATCAAGAGTTTTCCACAATGGTCAAGCCCTTGATTTTACAGCTTTTTCAAGCATTTTTGAGCTATTTTATCTAAACTGTTTTTTTATTTTTGCTCACTTGCTCCTGCATTGATGAGATTATCCGTAAATTGGCTCGGTGTCAGCTTCAACAACTCTGGTAAGTGATTGTTTTTGAAGTAAGTCATACCTTCGGCCTTCTTCACATCCATCGCTTCAAAGTTATAGGTGATCGTTACCTTGTATTCATTCTCATTTTCCAAGGTCAAATCAGCTGTGAAGCCAGGAACTGTCAACGCTTCCTTAAAGGCATCATCCTTGTTAAAGGAATCTCTCAATTGCTTTTGCGCTTCCTCAACTCCAACCTGTTGAATCCCTTTTTTCAATTCTTCATTGGTTGCCGTTACATTAATGGTCTCCAACTTTTTGAAAGTATTCCCCACATAGGTGACGATTTGCGTCTGTTGTGTCCCCTTATCATCTGTTGGAAAGACAAAGGTTCTTGTGACCACTTGATTTTCTTCTGCCTTTTGCAAGATACTCTTATTATCCTTTTGTAGCTGTTCTGCTTTCGCTTTGATTGCTTTTTGCTCACTTGAGGTAGGAGTTTTTGATTGCTTTTTTTGACTGCATCCAGCCAAACACAACACAAGCGCACCCAATAAGAAGATTTTCCTTTTCATTTTCCATTCCTTACTAGTTATTGTTTTCTAAAATATTGTATCATAGATTTCGTAAATCGGTGCAGTTAACTACTATCCATTTCTATTTTGAACAAGAAAAAATCAGAAACAAACTGTTTCTGATTTTCAATCGTTTTAAAGGGCTGCACGCATCCGCGCTTCTGCATTTTCTACATTTCGAACTGATCGTGGCAAGAAGGCACGAATATCATCTTCTTTGTAACCCACTTGGAGACGTTTGTCATCTACCAAGATCGGACTTTTAAGAATACGAGGTGTTTCCATGATGATGTCAATGACTTCATTGACACTCAAGTCTTCGATGTCCACTCCTAGACTTTTAGCGTATCGATTTTTTGAAGAGACAATACTTGCCACTCCATTTTCAGTCTTTGTAAGGATATCCAATAATTCTTCTTTGGTGATCCCTTCCTTACCGAGGTTTTGTTCTTTATAAGTTAGCTGGTGAGCGTTGAGCCAAGTCTTTGCTTTTTTACAACTCGTACAACTTGACACTGTATAAATTTTAATCATGCATGCACTCCTTTCGCCACACGATAATACTATCGTATTAAATTATAACACAAAAACCATCAGTCTAGCGACCTATTTTGAAAAAAATTAATCTTCAATTTCAATCGCGTCATCTAAATCTAGAGTTACTTCTTCTACGACAGGAGCTGCTTCTTCAGTTTTATCAAGGGTTTTCACTGCTTCGTCTTCTTCGATCAAACCAAAATGAACCCGAACCTTATGGTCGATTTCGTCAAAAATTTCTGGGTGGTCAGCCAAGAATTTCTTAGCATTTTCAGATCCTTGACCAATTTTTTCGCCGTTATAGGAGTACCACGCACCCGCTTTTTGGATGATATCCAAATCTGTTGCAATCTTCACCAACTCACCTGTACGTGAAATTCCTTCCCCGTACATAATTTCAACCATAGCTTCTTTGAACGGTGGAGCCACCTTGTTCTTCACAACCTTGATCTTAGTTTCCTTACCAACGTTGGTATCTTTTTGGTCCCCAGTCCCCTTGATTTGAGTATTTCCACGAACATCTAGACGGACAGAAGCATAGAATTTAAGGGCACGACCACCAGGTGTGGTTTCAGGGTTCCCAAACATGACCCCAACTTTTTCACGTAATTGGTTGATAAAGATGGCAATGGTCTTCGTCTTATTGATAGAAGCTCCGAGTTTACGCATAGCTTGGCTCATCATCCGCGCTTGCAAACCAACGTGGCTATCTCCGATATCTCCATCGATTTCCGCACGTGGGACCAAGGCCGCAACAGAGTCGACAACCACCAAATCAACCGCACCAGAGTCGATCAATTTACCAGCAATTTCAAGTCCTTGTTCCCCTGAGTCTGGTTGAGACAAGAGAAGTTCGTCGATATTGACCCCAAGAGCTGCTGCATAAGATGGATCCAAGGCATGCTCGGCATCGATAAAGGCAGCAATGCCCCCTTCTTTCTGTGCTTGGGCTACTGCATGGAGGGCAACGGTTGTTTTACCAGATGATTCTGGACCATAGATTTCGATGATCCGACCTTTTGGATAACCACCAGCCCCCAAGGCAATATCAAGCGCCAAGGAACCAGAGCTCATGACTTGTACCTTTTGCTCTGCACGTTCGCCCAAACGCATGATCGATCCCTTACCAAAATCCTTTTCGATCAACTTCAGGGCATCATTGAGCGCTTTTTCACGCTCATCTCCAAATTTTTTAGAGATATCATCTAATTTTTTCTGTTTTTTCGCCATTCTTTTCTCCTATGTTTTTACTATACAGGAAATTCATGCAACTCACCAACGGTTTCCGCCATTTGAAAGGCATATTTCCTATCCATTTTTAGAATTATTCTTCATTTGGCACAAGCTTCATTATACCAAATTTTCACCATTTAATACAGCCAAGCGCACCAAATTAAAGGCATGAAGGACTGCAATTTCGCGGACATCCGCCCGGCTACGTCCAGCGATATTAACTTGGACACTATCCACTCCATTCGGAGTCGCAAGTCCGATAAAGACAGTCCCTGCTGGGTGCCCTTCTAGACTATCTGGCCCCGCAACTCCGGTCAGGCTAACACCATAATCGGATCCTGTTAACTTACGGGCCTGTGAAGCCATGGCTTGAGCTGTAAAATGAGACACCACTCCATGTTGCTCTAACTCTTGAGCTGGAATAGACAACATCTTGCTTTTTTCTTCCAAACTATAGGTGACAAAACCACCCGCGAAGATGCTGGACGCACCTGAAAAATCTGCCAAAGTCGCTTGGAAAAGGCCGGCCGTCAGGCTTTCTGCAGCTGTAATGGTCTTACCAGCCTGTTTCAAAAGATCAAAGGCCACCTTGGCCATCGAATTGTCATCCCCATAACCGTAAAACAACTCTTGCAAGGGTTGATGATCCAGAGTATGACGGGATAAGATTTCCTTTTCTAAGACATCGAGCTTAGCATCCGCTGAGGCTTGATCCTTCGCCTTTGTAGATAGACGCAAGGTTACTTCTCCCGTCTTGGCATAAGGGGCAACCGTCGGATCACTCTGCTTTTCAATGATATCTGCTAGGATCGTAACTAGCTGGCTTTCCCCAATCCCAAAGAAGCGCAAGACTCTTGAAAAAAGCTCTTCCCCTGTTGTCAAATGAGGCACCAATTGTTCATTGACCATGGGTTTTAACTCACTTGGTGGACCAGGTAGAACGACATAGGTCACACCATTGACTTCAATCAAACCTCCAACCGCGAGACCTGTACGGTTTTGAAGGGGGATTGAACCGGCAATCAATTGTGCTTGTCGCTCATTATTGGGCGTCCGGACATAATCAGGGCGACTGGCAAAGAAGGTGTCGAGTTTGGCAAGCGCTGTCGTATCAAAAACCAGTTCTTTCCCTAAAAACTTAGCAAGGGTTTGCTTGGTCAAATCATCCTCTGTTGGCCCAAGTCCACCACATAAAATCACCAAATCACTGCGTTTTGAAGCTGTCTCAATGGTCGAGAAGAGACGACCTTCATTGTCTCCTACCTCCACATGATAATAGACATCAATCCCTAAACTAGCCAATTTTTCAGACAAGAATTGAGCATTGGTGTTCACAATTTGTCCTGTTAGAATTTCTGTTCCAACTGCAATAATTTCCGCCTTCATGGTGCCTCCCACTTATACTATTCGTAATTTTCATTTCATTTTAACACAATTTCCTAAATTATTTAAAAAACAGATTGAAGATAAAGTAAAAAACTCTTAGAAATACTATTACATCAGCATCCCTAAGAGTTTTAACTATGTGGCAATCAACTTCTAAAGGGCTATTTTCTATTGTTGATAGAGCTTATCTATATTCTGAAGCAACCATATCGAGCGGTTGCCTTTTTACTACTTTCTTGATCTAAAAGCCTTCTTCTGACTCTAATTCTTGTTGTTTCCCCTCATCTTTTGTGATACAATAGCATCAATTTATTTTTAGGAGGATGAGATATGACTTCTACTATTGGTATTATAAGTTTATCTAGTGGGACTATGGGTGAAGACTTTGTCAAGCACGAAGTGGACTTGGGTATTCAACGTCTCAAGGACCTCGGACTCAATCCTATCTTTTTACCTCATTCGCTAAAAGGCTTAGATTTTATCAAAGAACATCCTGAAGCTCGTGCAGAGGATTTGATTCAGGCCTTTTCTGATGATAGCATCGACATGATCTTATGCGCCATCGGTGGAAACGATACCTATCGTTTATTGCCCCATCTTTTTGAAAATGACCAGCTACAAAAGGTTATCAAGCAAAAAATTTTTCTTGGCTTCTCGGATACGACCATGAACCATCTCATGTTGCATAAACTAGGAATCAAGACTTTTTATGGTCAATCCTTCTTAGCAGACATTTGTGAGTTAGACAAAGAAATGTTGCCATATAGCTGCCACTACTTTAAAGAATTGATTGAGACTGGAAAAATCTCAGAAATTCGCCCTAGTAACGTTTGGTACGAGGAACGGACTGATTTTAGTCCCAAAGCCTTGGGAACACCTCGTGTCAGCCATGCAAATACTGGTTTTGACTTGTTACAAGGCAATGCTCAGTTTGAGGGAGAAATCCTCGGTGGTTGTCTTGAGTCTCTCTATGATATTTTTGACAACTCTCTACACGCAGATAGCACGGACCTCTGCCAAAAATACAAACTTTTCCCTGACTTGTCAGATTGGGAAGGAAAAATCCTCTTGCTAGAAACCAGCCAAGAAAAGCCTGAACCTGACGACTTCAAAAAGATGTTGCGGACTTTAAAGGACACGGGCATATTCGCGGTCATCAGTGGGCTCTTGGTCGGAAAACCTATGGATGAAACTTTCTATGACGACTATAAAGAGGCACTATTGGAGATCATTGATAGCAATATCCCGATTGTCTATAATCTAAACGTCGGCCATGCCACACCAAGAGCGATTGTTCCCTTTGGAGTCCACGCCCATGTAGATGCAACGGAGCAGGTCATTCGCTTTGACTATAACAAAGAAAGCTGAGATAGAACTCTCAGCTTTTTCTATATTCTCCGATGTTCTAGACATCTAACGTCACTTATTTCCACTTTTCCATTCACAATCATTCTCATGGTCATCAACTAGCCCTGCAGCCTGCAGATAGGACAAGACAGCGACTGGTCCAGTGAACTTAAAACCACGCTTTTTGAGATCTTTAGCAAGCTTCTCGGAAAGAGCTGTCTTCGCAGGAGCCAGCCGGTAATCCGGAACATCATTGTTGATGGTTTTCCCCTCAACAAAAGACCACAGATAGGCATCAAAAGAGCCGAATTCTGCCTGGACTTGTAAAAAGGCCTGGGCGTTGGTACGTGTCGCAAAGATCTTCGCTCGATTGCGGATAATTGCTGGATTATTCATCAAAACTTCCAGCTCTTCATCCGTCATGTCTGCAACAGCTTGAATTTGGTAACCATTAAAAACTTGACGGAAGGCCTGGCGTTTATTGAGCATCGTTTCCCAAGATAGGCCAGCCTGATAGGTCTCCATGCAAAGCAACTCAAAAAGCGCTTGGTCATCATGGAGGGGCCGTCCCCATTCCTCATCGTGGTAGGCTACATAGAGAGGGTTGTTCATTTTAACCCATCCACAACGTTTTGGCATCCTCTTCTCCTATTTCACCAACATCTTAAGGGCAGACTTGATGTAGTTTTCAGCAGTATCAGAAGTTCCTTCAAAGAATTTCTTGATTTTCTTGAGTTCCGTTGCCTTGTAGCCCAAAGCCAACATGGCTTCCATAGCTTCTTCCAGGGCTTGATTTTCTTCTGCAACTTTGGCTTTGGACTGAGCCGGTGCATCTTCTAGATCAAGATTGATCTTACCTTCCAAGTCCAGCACCATCTGTTGGGCTGTTTTCTTGCCGATCTTTGGAAACTTGGTCAAGTAGGTGATGTTCTTGCTTTCGATGGCTTGGACAAGGCCTGCATTGTCATCCGCAGCAATGATGGCCAGAGCTGAGACAGGTCCAATCCCAGAGACTGAGATCAAGTTTAAAAAGAGCTGTTTCTCTTCTTCGGTCGCAAAGCCATAGAGAAGGTGAGCGTCTTCCCGAACCACTTGGTGCAGATAGACGTGCACCTCTTGGTTCATTTTACCAGAGTATGCATAGGGATTGGCCACATGCAAGAGATAGCCGATTCCAGCTGTTTCTACCACGATGTATTTAGCGGTGATTTTTGTTAAGATTCCTTTAATGTATTCGTACATAAGATTCCTTTATTGTTTGATTAATATTTACCCAATTCCCGCAGACTGGTGTGATTTTCCTGAATGCGTCGGAACATCTTTTCCATATCCGACTTGGTGAAGTTGACCAAGACCGGACGACCGTGAGGGCAGTTATAAGGGTTGTCACATTGGGACAATTGGTAGATGAGATCCCGTGCGGAGTAATCGTCCAGTGTGTGATTGGCCTTGATGGAGCGTTTGCAGGACATCATGATGGCCAACTCAGCCCGGTATTTCTTGATGGACACTTCCTTGGTCAAAAGGAGCATATCACACATTTCATAGATCCCCGACTCGATCTCTTCTTCCTTCATCCAGATCGGATGCTCCCGTAAGATCAACTGGTTAGCTCCGTATTCTTCTAAGTAGACGCCCACTTCTTCTAAGAGGTGCTTGCGCTGTTGCAGGCGGATCAGATCGTCTGTAGGAAACTCAAAGATATAAGGCACCAGCAGTTGTTGCTGACTGCCGTCTACGTCCCCGATGCTCTCCCGGTATTCTTCGTATTTGACCCGCTCTTGGGCCGCGTGCTGGTCAATGATATATAGGCCCCCATTTCCTTGGGCAAAGAGATAGGTTCCATGCATCTGACCAAAATATTCCAACTCTGGGAAGGTCGAATGTTCTTCCCCATCCAACTTATCATAGGCCTTGTCTAGACTAGCAAGATCCAACTCTGGGTGATCCAGTTCATCATAAACCACAGTCTTTCTTTCCGCAAACTTGATCGCGCTTGTCGGTTTTTCTACTAGGTTTTCTTGGATTCTAGCTTCAGTAACAACCTCATCTGTTAGAGGCAGTTGAGGATCTTCCACTTCTGGTCGAAGTTTGAAATCTTGGCTTTCTCGATCATAATAGAGACGGTTTTCTTTTAAAGGCAGGGTTGTCTGTACTGGCTTTTCTGTTCGGCGAATGGTCGACTTGGCTAGATTTTCTAGAGCATCCGGAATCAGATCCTGCTCTTTCAAAGCATTCGCAATCGCCTGGGAGATCAAGGCCATTAATTCCCGTTCTTTGGAGATACGAACCTCTTGCTTGGTAGGGTGAACATTGACATCCGCTAAGTAAGGGTCGATCTGAATATTAATGATCGCGAGCGGGAAGCGCCCCACCATGAGTTTACTACCGTAGCCATCTAAAATAGCCCGATTGAGCAAGAAATTCTTGATGTAACGGCCGTTGATAAAGAGACTGATGTAATTGCGATTGGCACGAGTCAATTCAGGCAAAGACACAAAGCCCGTCACTTCAAAATCTAGGTCGCGATTTTCAATGGCCACCATCTTCTTAGCAGACGCCAGGCCATAGACGCCCGCAATCGCCTGCCGGAGATTACCCGTCCCCGCTGTTTTGGTCATTTCTTTTCCATCATTGATCAAGGTAAAGGCAATCTCAGGATGGGCCAAGCTCAAGCGATTGAGAATATCCACGATATGGGATAGCTCTGCCTGCTGGCTCTTTAAATACTTGAGACGAGCAGGGGTATTAAAAAAGAGATCTTCCACTGTGATCTTGGTCCCGACAGGGCTTGTCGCTGGCTCCAATTCCTCAATTTCGCCACCCTTTGCGACCAATTTGGTCCCGTGGGCAGCTCCTTCTTGCGCCGTTAGAAGGGTTAGAATACTGACAGAAGCAATGGAAGGCATGGCCTCACCACGAAAACCAAGCGTTCGAATACGAAATAGATCCGCTTGACTTTTGATCTTACTGGTCGCATGTCGACGGAGGGCTAAAGCGACCTCATCATGCGCAATTCCTTCCCCATTGTCTGTAATCCGAATCGACTTCAATCCTGCTTCTTCGATTTCAACAACGATCTGGCTAGCTCCAGCATCGATCGAGTTTTCAACCAATTCCTTGACCACGCTTGCAGGTCGTTCAATTACTTCACCTGCCGCAATCTGATTGGCGAGGACTTCTGGCAATTCAATAATCTGTGACATGTCTGCTCCTTTACCTATTTTTTCACCGATACATGTAGCTCTATTATACCACAGATCTACAAGACTCCCTTTCTTAAAAAATAGAGGCCAGTCCCATCTTCTTCCTTAAAAACCGCATAGGCAAAGAAAACGACCACATAGACAAATCTCCTTGTCTTCCCTTTGGAAAAAGTGTTTAATAGTAGTGTAAAGAAGGAGCCGGGCTAGCAGACCAACCGACTTTACCCAAAGGAGGGAGAAAATATCTTATGAAAGTAGAAGTACACATTGATTCCAACTTCCAAGAAGAAGCGGTGATGATCACAGCACCTGCACTGTCTGCGCGTGTTGAGAAAATCCGTGACTTTGTGGAAGAATTGGATCAAAAAGGGCGCTTACGTGCCAAAAAGGATGGGGAAGCTTACCTGATCGAAAGCCAGCTATTCCAACGTTTTTACATTGAAAATCGGCAAGTAATTGGTGAGACCATGACAGATCAATTTATTCTGACTGGACCACTCTATCAGCTATCTGAAGACTTGCCGACCTTCTTTCTCAAAATTTCCCAATCTGAAATTATCAACACCCAATCCATCGATCACCTGCACTTTACCGGTGGAGGATCTGTGCAAATCCATCTTAAAAACGGGAGTCTGACCTACTCCTCCCGTCGTTACTTGAAAGCCATTAAGGAGAAATTATCATGCTAAAACAATCTTTTTCTGACGCCCTAAAAGGGATTTTCATCGGGCTCATCTTATCCATCTTCTTTTCCTACCTCTTCTCACCTGAGTTGTACCTTCCCTTAAGCCCCAACTCTGCAGTCGGCCGCTGGATGTTCTTGCATCATGTTCACGGCTCACTGGTCATGCTCTATTGCGCCCTCGTTTGGGGTGCGATTGGGGTCCTCTTTAGCTTCGGAAGTCTCCTCTTTCAAAAAGACTGGAGTCTCTTACGGGCTACTCTGAGCCATTACCTACTCATGTTACTTGGGTTTATTCCTCTGGCTACTTTGGCTGGCTGGTTTCCAGCACGACTCGGATTTTACCTCTCACTCGTTGTCGAATTCACCCTCGTTTACGTGATCATCTGGTTGGTCTCCTATCATTTTTATAAAAAACAAGTCCAAGAAATCAATCAAAGCATTACTAACCACTAAGCAAAAAGATCCTCAGTGCTACGAGGATCTGAAAGTGGAGATAAACTGTTCATTTATACAAATCTAATAAATTCTATAAAAATTATACTCGTTATAGTTATTCAATCATCTACTGAAACTTTCCGCTGTGAGAAAAGTGCCTGAAACACAATTGTTTCAGGCACTCGGAATTATTGAGACCTTAGGCTCAATAATTAGTCTTGGAACTTCGAAGAAGTTCGCTGACGTCCGTACTCACCTAAGGAAAGTTTCTAAGATGACTTTGTCTTCAATAAAAGATCCTCGCTATTACGAGGATCTTCTTTTTACAATTTCTTTTTCAATTCGGCGACTGCCATCATGACTTCCATGGGAGTCATATTGTAGAGATCCAGATTCTTCAATTCTGTAATCACTGTATTTTCTGCCTCCTCCTCAAAGAGGGACATTTGTTCAGCAACCTGTGAAGGTACTTCCTTTTTAGGGGTTGCGTCCACAAGTGGTACTTGCTGGGATTGTCCTTCGAGCTTGGTCAAAATCGCATCCGCCCGCTTTAGCAACTCTTCTGGCAAACCAGCGATCTTAGCCACGTGAATCCCATAGGACTTATCTGCTGGGCCGGGTTCAATCTTGTGCAAGAAGGTAACCTGACCATCTCGCTCCAAGGTCGCAACATGAACATTTTCCAAACGGGACAAGGTCTCTGAGAGAGACGTCAACTCATGGTAATGGGTCGCAAACAAGGTTTTGGCTCCGGTCCGATCATGGATATATTCGATGATGGACTGGGCGAGAGCCATCCCATCATAGGTCGCCGTTCCCCGTCCCAACTCATCAAATAAAATCAAGGACTGAGGCGTTGCCTTGCGAATGGCGTGATTGGCTTCCATCATTTCCACCATGAAGGTAGACTGACCCGATACCAGGTCATCAGCAGCTCCGATCCGGGTATAAATCGCATCAAAAATTGGCAATTCAGCCCTTTGCGCTGGAACATAAGAGCCAATTTGGGCAAGAATCACAATGATCGCCAATTGGCGCATATAGGTAGACTTCCCGCTCATATTTGGCCCCGTAATCAGCTGAATGTCCCGTTCTTCATCCATAAAGATGCTATTAGGAATATAGGACTGGGCTCCCATCACTTTCTCAACAACCGGATGGCGGCCTTTGTCGATCGCGATTCGTCGTTCTTCATGAAAGAAGGGACGATTCAACTGTTGCGACTCAGCGACACTGGCTAAACTTTGTAAAACATCAACCGTCGCAATCGCCTGAGCTAACTGTTGCAGACGTTGGATATACTTACCAACTTCTTCACGAATCCGCATAAAAATCGTATATTCCAGATTAGCAGACTTCTCACGCGCCTCTAGCATATCTCCTTCAATGCGTGCCAATTCCTCCGTACCAAAGCGTTCTGAATTTTTCAAGGTCGCCTTGCGGAAAAAATGAGCTGGAACGTGGCTCAATTGTGAATTGGTGACATGGAAATAGTAACCATCCTTCTTGTTGTAATCAATTTTTAGACCTGTAATGCCGCTGGCTTCGCGCTCCTTGGCTTCAATCTCAGCAATCCAACCCGTACCATCCCGAAGAACGACACGATACTGGTCCAATTGCTCGTCAAAACCAGTACGGATAATATTTCCCTCTGTAATAAAAGCAGACGCTTCCGGAGCAATAGCTGAGGTAATCAAGCGGTGCAACTCGGGAAGTTCATCCAAGCGTGCAATCAAGACATCTAAGACCGGATCACCAATCCCCAGTAGAATCGACTTGATCGTCGGCACATGCCCCAGAGTATCTCCTAGCTGCAAGAGATCCTTAGGGTTGATCTTACCAAAGGAAACCCGACTCGCTAAGCGTTCAATGTCATAGACCCCTTTGAGACTGTCGGTCAAATCGCTCCGTTCAAAGAAATGATCCATAAAGACCTGAATGATGTCCTGGCGCTCTCGAATCCGTTTCAAATCGACTAAGGGTTTCTGAATCCAGGATCGCAACAAACGACCTCCCATGGCCGTCTTGGTTTCATCCAAATACCAATACAAGCTACCATGTTTCTTCCCAGTTCGCGCATTCTCTGTCAAATCAAGACTAGCCTTGGTCGCAAAGTCCATCTGCAAGAAATCGCAAATCTCATAATGATGGGCTTTTTTGAGGTGGCTCAATTCCCGCATTTGTGTCTGGTGGACATACTGGAGAAGTTTCCCAGCTGTTTTCTTTTCGAGCTCACTCAACTGATCCCCTAAGAGTTGAACATCATCAAGCGCCGTCTCTACATGTGACAGCAAGAGATTCATCTGGCTAACAAAAACACGCTCTTCCTGTTCTGGCAACTCATAACCCAGGACCACCTCACGCGCACGTAAATTGCGGATTTCTCCACAAACCATGCTAAAGTCATTGAGGGTCGTCACCTGAAACTCCCCTGTCACCAGATCCATATAGGCTAGTCCATAATCAGTTCCTGACCGATCCAAAGCAACTAGGAAGTTATTCTCACTATCTGGCTTGGTCGAATCCACCACTGTCCCCGGCGTAATCACCTGTACGACTTCACGCTTAACGACCCCTTTGGCTTCTTTGGGGTCTTCCATTTGTTCTGCAATCGCGACCTTATACCCCTGTTCAATGAGAACATCAATATACTGCTGGGCCGAGTGGTAGGGAACACCCGCCATGGGGATCGGATTCTCTGCATTTTTATTCCGTGAGGTTAAGGAAATCTCTAAAATTTGAGCTGCATTCACTGCATCTTCATAAAATAATTCGTAAAAATCTCCCATTCGAAACAGCAAAAAGGCGTCCGGATAGTCTTTTTTGATATCTAGATACTGCTGCATTCCAGGGGATATTTTCTCTACTGCCATACTTCTTTATTCCTTACTGTTGCATCATTTTCTGACACAAGCTCCATAGATGAAAACAGGAGTAGATAGCTCACTATCTTCCTCCTTTTGACATCTCTCTTTCTCTCCAACGGGGCTTGACTACTGCATCATCCCTAAAATTTCATTTTGAATTTCAATGGCTGCATCTTGGTCTCGACAAACAATCAAGAGGGTATTGGCCCCTGCTACTGTTCCCAAAATACGCTCATCTGCCATTTCATCTACACCATTGGCCAAGAGAGCTGCTTCTCCTAGCTCTGTCCGCAAGACCAAGGTGAATTCTGCACGTGAGACCGACTTGGCATGGCTGGACAACATAATATAAATCTCTGCCACCTCAGGCTCATTGGGCAAAATATAATACAACTGGTCTTTTCGTTTCACCTTGACTAGACCCAGATCGCGCAAATCTCGTGACAGAGTTGTTTGCGTTACAGCAATTCCTTTTGCTTCTAATCGATCCTGAATCTCTTTTTGAGTCGACAATTTTTCATTTCGAATCATTTGTTGAATCAAAAGGTGACGTTCTGTCTTTTTCATTGGACCTCCACTTTTGAATAAATATACTTTAAATTATACCAAAAAAATTGAAAATTCGCTCAGAATTGTGTTAAAATAATAGTTAAAAGGACTAAGGAGCTAATATGAACAATAAAGAACTCATTGCTAGTGAATTGGCCAAAGTGATTGACTCTCTTGACCAAGATGCTATTTTAAACTTGCTTGAACAACCAAAATCATCTGATCTTGGTGACATTGCTTTTCCAGCCTTCTCACTTGCAAAAGTGGAACGCAAGGCTCCTCAAGCAATCGCTGCAGATATTGCTGAAAAGATCGACCAAAGCGCCTTCGAAAAAGTCGTTGCAACTGGACCTTATGTGAACTTCTTCTTAGACAAATCTAAGATCTCTGATCAAGTAATCAAATCTGTCATTGAAGCAGGTGCAGACTACGGTCAACAAGACGAAGGACATGGTCAAAACATCACCATCGACCTTTCAAGTCCAAACATCGCAAAACCATTCTCAGTTGGTCATTTGCGCTCAACCGTTATCGGGGATGCTCTTTCAAACATCTTCCGCAAAATGGGCTACAACACGATTAAAATCAACCACTTGGGGGACTGGGGTAAACAGTTCGGTCTCTTGATGGTGGCCTACAAAAAATGGGGTAGCAAGGAAGCTGTCGAAGCCAACCCAATCGATGAATTGCTAAAACTTTATGTTCGAATCAACGCTGAAATTGAAAACGATCCTGAGCTTGATGAAGAAGGACGTAAATGGTTCAAAAAATTGGAAGATGGGGATCCAGAAGCAACAGAATTGTGGCAATGGTTCCGTGACGAAAGCTTGGTGGAATTCAACCGTATCTACAAACTCCTCGGTGTTGAGTTTGATAGCTTAAACGGGGAAGCTTTCTACAACGACAAGATGGATGAAGGGGTTCAAATCCTTGAAGAAAAAGGCTTGTTGAAAGAGTCTAAGGGTGCTAGCATCGTTGAGTTGGATGATGTGAACCTTCCACCAGCTATGATCAAAAAATCAGACGGTGCTACTCTTTATATCACTCGCGATATCGCAACCGCTATCTACCGTGCACGGACTTACAACTTTGTGAAAAACATTTATGCTGTAGGTCAAGAACAATCTAACCACTTCCGTCAGTTGAAAGCTGTTTTGAAGAAAATGGGATTTGACTGGAGCGACGATATGGTTCACGTTGACTTTGGTTTGGTGACAAAAAACCGCCAAAAATTGTCAACTCGTAAAGGAAATATCATCCTTCTCGAACCAACTCTTCAAGAAGCCATCTCTCGTGCCAAAGCTCAGATCGAAGAAAAGAATCCTGACCTTGAAAACAAGGAAGAAGTGGCACATGCAGTCGGTGTTGGTGCGGTTAAATTCTACGACTTGAAGACAGACCGTCGCAACGGTTATGACTTCGACCTCGAAGCCATGGTATCCTTCGAAGGAGAAACTGGACCTTATGTCCAATACGCTTACGCTCGTATCCAATCTATTCTTCGCAAAGCCAACTTTACACCATCAACAGATGCTACGTACAGCTTGAACGATCCTGAAAGCTGGGAAATCATCAAGCTTCTCCAAGACTTCTCTCGTGTTGTCAAACGTGCTGCTGAAAATTATGATCCATCTTTGATCGCAAAATATGCCATCAACTTGGCCCAAGCCTTCAACAAATACTATGCACACACTCGTATCTTAGATGAAAGCCCAGAACGCGAAAGCCGTCTTGCTCTCAGCTACTCAACAGCAGTCGTCTTAAAAGAAGCCCTTCGCTTACTTGGTGTCGATGCACCTGAGAAAATGTAATTTCTTATCTAATGATTGATAAGTAGAACATCTCTTATGGGAGTGAGAGGAGAAACTAAATGCAATTCAATTTAGTTCTTTCTCACTCCTTTTCTCGTGTCCAATGCCCTTCATTCTCTACATTTTCAGATCCTTTATATACAGGAGAAATCTATGAATCAAACCGTTTACATCTTAATCCTCATCAGTTTAGTGGTCCTCTTTTTATTTAACAAGTACGAAAGAGAAAAACTACAACGGCTCTTACAAGAACAACTCTTGAAAGATCAAGCTTTCAAAGATAGCATCAAGGAAAAAATCCAAGAGACCGACAATATCAACGATGTCATCCATACCATCAATAAAGACTATCGATTAGGGCTCTTACTTGCTAAAGAAATCACAGAAAAATTAAAATAAAGCGTAAAAGAGAGAGTGGGACAGAAATCGGTAATTCGTTAGAATTCGATTTCGTCGTCCCACCTCCGCACAGTTGAGTAGGGCTGTAAAAGCTGATGAAATCAGCGTAGTAGAGCCCACTCAACCACTGCGTCTTGCTCGACAATCCAAAAACAATTAAGAGGCTAGGACTTTTGTCCCAGCCTCTCTTTGTTTTAAAGATGGTACAAATCTTCTACAATGGCAGCTACTTTTTTTATATCTCCCAACATCCCCCGCATTTCAAAATCGGCTAACATGGGGAAACCAAAGCGTTGACTGTATTGCTTAGCGGTTAAACAATATTGATTGTTAAAATTCCGATTGCCTGATCCAACCACTCCTAAGCACTTACTGGCGTTGTCTCCATAAGCAATAAAAGCCGCAACATCTGTCGTCAAAATTTCCACATCGCCATTGTCAACACCATTTCCACCTTCCAAATAGGTTGGCAAAAAAGTGATAAAAGGATTGGTCATTTCAAAGAAGGGTTGGCCCTCTTTGACCAGGTCTTTCACATGAACTTTCTCAATTTCAAGTCCGGGATGGGCTTCCAGCAAATAGTCACTTAAGCGGCGGACAAAACTCTCTGTATTCCCACTCAGACTAATATAAACAAAGGATACTTTCATCTTTTTCTCCAATCAAGAAGCTCTCTTATCCTCTAAGAGAGCTCTATTCAAACTGATCTATTACGCCGTAGCTTGAGCTTTTCTCAAACGCAAGGTTTTATACAAAACAATTCCAAGGAAGAGAAGAGTCAATGCAGTCAAGAGCAACAAAGCGAACAATGAAGATGCCAGATATCGTTGACGAAGTGCTGGGCTTGAAAAACTAGCCAATAGCGGACGCCCTGCAAAATAATTATAGCAAGAGAAGGCTTGACTTAACAAAATCTGCCCCATATAAGTATAATGGGCTGTTAACAGATCCTGCTTCATAAAGAGAAAATAGAAAGTTGCCAGTAAGGCAATCAGAATTAGGGAAACAAATAAAAAGGCTAGTGGAGACTGATTGAGTTGGGCTGATTTCTCATAATACGCCACGTAGTCAGCCTTGTCTTGAGCCGTTGTTAAACCAAGTTGGTTTGCGAAATTCTCTGTCAATTCAAAGCTCTTTGAAGCTCCAAAGGTTGAGACAGCTGATGTTAGGGTTCCAACCGTAGAGAAAAATAACAGGATGTAAAGATAGATAGGTTTCTTTTTCATACAAACTCCTTTTCATTTCTTACAACCTATTATATCGCGATACAGATAGAAAGGCAAGCGCCTCAAAACCGTGGAAGCACTTGCCTGATCACTGATACGTTCAAATGAAATTCATTTGGAAAATAATGTGTGCAAAAGATGAAAAAGACCAGGGTCTTAAGAACCTTGGTCTAACAAATAGTGATTAGTTTAAGTGCCAAATATCTTCGTTATACTGAGCGATCGTACGGTCAGATGAGAAGAATCCTGCTTTCGCAATGTTAACGATGACTTGATCCAACCATGCATCACGGTCTTCGTAGTCAGCCAACATGCGTTCTTTGGTGACAATATAGTCTTCCAAGTCAAGAAGAGTCATGAACCAGTCTTTGTTGATCAATTCATTGTGAAGACGAGTCAAACGCTCTTTGTTCCCAACTGCAAGAACGGCATCGCTGACGATGAAGTCTACCAATGGTTTGATAGCTTCACGTTCATAGAAGTCTGCTGATTTGTATGCTGATTTGGCATAAAGATCGATAACCGTTTCTGAATCTTCACCGAAGATGTAGATGTTGTCACGTCCAACCAATTCAGCGATTTCCACGTTGGCTCCATCCATCGTACCAAGTGTCAATGCACCATTCAACATGAATTTCATGTTACCAGTACCTGAAGCTTCTTTCGAAGCAAGAGAGATTTGCTCAGAAATATCGCTAGCTGGGATCAAGTAGCTTGCAGCAGTTACGTTGTAGTTTTCTACCATAACAACTTGCAAGTGTGGAGCTACCGCTGGATCGTTTGCAATTACTTCTGACAAGCAAAGGATCAAGTGGATGATATCTTGTGCAATGGTGTAGGCAGGAGCTGCTTTACCACCAAAGAGAACAGTGATTGGACGAGCAGGGATATTTCCAGCTTTGATGTCCAAGTATTTGTGGATCACATACAAAGCGTTCATTTGTTGACGTTTGTATTCGTGAAGACGTTTGATTTGGGTATCAAAGATAGAATTTGGATTGATTTCCACACCTTGATGGTCTTTCAAGAAACGAGCCAATTTCCGTTTGTTGTGAGACTTGATGTTTTCCAATTTTGCTTTGACTGCATCTTTATCTTCATAAGAAAGAAGGTCTTCCAATTTAGATGCGTCATGGTGCCAGTCACGTCCGAGAATCTCATCCAAGTAGTGTGACAAGGTTGGGTTAGCATGCATGAGCCAACGACGGAATGTGATACCGTTTGTTTTGTTGTTGAATTTTTCAGGGTAAATGTCGTAGAAGGCTTTCAACTCAGAATTCTTCAAGATTTCTGTGTGAAGTGCTGCTACCCCGTTTACGCTAAATCCATAGTGGATATCCATGTGTGCCATGTGTACGCGATCATTCTCATCGATGATTTGAACAGCTGGATCTTTGTATTCAGCGCGAACACGGCGGTCCAATTCTTCAATGATTGGAACCAAGTGAGGAACCACTTCTTGCAAGAAATCAAGTGGCCATTTTTCAAGGGCTTCCGCAAGGATTGTGTGGTTAGTGTAAGCCGTCATGCTACGAACGATAGAGATAGCTTCATCCATTCCAATACCACGTTCTGTCAAAAGACGGATCAATTCAGGGATGACCATTGATGGGTGAGTATCGTTGATTTGTACAACAGCATAGTCAGCAAGGTCATGCAAGTTGCTTCCTTTTTCGATAGCTTCGTCGATGATCAATTGTGCACCATTTGATACCATGAAGTATTGTTGGAAGATACGGAGCAATTCCCCTTGACGGTTACTATCATCCGGATACAAGAAGAGCGTCAAGTTGCGAGCGATATCTGTCTTGTCAAAGTTAATACCATCTTCAATAATAGATGAATCGACTGAATCCAAGTCGAACAAACGCAAGCGGTTCTTGGTATCGATCTTGTAACCAGGAACATCGATATCATAAAGGGTAGAAGTCAATGTGAAGTGTGCAAATGGCACTTTGTAGCTACGGCTTGAACGAACAAGCCAGCTTTGGTCAGTCAACCAAGCATTTGGAATGGTTTCTTGTTGGTTGTTTTTAAATACTTGTTGGAACAGACCAAAGTGGTAGTTCAAACCAACCCCATCCCCTGTCAAACCAAGGCTTGAGATAGAGTCGATAAAGCAGGCTGCCAAACGTCCCAAACCACCGTTACCAAGTGATGGTTCCAATTCCACTTCTTCTACTTCGATCAAGTCTTTACCAGCATCTGACAATTCTTGTTTGACATCGTCGTAAAGACCCAAGTTGATCAAGTTGTTAGACAAGAGTTTACCGATCAAGAACTCAGCTGAGATGTAGTAAACTTTTTTCTTACCAGTATTGATTTTCTTTTGAGCGCTTGCTTGCTTCGTGTAATTTAGCAAGGCAATGTACAATTCTTCATTTGAACATTCAGCAATTGTTTTTTTATGATGATCAATCACATATTTTTGTAATGATTCCATGTTGAGAGTCTCCTTTGTTTCAACAATTTTAATAGGGGGGAAAGATTATTTTTCTGTTTTCTTAACTTCTTTTTTCAAGTCTTTGTTTTCACGACGATAGATCGTTGTGAAATCAAGCAATTCTTGCTCGACAGCTGGAGTCAATTGATCCGCTGTCATTCGCCATGACCAGTTGCCACCGAGAGTAGATGGGAAGTTCATCCGAGCTGAGCCTTCTAACTCAAGCAAGTCTTGCATCGTAGCAATCGCCATGAAGCTGACGGAAGCAAAGACTGTGCGAAGCATAGCATGTGGGACAGATTCGTACTCTTTCCGGTTGGTATAACGAGCAAGGTACTCACGAGTTGGATCGTCGATTTCATTGCGGTACCATCCAAGAACTGTGTTGTTATCATGTGTTCCAGTGTACATCACAGAGTTGTTTGGTGCCAAGTGAGGGCTATCGATACTTTCATCGTCAGGATTGAAGGCAAATTGAAGAATCTTCATTCCTGGGAAGCCAGTGCGTTCACGAAGTTCGATGACTTCGTCTGTCATGAAGCCAAGGTCCTCAGCGATGATGTTCAAATCACCGAGCTCTTCCTTCACGGCTGCAAAGAGTTTGTAGCCAGGACCTTTGACCCATTTACCTGGTGCTGCTGTATCTGATCCAGCAGGGATTTCCCAGTAAGACTCAAAACCACGGAAGTGGTCGATCCGCACGATGTCGTAGATCTTGAAGCTTTCACGCAAGCGTTCAATCCACCATTGGTAGCCATCTTTGTCCATTGCTTCCCAGTCATAGATTGGGTTCCCCCAAAGTTGACCAGTTGCTGAGAATTCATCTGGCGGGCATCCTGCGATGCAAGTCGCTTTCCCATTTTTATCTGTTTTGAAGAGATGAGGGTTCGCCCACATGTCACTTGAATCTTCCGCTACATAGATTGGCATATCTCCGACGATTTCAATGTGATGGTCATTGGCATAAGCTTTCAAGGCCAACCATTGTTGGAAGAAGAAGAATTGAGTCACACGATGGTAAGTCAATTGATCCGCCAATTCTTCACGGTATTGAGCCAAAGCTTTTGGTTCACGTGCACGAATAGCTGCATCTGGCCATTCTGTCCAGGCTTTTAAATCAAAGTGTTCTTTGATAGCCATGTATTCTGCAAATAGTTCCAACCAAGAAGCATTGGCTTCGCAAAAGGCTTGGAATTCTTTTTGATCACCTGATTTCAAGAAATTCGCAACGGCTTTTTCAAGTAGCGGACGACGTTGTTCGAAAACCTTTGCATAATCCACTTGAGTAGGATCTTGACCAAAGTCCACTCCTTTAAGATCTGCTTCTGTCAACAAACCTCGTTCAATCAAAAGATCGAAATCAATAAAATGAGTGTTCCCAGCAAAAGCTGAGAAAGATTGGTATGGAGAATCTCCATAACTAGTTGTACCAAGCGGCAAGATTTGCCAGTAACGTTGCTTGGTCCGAACGAGGAAATCAACAAAATCATATGCTGATTGACCGAATGATCCAATCCCGTATTGTCCAGGAAGGGAAGAAATGTGCATCAAAACACCACTTTGACGTTTTTTCATGGGTTACCACCTCTTTTTATTTCTTTGAAACCTGCGATTCGGTGCACGGTATGGGTATCGTTGCAGAGTCGTATCCAGCTCTCAAGCGGCTCTACTCTTTGTTAAAAATCGAACAGGCGCAACTCAGTTTACGCAATTTTTGCGAAAACGTTTGCGTACCATGTTATTATAAACTTTTTCCCTATTTTCTGCAAGGGATTTCTTAAAAACTTTTTTAACTTTTTTCAGAATGTCCTCACCCCCTTAGTGTATTCTTTCCTTTGGCTAATGTCAACAAATTTGATGTACTTTATAGAAGAAAGTTCGGAATTAAAATATTTTTAAAAAAATTGTTTAAAACTACTTGCAAACGTTTTCGCCTTGTGATATACTTAAGACGTTTTAGGAAAACGTTTGTCTAAAACGGTTTCTAATTATTATCTTTTTTTATTCTTTAGGAGGAATAAATCATGAAACGTACAATTTTACGTAGTGCTGCTGTACTTGGTACAGTTGGTTTTGCCGGCTTCTTACTTGCTGCTTGTAGCAATAGCTCATCAGGTTCTTCTGAGGCAAGTAAAGAAATCAACGTCTATGTAGACAAAGGCTACAAATCTTATGTTGAAGAAGCTGCAAAAGCTTTTGAAAAAGAAAGTGGCGTAAAAGTTAAAATCAAAACTGGTGATGCCCTTGGTGGATTGGATAACCTTTCTCTTGATAACCAATCTAAAAAAGCTCCAGACGTTATGATGGCACCATACGACCGTGTAGGTGGTCTCGGTAACGATGGTCAATTGGCTGAAGTGACATTGAACAAAGATAGCCACACCGATAAAACAACTGAGGCACTTGTCACAAACGGTGGTAAAGTTTACGGTGCACCCGCCGTCATCGAAACTTTGGTTCTCTACTATAACAAAAATCTTGTAAGCGAAGCTCCAAAAACATTTGCTGACCTTGAAAATCTTGCAAAAGACAGCAAGTACGATTTTGCTAGCGAACCTGGTAAAACAACTGCCTTCTTAGCTGACTGGACAAACTTCTACTACACTTACGGTTTGCTTTCAGGTAATGGTGGTTATGTATTTGGTAAAGATGGTACAGATCCTAAAGATATTGGTTTGAACAACCAAGGTTCTATCGACGGTATCGAATATGCGAAAACTTGGTATGCTAAATGGCCTAAAGGTTTGCAAGATACAAAAGGTGCTGCTAACTTCATCCAAACACAATTCCAAGAAGGTAAAACAGCTGCTATCATCGATGGCCCTTGGAAAGCTGCTTCATTGAAAGAAGCTAAAGTAAACTACGGTGTTGCAACTATTCCAACTCTTCCAAACGGAAAACAATATTCTGCCTTTGGTGGTGGTAAAGCTTGGGTTATCCCTGCAGGTGCGAAAAACCTTGATGGCGCTCAAAAATTCATTGACTTCTTGACAAGCACTGACCAACAAAAAGCTTTGTTTGACAAGACAAATGAAGTTCCTGCCAACACAGAAGCTCGTAAATATGCGGTTAGTAAAAACGATGAATTGACAACTGCCGTTGTTGATCAGTTCAAGAACGCTAAGCCAATGCCAAACATCTCTGAAATGAGTGCTGTTTGGGATCCAGCTGCTACTATGCTTTTCGATGCTGTAAGTGGTAAAAAATCTGCAAAAGATGCTGCTGACGATGCAGTGAAATTGATTAAAGAAACCATCGAACAAAAATTCGGTAGCAAATAAGACAGTTTTTAGGTTTGAGTAAGAGGTTGGAGACAAAGTCCCAACCTCTTATGTTCAATTATGAACCCTCTACTAGATCACTGTCAAACTTGTCTTCTTGCTCTCTGGCAAGGACATTATAAGGAGATTTGAATGACTACAGAACAAAATCCTAAAAAGGCTATGTGGCTCTCTTTGATCCCGGGTCTTGGGCAAATTTATAACAAACAAAAAACCAAAGGCTATATTTTTCTTGCCGTAACCGTTCTCTTTCTCGTTTACTTCATTGGAATCGGAGCTGGAGAATTAGCGAAATTGGTTACACTTGGAACAGTCCGTGGACAAGATAATTCCCTCTTTATCTTGATTCGTGGCGCCTTCCACTTGATCATTACCATTGTTTACTTCCTATTTTATGCCTTAAATATTAAGGATGCAGGAACAGTTGCTAAACGCATTAACAATGGTATTGCCGTTCCAAAAACTGGAAAAGAAATGGTTCATGCGATCTATGAAAATGGATTCCCTTATCTTTTGATTATCCCTTCTTATATCGCTATGACCTTTGCGATTATCTTCCCAGTTTTGGTTACCTTGATGATCGCCTTTACCAACTACGACTTCAAACATACCGCACCAACAACCTTGTTGGATTGGATCGGATTCCAAAACTTCACTAACATGTGGACCTTGAGTACCTTCCGTTCAGCCTTTACATCTGTTCTTGGCTGGACCTTGATTTGGGCTCTCGCAGCATCAACCCTTCAAATTGTACTCGGTATTTTGACAGCCATCGTGGCAAACCAACCATTCGTAAAAGGAAAACGAATCTTTGGGGTTATCTTCTTGCTTCCTTGGGCTGTCCCTGCCTTCATCACTATCCTCACATTCTCAAATATGTTTAACGATAGTGTCGGTGCCATCAACGCCCAAGTTCTCCCATTGTTTGCGAAGATCTTCCCATTCTTAGATGGCGTCTTGATTCCTTGGAAGACAGATCCTACTTGGACAAAAATCGCTTTGATTATGATGCAAGGGTGGCTTGGTTTCCCTTATATCTACGTCTTGACTTTGGGGATTCTTCAATCGATTCCAAACGATCTTTACGAAGCTGCTTATATTGATGGTGCCAATGGTTGGCAAAAATTCCGCAACATCACTTTCCCAATGATTATGGCGGTTGCAGCTCCAACTTTGATTAGTCAATATACCTTCAACTTCAACAACTTCTCCATCATTTACTTGTTTAACGATGGGGGACCTGGTTCTGTCGGAGGAAACGCTGGATCTACAGATATCTTGATTTCTTGGATCTATAAGTTGACAACCAATACCTCTCCTCAATATTCAATGGCTGCAGCGGTAACCTTGATTATCTCTGTGATCGTGATCTCAATCTCTATGATTGCCTTCAAGAAACTACACGCATTTGATATGGAGGATGTATAAAATGAAAAATTCGGTTCAATTTAAACGCCGCCTCAATCATTTCTTGACTTACCTGTACATGGTGGTTCTTTCAATCGTTATCATTTATCCATTGTTGATTACGGTTTTATCAGCCTTCAAATCGGGGAATGTCAGTGCCTTTACACTTGATTTTAGTGGCAATCTTAATTTTGATAACTTCTCAAAACTTTTCTCTGAAACACCTTATGGCACTTGGTATATGAACACCTTGGTTATCGCCATTATCACCATGATTGTGCAAACCAGTATCGTTACCTTCGCAGGTTACGCATACAGCCGTTACAATTTCTTGGCGCGTAAACAAAGTTTGGTCTTCTTCTTGATCATTCAAATGGTCCCAACCATGGCAGCCCTCACAGCCTTCTTCGTTATGGCTTTGATGCTGAATGCCTTGAACCAACCTTGGTTCTTGATCTTCCTTTATGTTGGTGGAGGTATCCCAATGAATGCTTGGTTGATGAAAGGATACTTCGATACCGTTCCAATCTCACTTGATGAGTCTGCTAAATTGGATGGTGCAGGGCACTTCCGCCGCTTTTGGCAAATCGTTCTTCCCCTGGTTCGTCCAATGATTGCCGTTCAAGCACTTTGGGCTTTCATGGGTCCTTTCGGAGACTATATCTTGTCTAAATTCTTGCTTCGTGATGAAGTAAACTATACGGTAGCCGTTGGTCTTCAAACCTTTATCAGCGACCAAAAAGATCAAAAGATCGCCTTCTTTGCAGCCGGTGCTATTTTGATCGCGGTTCCAATCTGTATCCTATTCTTCTTCCTACAAAAGAACTTTGTTTCAGGCTTGACAGCTGGTGGGGATAAAGGATAAAATAGATCCTTATTTCAAACACATTTTATTTTTAAGTTAAGGGTAGTATGGGTAATGCTTTACTACCCTTCGTTAAGAATAAAATCAATCAAAGAGATTTCTCTTTGCATCTCTGATTCTCTTATGTTTAGAAAGGTCATTGCATGCCCTATCCTTTTAATTATTTCGCAAGTATCTTCAATTTCCGCTCTTCTTTTGCAAACCGCAAAAAGCTGAGCTGGTTCCAAATGATTTTTACTTCTTTCTTTCTGATTTCTGTCACACTATTACCAGTGGCTCTTCAAAATGCTCAACTCAAAACCTATCCTTTAACAACTTTTGTTAGTGATGTGTTTGACCCCTTATCAAATGACGTCATGAAAGATATCCAAGAACACGTTGTGATCAAAGACCAAGAGCTCACCTATACAGGAACTAACCCTGTACACAAGACTTCAAAAGGACAGGTTGTCTTAGGCCAAGAAGCAAAGGCGAGTGAGGGCAAGGAGTTAACACTCCATTTTGATCGAAAACAGTTGATCATCTCAAAAGAAAATAAAGAACTCGCTACCGTCTCATACCAGGCTATCAATCAAGAGAGCCTTCGGGATAAAAAAAGCTTCACTCAAGCTATTTCTAGCGATTGGTTCCGTGAGAATCGACTCCCCGTCAGTCTCTTTCTCGTCATTTTCTCCGGCTTCTTATCAACAGTTAATTATTTGATACTCATCGTAGGGGCATCTTTCTTCCTCTACTTGACACGAAAATCTCGACTTTTTTCACTACAAACTTTCAAGGAATGTTTCAATTGTATTCTGAATTGCTTGGGACTCCCTATTTTATTGAGTGTCCTCATCAGTTTACTATTCCATCAAGTATTTACTACGACAATCATGATCCAAAATGTCTTATTTGTACTCTATCTTGCTATGGTATTTTATAAGACCCACTTCCGTGATCCAGACTATCACCGCTAGGAGGTTTTCTCATGCGTGTTACCATCAAAGATGTAGCAAAACTCGCTGGCGTCGCGCCTTCAACTGTCACGCGCGTCATCCAAAACAAATCCACGATTAGTGATGAAACAAAAAAACGTGTCCGTGAGGCCATGGTCGAATTGGATTACCATCCCAATCTTAATGCTCGCAGCCTTGTCAGCCAATCTAGTCAAGTCATTGCTTTGGTCCTACCAATCGACAGTGACGTCTTCTACCAGAATCCTTTCTTCCCAACTGTTTTAAGAGGGATTACCCAGATCGCTTCAGACAATGATTATGCCATCCAAATCTGTACGGGGCAAAATGAAGAACGTCGGCTCAACAACCTCAAACAACTCATCTACGGAAATCGTGTAGATGGTTTGATTTTCCTTTATTCCAACCCGAATGACCCCCTCGTTGACTTTGCGATCAAAGACAAGTTCCCCTTCCTCATCCTTGGAAAGGCAGCTTCTCCTTTTGTATCGCTAGTGGATAATGATAATATTAAGGCTGCATTTGATGCGACGGATTATTTCATTCAACAAAACTATCGAAAAATTGCTTTTATCGGGGGAAACAAAGAGCTGTTTGTGTCTCAAGACCGCTACCAAGGTTATAAAGAAGCCCTCCAAAAAGCAGGGATTCCTCTCGATGAAAAACTCGTTCATTTTTCATTTGGGTTTATGTTAGAAGATAATTCTTATCAAATGATGGAGAGTCTACCATTAACAGAACTAGATGCGATTATGACGACCGATATTCTCGTTGCTGAAGGGGTGCGCCAATACCTATTAGAACACCAGCTGACAATCCCGATTATTTCCTTTGATTCGATCAAGCCACGACTCGATATTGAAGCCTATATTGACATTAATGCGGTTGAACTCGGACGCGAATCTGTTCGAACGATTCTACAAATTATCAAGGATCACAAAGAAGGAAAAACCGTTTGCTACCGTCAATTGATTGACCATACCATTACGAAACTTTAGGAGTCTTTATGTCTACATTTACTGCTTATTTAGATGACCAAGACCTGATTCTTATCCAAAAAGGAGAGGAGCATATCCTTCCTTTTTATTTGGAAACGAACCAAGGTCATCTTGCCTTAATCCCTGTCAAAACGTCAAGTGCAGCGACTGACACAGGAGACTATTTCTTAAGCCCTATTCCACTTGAACTCGGAGAAGAGTACACCATCTACGATGCTACTGGAAATTCTTCTATACTCCACTATCGAAACATCGTTCGCAAACCCATTTTCGATCAAACCTTCACCTATACTGGAGAGGATTTAGGAAGTTTTTACACACCAAATCAGACGCAATTTAAATTCTGGGCACCCATTTCGCAAGACGTGACCCTTCATATCGAAGATCAGGTCTATCCAATGCATCGTACAGAAAATGGAGTCTGGGAACTTTTGCTTAAAGGGGACTGGGAAGGAGCTGCCTACCACTATGAGTTCCGTGTCAATGGCCTAGAACGTCGGATCCACGATCCCTATGCTCTATCCTCTTTAGCAAACTCTGGAGATAGCTTGGTCATCGACCGCAAGAAGATCACACGTCCTATCACACGTGCTGCTCGTCAACTAGACCCGACAGAAGCAATCATCTACGAGATGAGCGTTCGGGACTTCTCTGTCCAAAAAGAGGCCGGCTTTAAACACCCTGGTAAGTTTAAAGGGTTGACAGAATCGCCTCAACTCAATGGTCAGATCCTTGGATTTGATTACCTTCAAAAACTGGGCATTACCCATGTACAGTTACTTCCTGTCTATGATTTCGGTAGTGTCGATGAAGAGGATCAATGGAAAGTCTACAACTGGGGCTATGATCCTGTCCAATACAATGTTCCAGAAGGAAGCTATGCGAGCGATCCTAACGATCCTTATGCACGAATCCTAGAGCTCCAAGACACCATTGACACTTATCACCAGGCTAATCTGAGTGTCATCATGGATGTAGTCTACAATCACGTCTACCAGGCAGATGAGTACGCTTTTGAACAGATCGTTCCTAGTTATTTCTACCGCTATAATGCAGAGGGAGAGCGGACCAATGGAACCTTCTGTGGAAATGACGTGGCAAGTGAACGTTCCATGGTGAGACAGTATATTAAGCAATCCCTCAAACAATGGGTTTCCCTCTACGGCTTTGATGGTTTTCGCTTTGATTTGATGGGAATCCTAGATATTCAAACCATGACAGAGATTGCAGAAGAGCTCCGTGAAATCTATCCTAACATCCATCTCTATGGGGAAGGGTGGAAGATGGATACGGGCCTCTCTGAAGACCAGCTCGCTCACCAGTATAACGCTAAACAATTACCAGCCTTTGGCTTTTTCAGTGATAACTTCCGGGATACGATCAAGAGAACACTTGTAGCCGGTCACCGTCGTGAGAGTCAACATCCCGCAAATGATTTTGCTAACATTCTAGCGGCGAATGTCGGGAAGCTAGGGCCTGCTCATTTCACCCAACCTCAACAAGCCATTCAGTACGTCGAATGCCACGACAATGCTACTGTTTTTGATTATTTCCAACTTGAAAAGGAAGAGATTCGTCTAGAAGATCGAAAAGCTCTCTCTCGCCTCGCGCTTCATTTGGTACTATTATCTCAAGGAGTGCCTTTTATCCATGCTGGCCAAGAACATTACCGCACAAAAGGGCTCGAAGATAACACCTATAACTTGCCAGATAGTCTCAACCAATTGGACTGGACATCCCTTTCAAAATGCCAAGAAGAAATTGCTTTTCTTGAAGAATTGATTGCTTATCGGAAATCACAGCCACTCCTTCATTTGAAAAAAGGGCAAGAGATTCGCGACTACTGTGATGTCAAATGGTTGTCTGAACATCATTTGATCTACACGATTGAAAAAAATCGTGAAAAAATAACGATTCTCGTCAATATCGGCGATCAAGAACAGACCTATCAACATCCGAGCGATAGTCAGCTGTTATTTGCCTATCCTCATGCCAATCTAAAAACGCCTATTCCTAAAGGAAAGGAACTTTCTATATCTGCTCATAGTTGGCTCCTTCTCCACGAAACTGAATCAACAAAATAAGGTCACCACAATGTGGTGACCTTATTTTTATTCTTCTGTTTCCACAAAGCGTCCAATGATATGAACGTTTTCTGAAATGGTGATAAAAGCCTGAGGATCAGCTTTTTTCATAATATATTTGAATTCATTAAACTCTGCACGCGTAATAACTGTCAGCAGAACCGCTTTTTCCTGGTGGTTATAGGTTCCTTCTGCATTGTGGATAATAGTCGCTCCACGATGCAATTTTTTATGAATCTTTTCAATAATGGCATCTGGCTGGCTCGTTACGATCATTGCCTGCATTCGTTTTTGCTTGGTAAAGACAGCATCCGTTACTCGACTCGATACGAAGATGGTAATCATAGAGTAAAGAGCATATTTCCAACCAAAAGTCAGACCAGCAATCAACATAATGGTCCCGTTGACCAAAAAAGAGATACTGCCGACATTCTTTCCTGTCCGTTTTCGAATCGTCAAACTGACAATATCCGTTCCCCCACTGGAAATGTTGTTCCGAAGAGCAAAACCAATCCCTGTTCCCATGACAACCCCACCAAATAGGGCATTCATGATCGGGTCATTGGTCAAAGTTACCACTGGCACGAACTGAATAAAGAGGGAACTCATCGAAACCGTAATAAAGGTAAAGATGGTAAATTTATGGCCAATTTGATACCAAGCCACAATCATCAAAGGGATATTGATGGCATAAAAGGTTAAGGAAACGGGAATCGTAAAGCCAATAAAGCGTTGGCTCAGAACAGATAAAATCTGAGCTAGCCCTGTTGCACCACTGGAGTATACATGTCCTGGTTGAAAGAAGAAGTTGACGGCAATCGCTGATAGAAAACCATACAGCAAGGAAGCTGACACTTTTTCATCGTATTTCTCACGGGAGATGCTCTTCAGCACGCGCAATAATTTAATGTTATAAGCTAGTCGCCGCACATGATAGCGAAATAGCTTATGAAAGCGAGTTTTTTTCATTTTCAATCCATCGATTAGAAGAAAAGGAAAATCTTAGAGCAACTGATTCCTAGACTTTCCCTTTTCTCTCTTGTCCTATTCTTGCTCTGCTACTTCTACTTGAAGATTTAACTCATCCAATTGCTTTTCAGAAACGACAGAAGGAGCTTGTGTCATTGGATCTGTCGCCTTGTTATTCTTAGGAAAGGCAATGACTTCCCGAATATTATCTTCACCTGCAAGAAGCATCACGAAGCGGTCCAAACCAATTGCCAATCCTCCATGTGGTGGGAAACCATAATCCATTGCTTCCAACAAGAAACCAAATTGTTCATTGGCAGCTTCTTTTGTAAATCCAAGTGCCTTAAACATCCGTTCTTGTAAATCTTTATGATTAATCCGTAGGCTTCCTCCACCTAATTCATAGCCATTTAAGACGATATCATAGGCAATTGCTCGAACTTTTGAAAGATCGCCTTCCAATTCATGCTCTGTTTCAGCTTGTGGGAGTGTAAATGGATGGTGAGCAGACATATAACGGCCTTCTTCTTCAGACCATTCAAACATTGGCCAATCCACTACCCAAAGGAAGTTGTATTGATTGTTGTCAATCAAGTCAAGCTCTTTCGCAAGACGAACACGCAAAGCACCAAGCGTTGCATTGGCTACTTCAAGAGTATCTGCTACAAAGAGAACTAGATCTTTGTCTTCTAACTGTAAAGCAGCTGTCAAGTCACTTGTCAAGTCTGTCAAGAACTTCGCAACAGGACCGTTCAAAGCACCTTCAGCATATTTCACCCAAGCAAGACCTTTTGCACCGTATTGCTTCGCAACTTCCGTCAATTTATCGACATCTTTACGAGAGTAATGGTCTGCTGCACCTTTAACGACAATCGCCTTAACTGCTGGAGCTTCTGAGAAGACTTTGAAATCTACACCCTTGACAAGTTCTGTCAAGTCTTGGAGCAACATTTCAAAACGTGTATCTGGTTTATCTGAACCATACAAGGCCATCGCGTCATCATAATTCATCCGTGGGAATGGGAGTGTTACTTCAATTCCTTTAGTTTCTTTCATGACACGGGCAATCAAGCCTTCTGTGATATCTTGGATTTCTTGATCACTCAAGAAAGAAGTTTCCAAGTCGACCTGTGTAAACTCAGGTTGACGGTCTCCCCGTAAATCCTCATCTCGGAAACACTTCACGATTTGATAATAGCGGTCAAATCCAGCATTCATCAACAATTGTTTTGTAATCTGAGGACTTTGTGGAAGGGCATAGAAATGGCCTTTGTTGACACGGGAAGGAACCAAGTAGTCACGTGCTCCTTCTGGAGTTGACTTAGAAAGGAACGGTGTTTCCACATCAATAAACTCTAATTCATCTAAATAATTGCGGATTGAATGAGTTACTTTTGCACGGAGTTTGAGGTTTTCCAACATCTCAGGACGACGAAGGTCTAAGTAGCGGTAACGAAGACGAGTATCATCATTGGCTTCAATTCCGTCTTTGATTTCAAATGGCGTTGTTTTGGCAGTATTAAGAACCGTAATAGCCTCTACCTTAAGTTCTACTGCTCCAGTTGGCAAGTTCGGATTCGCTTGTTCACGAGCTTCCACAAGACCTGTCACTTCTACAACATATTCACTGCGGATGCTTTCAGCTGTGGCCATCACTTCTGCACTAACTGTTTCTGGATTGATCACCAATTGCATGATTCCTTCGCGGTCTCGTAAATCAATAAAGATCAAACCACCCAAATCACGACGACGGCTAACCCATCCTTTCAAAGTAATATGAGTTCCAATGTGTTCTTCACGAACACGTCCAGCATACATTGAACGTTTCATTTCTAATTAATCTCCAAACTAATATTCTTCCTTCTATTTTACCATAAAGACCAGCAGAAAGTGGCCTTTAGCTCAACTTTTTAAGTCACCAACTTCTTTAATTATCGTGGCTCTCTTCTTTCTTTTTGGGATCATCGTAGAGAGTAGGTGCTAGCACCTTCATTAAAGTCGCCGTCCCAAATCGCAAGACAGCTGCTGCTAGTCCAAAAATAGGGGATAGGTAGCGGAAAAAGAAATCTCCCCTAAGTACAAAGGTCATGCCACCCACAATAAAAAAGATCACAATTCCCTGAACGATTGCGTAAAACCAAATTTTTTTCACACTATTCTCCTTTTCACAAACTAGCTGACTTATCCACTGTTTTTTATCACTTATCCACAAAAATGTGGATAACTTTCACCTTTTGCCCCCTCAAAAGAGGAAGTGTCAGCAGTATCAGGACTTGTTTTCATCCATTTACAAGCAAGTTTCCCACAGCCTGTGGATAACTCTCTTGCATATTTATGACTTTCTCGTCACTTTCCTCACAAATCAAGGAGCCAGGATTTGATCCTGCCCCCTTTGATCAAGCATTATTTAAATTCGTCTGGTGTCCCTTTATATTGGGCCCAGTCTTTGCTGAAGAAGCGATCATTTAGATGGTAAGTTGGTGCTTTTTCAGCCTTTGTAACAAAGGGATTGACCGCTTTATCAAAGGCTAGCCAACCATTCCATCCCATATGAATCGTATCTTCCATAAAGTAGGGCTGATCACCATCTTTAGAAAAGTCTGCAATATTGGTGAATCCTTGACTTTCCAATTGGTAACGAATCTTTTGAACAGCCTGGTCATACATATCTTGACTCAAGCCTGTGTATTTCATCCATTTTGCATTAACTGGAGGAATGACAAAGATGACATTGGTCCGAGATTTAGCAAACTGGTCTAGAACCAACTGCAAGTCATTGTACTCTGGAGATTGAACATAGGATTCGTTTTTTTGGAAACCTTTTAGTTTCTTCAACTTCATTTTTAAACGAGTATTGTAAAAATGATTGCTGATTCCAAGGTCGTTGTTATTGGTTTTGACTTTTGCTTCAGCCGTTGCAATTTCTTCCAATTTCTCATATGAGAATTGATCTGGTAAATCTTGTAGACGTTTTTTGACCTTCTTATCGTAATTCCCGTTTGTACGCGTTGCAAGATTACTAAACAAAGCATCTTCGCGTTGGACAAGGTGGGAAACAAACTGGTTCAAAGACTGATCAAATCTGGAAATTTTCTTTCCTTGAGAAATTTTCGTTACAACACTTTGAAAGGCGACATTTGGATACTGTTGTAACAGACGCTTTGCAGCATACTGGGATGCAGCATCCTGTTGGTGATTGGCAATAAAGCTATTCAACTGATCGCTATTAAAGAATTGTTGAAAGGCAGAGGAATCATAGCCCTTCTTGGTAAACCATTGCGGAGAAACTACATAAACAGCTGTATTGTCCTTGAGTTCTGGCAAAATCTGTTGCATCCCAAAATACTGGTTCAAAGAAGCCGCACCACGTTCTCCTAAAAAGTAGGGTCTGTAATTGCGGTCATATTTTTCAGCTAAAACCGCTGGATGCACCACATCAAAACGTAACCATTCACTTGAGCCAAAATAAGGGACAAAGCGATGCTGTGGATCAGAAAGTGCTTCTTGTTTCTTTGTACGACTCTTGAATCCTTCTGCATTCAGGCTTACCGCAGCTTTTTTCTCTTCGGTATAGTTGTGCTTATGATTGATTGGATAAAAGAATAATAAAGCTGTTACCATGAGGAGCGCGCAAAATACGGGCCCTAAAATCAGCCACAAACGCTTAAGCATTCTGAAGCTCCGTTACACCTTCTACGATCTTGTTAGCAGTATTCCAATCATCGCGTCCAAATTCAGATACAGGAACACGAATGCCAAAGCGATTTTCCAGTTCCACAATCAATTCGACTGTCCCCATACTATCAAGGACACCCGCATCAAAGAGATCCTCATCCATCATGTCTGAGACATCTTCCATAAACAATTCGTCAATAATTTCAATTACTTGTGATTTTACATCCATTTTTCTATTCTCCTTTTATTTCAATTTTGGAAACCATTGTTGATCCAAGAATCCTGAGAAAATCAGGAAAGACAGCATCACTGTGTTAAAGGTGATAAAGATCCCCAAAGCTTTGGTCCAACGATTGTCCGGTATAGGATCCAATCCTTTTGCTTTTCTTTCTTTATTGATGGTCTTTTTCTTACGAATCCAAGCATCATTGATAACCAGTCCAAGCCCATGGAAGAGCCCATAAGCGATGTAGTACCAGGTCACCCCGTGCCAGAAGCCCATGACCAACATATTGATAATATAGGCAACATTTGAGGTGGTAATCCGGCTCTTGAATACTTTATTGCGCATCAATACCATCACGAGACGCATAAAGACAAAATCACGGAACCAGAAAGATAAACTCATATGCCAACGATTCCAGAATTCCTTTAAGTCACGTGATTTAAAGGGACGATCAAAGTTGATGGGACTTTTAATTCCCATCAGATTTGAAGCTGCTAAAGCAAACATCGAATAGCCCGCGAAGTCAAAGAAGAGGTCAAAGCCATAAACATACATGACTCCCAGCGTTCCGATATTGAAGAATCCACCTTGAGACAAGGCATAGGTCTGCACATGACCTAACAATAAGTGGCCAAAAATATGAGCTAGGATAAATTTATAAAGGAAGCCATACATGATATACTTAACAGCTTGCTCCAACATATCCAATAATTCTTCACGCTCAGGAATGGTTTTATAATCCTCATTAAAACGTTTGAAACGATCAATCGGCCCACTTGAGAAGGTCGGCATAAAGAGCATAAAGCGTAAGAATTCCCAGAGTGTGAATTCTTTCAAGACACCATCTCGCATTTCGATGATCATTCCGACAGCCCGGAAGGTTAAATACGAAATCCCTAAAAATCCAAACAAGGATTGGTGCCCATTCTTGATTGCTGGCTCTACCTTAACAAAGATCAGGGGCAAGACAGACAAGAAGGAATGAAGATAGAAAATCCACTTATTGTCCGCTTTCTGACGATAGATCTTGTAGGAATACACAATCAAGATTTGCCAGACTACGTAAAAGAGCAGGGCATAAATTTGCTTGAGATTCGAACCTGTCAGCATCAAAATGATAAAGATCAGACTCACCAGTCCTTCATAGATCGGAAATCTCTTTTTGAAAAAGAGGCCCACAAAGATCGGCAAAAAAGCTAGAATGAGGTAGATAAAATAGATCGGTGTTCCATAGTGTTCTAAATGAGGGAGCTGTTTCAAAAACTCGATCATCGGTTGTTAACCTCGCTAATCAACCCTTTGATGTCGATTTTCCCGTTTGGTGTTAATGGCAGGCTGTCACGATAGAGGAATTTTGAAGGCATCATATAAGACATCATGATGTTTTCTAAATCTTCCTTAATGGCTTTCGTGATATCAATTTCGCGCTCAAATTGTTCTTTGACGCCCTCTTTTAAGATGACATAGGCCAAGAGATTTTGGACTTTGTGATCTTTATTATAGCGCGGCACTGCGACTGCTGAGTCAATATACTTCGATTTGTTCAAGTTTTGAGAGACATCCTCTAGCTCGATACGATAACCGTTAAATTTGATTTGGAAGTCCATCCGACCACCATAGAGAAGAAGGCCTTCATCCGTCATGGTTCCGACATCTCCCGTATGGTAGGCTGGAAGACCTTCAAATTCGAAGAAGGCTTCTGCTGTTTTCTCTGGATTATTCATATAACCTTTTGAAACAGCTGGGCCAGATACGATGATCTCCCCTTGCTCACCATTTGGCAATTTGTTTCCTGCCTCATCAATGATGAAGGTTGGAGAATCTTCTTTGGTATAACCAATTGGTAGACGTTTCAAAGTAGCTAACATCTCATCTGTTACGGCTACAGCCGAAAGAGCTACAGTTGCTTCTGTTGGCCCGTAAGCATTTATGATACGCGCATTTGGGAAACGCTCGCGCAATTTTTGAGCGGTTTTAACGGTCAACTCTTCTCCATCAAAGTAGAAATGGGTGATCCCTGGCATCTTTTCAGCATTGAAATCTTCAGACAACATGGCCATATCTGCGAAAGATGGTGTTGAAGTCCAGATAGCAATCGGAAGAGAAAAGATCGTCGCAAAGAGTTGTTTGAAGTCTTGAGTAATGGCTGATGGAAGGGCAAAAAGCGTTCCTCCAAGAGCCAAGGTCGGTGCCCAGTACATGACAGACAAGTCAAAGGAATAGGGCGGTTGCGCCAACATTTGCGGACGCTCAGGCGTTGCAAATTCCTTGTCCGTAATCATCCAGTTGGTAAAGCTGAGCAAGTTATCGTGCGAAATTTGCACCCCTTTTGGTTTCCCAGTTGTCCCTGAGGTAAAGATGATGTAGTAGTTATCATCCCCTTTGACCGGATGTTGCAAGTCATAGGCATGCTGAGCCGCATAAGCTTCACGCACTTGCTCCAAGGACATGATTGGAGCAGCTGAGTTTTCCAATGGAAATTCATTGATGGCAATAATCAAGCTTGGCTCTGCTACTTCAACAATGGCAGACACGCGCTCCAAGGCAGAGTGGCTATCAATTGGGATATAGGCATGGCCAGATTTTGTCAAGGCCACAAAGGTTGCTAACATTTCATATTCTTGTCCACCAAAGACCACTACAGGTGACTTTTCAGGAAGTCCCATTTGGTCGATTTGGGCAGCCAAGCTATCTGAATCAGCCTTCAATTGGCCATAGGTATGCTCCTCACCAAGGACATTGTAGACAGGATAGTCTGGTTGTAGTTGCGCATAACGTTCAATTGTCTCGATCATATCAGTAATTGGTTGGTTTGACACGGCTAGGAATCTCCTTTTCTAAAATTCGTTATAGATAAAGCCACCCTGACCTTGACCAAGGTAACTAAAGAAATAAAGTAGGGCTAGGAAAATGGCGAAATACAAGACCGTCTGCCCGATAAATTTATAAAGTGTTTTATGTTTCATAAGTTTCACTCTTCATTTTGATTGTTATTCACTATTTTACCATTTTTTATACCAAGTAAGCAATTTTAAACATAGTGAGAACGTATTAGAAAACGTTATCATTTCAGATCATTCAAGCCGTCTAACAAAAGTAGTTTTCTTTAATCAGTTTTCTGGTTGAAATCCTATTCTATTTCACATTACCCTGATGAATCAACTCCAAACACTTGTCTAGATCTACATCTCTTTCAAAATAGTCGGGACTCCAGGGAACCTCTATATCCGGCTCCACACCTTGATCCGTCATTCCTTTTCCTTGATCCAAGCTTAGACAGCGAGAGGTAGGAAACATCAATTGATATTCGCCATAATCAACAGTACAACAATTGGAATAGTCTAAAATTCCTAGAGTTGGTCTACCTACCACCGTTACCTTCTTAAACTGCTTCATCATCTGGACAAAATTATCACCAGATGATCGACAATAAATATCTGATAAGATAAAGATCTGTTCAGGATAGTGGCCACCTCTTACCTCTGGGAAGAATTCCTCGCTTTCTTGCTGATATGTTACATAGCCTTTCCCCCGATGGTGGATCAAATTCTCTTTCATATCTTCAAGCAGCTTAACTGTTTCAGGGCTAATTTCTTCCTGTTGCATCCAGTCCTCAAAGTCTTTCAAGCGCAGGTCAACATTGCGTTCCGTATAGAGAATTTCCATGCCATCATCGTCCCAGTCAAGCGAATCATAGCCCTGATCCTTCTCTAAGGCTAGATGTAATAGAGGGATATATAAAGAGTCTGTCCCTCCGCCGTTCTGTCGGACATCAATGATTAGAAACTTGACTTCCGTCATCATAGGTAAACACTCTTGATATACCCGACTAATGGCTCCTTCATCCATAAAGTTATCCAGACGAAGATAAAGGATTTCATCGCCTAATCTTTTCCAAAAAATCTGATCTTGGATCGGTTCTCGACTGGGTACTACTTCAATGGTCTTTTCTATCCCTTCTCGAAGCAGGGTGACACTCGTTGACTGAGAGACCAAATCTGCCCATTCTCGGTAGTGTCTTTCAGAGGTCTTGCTGATAAAATAGTCTTTATGGAGAGAAGCTATCTGATCCAAGTCACTTCCATTCAGAGCTAGGATTTGATCTCCTACTTGAAGACCCGTATCTTCATTAGCTTCCTCAACATACAGTTTCTGTCCATATATTCTCAAAAGAAACCCTTTTTGACTGGCCTTTTTATCTCGAAAGGAAACATGCCCGATCACCTCAAAACTAGCTAGGTAAGTCTTAACTTGATAGAGAAAGGCATCATCTGTCATATCATCTGTAATGTTTTCTCGAAAAGGCTCTGGATCGCATCCTTTTCGATCCTTGATGGTAGATGAATCATGGGTCATAATAGAGACGACATCTTCAAAAATAGCAGTCTTTTTCATAAAGGATTCCTTCAATTTTTTAGAAACAGTATACCACTTTTTCTTAAAAAGTTCTTAAAACCCTAAAAAACTATCCTAAAGTAGGATAGCCGTTATAGATTCTTTCTTTTCTTCGCTTTCTTTGTCAGAGCGACATCACAATTTTCAATCTCGCTAATCAATAGATTGGCAAGGCCAAAATCATCGATGTTCGATTTCATATTTACCTCATAGTTCAAGGTCAGTTGTTCTCCAGCTTGGGCCGTTGTGACAGAAATAAAGTCAATTTCTGAACAACTTTGGTCCAACAACTGGCTGATTTGTTCTGCAACAGAATCTTGTTTTGAGACGGTAATAGTCAAATGGCGGCGTCGTTGATGGTCTGCCTTACTCTGTTTGTTCTCCAATACCAGCCACACCCCTAGTAAAGAGAGGGTTGTTAAAATGGCCAATAAAAGATAGCCAGATCCAGCTGCCAGTCCTATAATCATAGCTAAGAAAATGGCAATCAACTCTCGAGAACCACTCGTAGCCGAACGAAAACGGATCAAACTAAAGGTCCCTGCCACTGCAATCGAGGTTCCCAAACTTCCATTGACCAAAAAGATCACTAAGGTCATCATACAAGGAAGCAAGGTCAAACTAATGACAAACTCTCGAGTGTAAAGCGTTCGGTATTTATAGGTCCAAGATAGGGCCATCCCTAGAAAGAGGCTGACCAAAAGGGCCAGCAGTAAGCGCAAGGGATCCACCGTTGCTGTGGCATTATTAAAAATAGAATCAAATAGATTAGACATAGGCTGCACCTACCGTTTCTTGAACTGGTCTTGGGGCATAATCCAAGCCTTGTGATTTATGGTAAGCACAGCTATATTTTGAAAATTTCTGCTTCACCAAACCATACTTCTCTAAAATATCCTTTAGCCATTTAGGTTCTTGACCGGGAGCCTTTATTTCCATGATCACGAAGTCATCCTCTAGTAGAGGTTCTCCTTTCTTCCCATCAAAAAGGCTAACAGCCTGATCTCGAAAGACTAGGTTTTGATCGATTGTCACGCGAATCTTTTGATAAGGATAACCCTGAATGGATTTCTTTTCTTTGAGAGACAGACGATCATAGTAAATGAACATCCGCGGTTCCAATCGATGACCATAACGTTTGCGCAATCTCTGAATCTCTTGCACTAAGTCTGGATCTTGTATCTGATGATCTACTTTCCCATCTGTCATCAAGTTGATAATGGCTTTCGAAGTGGCAACTAGACGGAATTTATGGCCAATTCCTTCTTCATCTTTTGACTTCACCTCTAGAAACACTGGGCTGTCTGCTTGAGGTTTTTCTATATAAGTCCGCATCCGAATTTTTTCACGGCAGTGTTGTTTGGCAAGAGCATCTTGAATGACATCAAAATTTTCCGTATCAAAATAAATGTTTGAAATGGTTGAGGTTGGGTAATCATCTTCTACGACGTATTCTTTTAAGTCTTTAATCAAGTCCTTCACGTCATCTTTTGCGACGATATATTTTGTTTCGATTCGTTTGAAACTTGTCTCAATTGTTTTTTTCATGTTTCTTCTCCTTTAAGGGGGATCTATTATTTCTAACCTTCAGTCAGTATGAATACGACTTACGTGCTTTCTAGTTTAATGGGACTTTCTTAACTGGTCATTAAGCCAAACTTAAAGAAAACTAAAGTTAAGGTTCCTTTCAGAAAAACTTTAGGAAACTTTCAGCTAGCAACTTTAGACTAGGAGCATATCAATTGAACGAGAGGAAAAGCTTATGAAATCAAACAAATGGAAATTTTTATTAACGGGGGCCGCAACCCTCACCTTACTGACAGCTTGTACCCAGGCGTCATCACAATCAACTACAAAAAGCAATACTGCTCAAACAACCGCTACTTCTACTTCAAAAAATAAAACAAACAATTCCAACTATTTTACAGATAAGGACAAGGACAGCTCTTATGATGAAAGTAAAGCCTCTACTGTAAAACTATCTGGATCTTCTGCAACTGTATCAGGTGACGGCGTAGCCGTTTCTGGATCAACTGTGACCATCTCGAAGGCTGGAACCTATGTCATCTCTGGTGAATCCGATGGGGTTCAAATCAAGGTTGAAGCGGGTGACTCAGACGATGTTCACATCGTCTTGAAAGGCGTTACCATGACCAACACCAACGCGCCAATTTCTGCTACGAAAGCAGGGCATGTCTACCTCACTCTAGCAGACGGCACGACCAATACCTTGTCTGATTCAAGTTCAAACAATGATGAAGATGCTGATGCGGTCATCTTCTCTAAAGGCGACCTCACCATCAATGGTTCGGGTACGCTCAACATTAATGCCAAGAAGAACAACGGGATCAAGGCCAATGACACTCTCCATATCACAGGTGGAACCTATAAGATCACGGCTGTAGGAGATGCCTTCAACGTCAACGACGAACTCAATATCACCGGTACGACCATGACCATCGATGCAGATGAAGATGCAGTCAAGGTGGATAATGATGAAGATACTTCGGTCGGAACCATGTATCTGTCTGACAATACCATGACCATTTCAGCAGGGGACGATGGAATCCATGCTTCTGGTGATCTGGTCATCGATAGCGGAACCTACAAGGTAAGCGAGTCTGTCGAAGGTCTCGAAGGAAAATCGATCACCATCAACGGTGGTGATATCACCATCTATGCAACCGATGACGGTGTCAATGCTGCCAATGCCAATGCTAACCAAGATGAAATTTTCTTCACTATGAATGGTGGAACCCTCAACGTTGAAGTTGGTCAAGGTGATACCGATCCAATTGATTCGAATGGAAATATCACTGTTACCGGAGGAACCATTAAATTAACGGGTCAATCTGGATTCGACTTTGATGGTACTGCTACCTACACTGGCGGAGACATCTATATCAACGGTGAAAAACAAACGGAAATTGTCAACTCCATGCCTGGAGGCGGTGGGGCTCCAGGTGGTGGCGGACCTCAAGGCGGTGGACCTGGAGGTGGGCATCCATAATAACAAATAAAGGCAGGATTTCTTCCTGACCTTTTTTTCTTACCCTTTTTATGATAGAATAGAAAATCAATCAGCTTATCGAAAGGAACATGATGAAAAAACAAACACTCCCTCTTTTCTTCACACTCTTGCTGTCTCTTCTTTTTCTATCAGCCTGTGTGCCGGATCTTAAGATCAACTTTAAAAAAGAACCAACAACTACCAGCTCAAAAAAGAAAACCTTTAAAAAAAGTAGCTCGAGTCGTTCTAGCCTCCCGAGTCGCTCAACCAGTTCAAATAGCTCAAGCAACTCCTCTAGCTCTCCCTCAACTACTACGGAAACCACTTCTGACATCGTCACAACCGAAGGACTCCCTAGAAATGCTCAAGAAGCACCCAAAGATAAAATTTATGCGACAGGGAACTTAAAAGTAGCCTACTCTAGAAATGACGATAAAATTTTTGCACAGACGCCGGATTATGAAGGATATACCACCGCTCTTGTCCAAACAATTCTTGGAAATCCAGAGAAACAAATAACAGACCCTGCTTATATTGCCGAATCTTTTGAAAATACCGAATTAGAAAATATTAAAGGGCTCTACCACGAGGGGAAAATCACAGAGGAACAAGCTCATGCCTTTTTGATGGGAGCTGTTGATCTCAAACAAGCGTCTAAATTCGGAGTAAACTACACCATTTACACCTATAAAAACAACACCATTCAACTGGTCTTTAAAAACGAGCAACTTCTCTATATTACACCGAATCCTGATGTTGTCTTCTTTAAATAATGAACATTCTCGCTTAAACAAGCGAGAATTTTTGTTTCACATGAAACAAAAAACTCCCAACACATTCTGTTGGGAGTTCCCGAAGATTAGTCCTCTTCATATTTTTTTGGATTATAGAACCACATTCCTAGCCCTGCAAAAAGAGCAATGGTTATCAGAAGGAAGGCCACTTGATTTCCAATTTCTCCTGTCATCGAAATCGTTTGACGAAGACCAGAAACGGTATAACTCATTGGCAAGAATGGATGAATGGCTTGGAAAAATCCATTTGTCAAAGCAAGAGGATAGGTTCCTGCACTAGAAGCCAATTGCAAGAGCAAGAGGATCAAGGAAAGGAAAGCACCGACTTTGCTTTGCCATGTCGTTAAAGCTGTTACGATAGACATGAAAGATACACTACCAATCACACAAAGGAAGAGCGTAGCCATTTCATGATTGGCTGATAAACCAATCAAGTGAACGGCACCATAGACCAAGACTCCTGCAATCACCGCAATCGTTCCATTGACCTCAAAGCGAGATTTAAACCATGCCCAGCGACTTTCAGGGTGACTGCCGGATGGTAATTTTGCAAAGATCATGTTGGTTGACAAGGCACAAACAAAGAGAGCTACCGAGATCATATAAGGAGCCATTCCGACACCATTCACAGGGGTATTGTCATAGTCTGTTTTAGACATAGTGACTGGATTTGCTAAGGTTTTAGCGTTTTCTTTTTCAGTTGTAGCCACATTCAATTGTCCCTTAGCATCGTTTAATCCTTGACTCAAGGTTTGGCTTCCTGTTGCTAATTCACCTAAACCATTTGTCAATGTTTGGCCACCTGCTGCTAATTTGCTGGACCCATCTGAGATTTGATTTGCACCGTCGGCTAGTTTATCAGCACCAGTCACCAATTGACCTGATTTTTCTGTCAACTGATTGACACCAGTGACAAGTTTGTTGACACCTCCTGCCAACTCTGGAGTTTTGCTGTTCAATTGTCCTACACCGTCAGCTAATTTTCCAGCACCAGCAACCAATTCACCCGACTTACCTGTTAATTGAGTCGCGCCTGAAGCCAGTTGATTCATGCCTGATGTCAAGGCAGGCATCTTCCCATTTAACTCACCTAGACCAGAAGCTAATTGATTGCTTCCTGCAAGTAATTCTGATGATTTACTATCTAGTTGACCAACACCTGCTGCTAACTGACTAGCCCCATTTGTTAAAGTACTGCTATTCGTCTGAAGTTGGGCTGCTCCATTAGCAATTTTATCAACACCAGCTGTATAAGCGTCGATCCCTTGACTGATGGTTTGACTAGCTGGCAACAATTGTCCACTAACTGCGGATTGGATCTTAGACAAACCACTTGACAAGTCTGTCAAGGTAGAAGAAGCTGTCGGTAAAACTTGATTGGCTGCTGTTTGCAGTTGTGTCAAGCTATTCCCTGTATTCAAACTACCTTGGATCGTTTGAATCGTAGTCAAGATTCCTTGAGCCGCCGTTTCACTCGAGCTTGGACTCGATGAGATCGCCGCATTGATCTCCGCTTGTTGGTCAGCTGTCATTGCTTGATAGGCTGCTGTTCCTTGCACACTTGCAAGAGCATTTGCACGATCCGCTTGGGCTGAAGCAAGGATTGTTTGAGCTGAATTCGCAATACTCGTCAATCCAGACGAAAGTTGACTGGTATCTACTGTAGCATTTTGAATCGCTGCATTTAATTGGTTTAAACCTGCTGCCAATTGATCAATCTGAGCGGATTGACTTGTAGAAGCTTGTAGCTGGCTTGATAATGTTTGAATACCTGATTCTAATTGTGAAACCCCATTTCGAAGGGTAGCAGATTGACTACTTAATTGACCCGCTCCCTCTGATAAAGTAGCGACTCCATTTGTATAGGTCACCAAACCATTTGAAAAGTTTGATAGGCCTGAATTCAATTGACGCACGCCATTGGTATAATTCCCAAGACCATCATTGAGGGTCCCCATACCGCTAGTTAACTGACCAACTCCTGAGGCCAACTGAGGGGTTTGACTCGCCATTTGATTGAGACCATTTCCTAATTGATCTACTCCGGTAGTGTAAGCCATCAAGCCTGTATGAAATGTACCAAACCCATTATTTAATTGATTGACGCCAGATACCAAGTTTGGAAGTTGACCAGCCATTTGATTGAGACCATTTCCTAATTGACCAACACCATCTGTATAGGCTGCTAGACCTGTACGAAGAGTAGTCGCACCATCTGAAAATGCTAAGCTTGAACGAGCCAATGTATTCAAATTAGTAGATAGTGTTTGACCACCATCTTCCAATTTACTTGCACCATCTGCTAATTTAGCACTTCCATCTGCCGCTGTCCCCATACCAGTTTTAAGCGATCCCATTTTAGAAAATAAAGCTGTTGTATAAGTATTGGTCACTTTTTCAGCCACTGACTGCTTCATTTTTGTCATCGCAGTATCGCTCATTTTTCCTGCGATAAAACTATGACCACTGGACGTTTGGTAATCAATGGTCATCTGTTCTGGATGATTGGTTAGAATGGAGCTAGCCTTCTTTGAAAGATCCTCAGGCAGGGTTACAATCATATAATAATCGCCATTTTTGAGACCATCTTTCGCAGCTTTCTCATCTACAAAATGAAAATCAAGTGAGTCATTGTCCTTCAAATTGGACACCATGTCTTTTCCAATTTCCATCTTTTGTCCATTATATGTAGCAGATTGATCCTTATTGACAACCGCTACAGGAAGATCCGAAACCTTTCCATATGGATCCCACATGGAAGATAGAAAAATAATATTATAAAGAGCTGGAATCAAAGCAACTCCAATCATGACAATGATAAATGTTGGCTTTTTAAGAATAGCCTTCCATTCTTTCATCATATTTTTGTCTCCTTTTTATACACATTGTCTAAATTTCTGATATAATAGATTATACAGTTTCTAGAAATTTTCACAAGTATAAAATCTTATTTTTAGACACTGTGTATAATTTTGTGCAAAAAGGATGAACAGATGACTGAGAGCAATAAACGATTAAAAACAAAACGAAATATCGAGGAGGCGATGGTTCGACTACTCGAAAAGGAATCATTCGACCAAATCACAACGGTTGAGCTAGCACAAGAATCCGGCATTAGTCGCTCTAGCTTTTATACCCACTATCGAGACAAGTACGACATGATCGAGCGCTACCAACAAGCACTCTTTCACAAGCTTGAATATATTTTTGATAAACACCAAGACGACAAGCGCCAAGCGATTACAGAAGTGTTCGAATTTCTAACCAAGGAGCCACTCTTTGCGGTTCTTCTGACAGAGAATGGAACCAAGGAGATCCAAACCTTCTTACGACATAAATTACAGATTCTTCTGGTTGATAGTCTGCAAGAGCGCTATAGTCATAAATCATTAACAGATATTGAAAGAGTATACAGTTCTGTCTATCTGACCAATGCCTTCTTCGGAGTCTGTCAAATGTGGGTTTCGCGCGGAAAAAAAGAAAGCCCTCAACAAATGGCTGAATTTTTAATGAAAATGTTACGGTAACAGTCTCTCCTGATCGATCTAGATCAGGAGTTTTTTTATTAGCAGGTTTAGGTTTTAAGAAAACAAAAAACTGTCTCATCTAATGAAACAGCTTTAGGTAGCTTATAACTGAACAAACCCAGAAATCAACCCTTTAAGACAAAACAAAAAGCCCACTGTTGTAGGCTTTCTGTAAGGTATATCTTAAAATTAAAGCATCTTGTTATAGAATTCAACGACAAGTGCTTCGTTGATTTCTGGGTTGATTTCATCGCGTTCTGGAAGGCGAGTCAATGAACCTTCAAGTTTGTCAGCATCGAATGATACGAATGCTGGACGCCCAACTGTAGCTTCAACAGCTTCAAGGATAGCTGGAACTTTAGCTGATTTTTCGCGAACTGAGATCACTTGACCTGGAGTTACGCGGTATGAAGGGATATCAACGCGTTTTCCGTCAACAAGGATGTGACCGTGGTTAACGAATTGACGAGCTTGACGACGAGTAGTCGCAAGTCCAAGACGGTAAACAACGTTATCCAAACGACGTTCCAAAAGAAGCATGAAGTTGAAACCGACAGTTCCTTCTTTAACTTTAGTAGCTTGTACGAACAAGTTACGGAATTGTTTTTCACCAAGTCCGTAAGAGAAACGAAGTTTTTGTTTCTCAGCTAATTGCAAACCGTATTCTGACAATTTTGAACGGTTGTTTGGTCCGTGTTGACCTGGTACGTAGTTACGACGTGCCAATTCTTTACCTGTACCTGTAAGTGACAAGCCAAGACGGCGAGATTGTTTCCAAGATGGTCCTGTATAACGTGACATGTGAAATGTCCTCCTATAAAAATAATTTTTGTAGGAAATAACGTTTTAGACAAACCTGATTCGTTCAGAAAGCCTTCGCCCAAACAGCAAAGGTTACTTTTCTAGCTGACTTCCTGTTGACGAGCTTCATTTTGTCCTGCTGTCATTTCGCACAAACTCTATTCTATCACGGAATAGAAACTTTGTAAAGTCCTTCAAAACAATTTCAATGAAATTCAGCCAATAATTCTATGATTCGTTTTTTATATTGCAATTGTTGCCAGTCTCTATCCGTTGCTGGATCCCATTTTAAAGGAAGATCTGCAATAATTTCACCGGGATTATGATTCAAGATATAGATCCGGTCACTCAAAGTCAAAGCTTCTTCGATACTATGGGTGATCACTAGAGTGGTGAGACCAAGACGTTCCTTACTGTCTAGATACCAGTGATAAAGATCCTGCCTTGTCAATTCATCTAAGGCACTAAAAGCTTCATCTAATAGGAAGACAGAATGACCCAGAAGATAGGTTCTCAATAGCGCCACCCGTTGCCGCATCCCCCCACTCAGCGCATTGGGATAAAGGTTGGCGATACTTCCCAATTTAAATTCATCTAACAATTTTAGAGCTGTAGATGCCGCCTCTTCCTTAGGAACCTTTTTTAATTGAAGGGGAAGAATAATATTTCCCAATACTGTCTTATGTTCCAACAAAAGATCCTTTTGTAGCATATAGCTGACTTTCCCAAAGGAGATCGGAGCATTATCTACTTCTATGGTACCCTTTTGTAAGGGAAGGATCCCAGCAATTAAATTGAACAAGGTTGATTTCCCTACCCCACTCGGACCTAGAATAGAGACGATTTCTCCTTTTTGCACTTCTAGTGATACATTATTTAAAACTGCTTTATCTCCAAAAGAGAAACTTACATCTTTTACGGTTAAAATATCAGTCACCTACCAATTCGTTTGTGAAACCTTTGTCTTCTAAATCATTTGAAACCAATCCTTGCTCTTTTGCCCAAGCATAAAAAGCATTCCAACGTTTGGAGTCAAACTGTCCCCATTTATCCTTGTCTGAAGCATATTGACTGGAAAGATATTTTTGGGAAGCTAGTACAAAATCACGCTGATTAGCTAGGGCAGGGGCCTGTTTAATCAAGATATCCGCAGCTTCTTCTGGATGCTCTATAGCATATTGGTAGCCTTTTTTTACCGCTTGAATGAATTTTTTTGCTTCCTCTTTATGAGATTTCAAATAGTCATTGTTAGCAATAATAACAGGCGAATAGTAGTCAAATGCAGGAACAAAATCTTTCATATAGAAGAAATTGGTCTTCATTCCCTTTTGCTCAGCCAAAATTCCATCCCAACCGTGATAAATCCAAGCAGCATCAAAGACCTTATTTTCAATCGGAGTAATGGAATTTGAATCACTATTTGGAACCAATTTTACTTGATTAAAATCAGCCCCCTCTTTTTTCATCATCGATTTGATCATTTCCAACTCAATCGGATCATTCCAGGTACCATACTTCTTACCCACCAAATCTTTTGGATTTGTGATCGCTGCATCTTTTCTTGAAATAATCCCTGACGTATTGTGTTCGACGATGGCCGCAACAGCGGTAATACCCGCACCTTTATCCAATTTCTTGGCCATAGAATCTTGGAAATAAATTCCAAATGGAGCTTTCCCATTGATAATCAAATCAGAACTACTGTCTTCCGGAGGAAGTTTTATATCTACATCCAGTCCTGCTTCTTTAAAGTACCCTTTTTCCTTAGCTACATAGAGACCCGTATGATTAGTATTCGGGGTCCAATCTAGAATAAAATCAATCTTTTTCAAACCACTTGACGATTGCTTGACAGAATTTTGACAAGCACTCAAGAAAACAAATCCCAATATTATTGAGAAAAATAAACCTATTGACTTTTTCATTAGCTATACCTCTTTTACATTTTTGTCAATTTAATTTTTACACCATTTACAAGTTTGTCAATCCTTTTTCCATTTTAGAATGGTTCGTTCTAATTGGTCAACGAGAAACATACCGAGTAAACTAATAGCAGAAATCAATACAATGATCGCAAACATCGTATCATACTGAAATAACTTCTTCGATTGGATCATATAGACCCCCAATCCATCAAAACCTCCTAACCATTCTGAAACTACCGTACTGATAAAAGCATAGGAAACGCTCACACGTAACCCTGCAAAAAAATAAGGAAGCGCTGCAGGAATTTTATAATGGACTAAAGCCTGAAAGCGATTGGCTTGCATAATCTGAAACAATCTCAGAATATCTTGATCGCAATGCCGAAAACCATCTAACAGACTGACTACGATGGGAAATACTACCGTAATAATGATCAAAACCAATTTTGGAAGCATACCATAACCAAACCAAAGAACCAGGATAGGGGCCAAGGCTATCGTCGGAATGGTTTGAATAACAACCATAAAAGGATAGACCAGATCATTCACCCATTGAAAACTATCCATGATAATCGCAAAGCCAGCAGCAAGAAGAACCCCTATAATAAGTCCAATCAAGGCCACTTGAAGAGTAGACAAACTGTGATGAATCAGGAGAGCTCGATCTCGTACAAAGGCATTCCCAATTTCAATTGGCGTTGGTAATACAAATTTGGGGAGGATATTTAAAAATCCTGCTAACTGCCATAAGACAAGAAGGCTGCTAAAACCTGCAAATCCTATCAACTGTTTTGAATATCTTTTTACAAGAAACATCGTAACCTCCTTTCTCACAAATAAAAAACGCCTCCAAAATAGGAGACGGATTGCACAAGGTCACTCATAACGAAAAATACATTTCATTTGTTTCCTACGCTGGCATTACCCAGATCAGGTGCGGTCGAAGCTTACACTTCCTCTCAGACTGTACACAGACTCCCATATGTATTTATTATAATAACTGATTTAGACGATAAAAGCAAGAAATTAATCCAAATAACGAATTAAATTCTTCTCTGTTAAAATATCTGAATAGGTGTAAGACTCCACGTATGTATTGGCTGGTTCACCTGGTAAGCTATTGTCGTTCGTATACTCGATAATAAATAAAGAAGGATAGACCTCAATCAAGCGTCCAAATTTATTTTTTTGACGTTTCCGTCCATTTTCAAGCGTCATTTCAACCACTTGTCCTTCATGGGCCTTGATTTCTTCTTTAATTTTTTTCATTTTTGCAACATCTGTAAATGCATCACTCATCTTATTGATCCTCTCTCTTTGAAATACTTGAGAATTTATTGTATTCCTTTTGGAATATTAATTCGACTGTCCCACGCGCACCTGAACGGTTTTTCTCAATAATTACTTCAACCGTATTATTGGGCATTCCATCTTCTTCCTCTTCACCAGCTCGATCATAATAATCATCACGGTACAAGAAAGCAACAATATCCGCATCCTGCTCAATCGATCCAGATTCACGAATATCAGAAAGAACAGGACGTTTGTCTTGGCGCTGTTCCACACCACGTGACAGCTGACTCAAAGCAATAACGGGAACTTTTAGTTCCTTAGCCAAAATCTTTAACTGACGAGAAATTTCTGAAACTTCCTGTTGACGGTTTTCTCTTCCAGTCCCTGTAATCAGCTGCAGATAGTCAATCAGAATAAGACCGAGATTGCCTGTTTCCTGCGCTAATTTTCTTGCTCTCGAACGAATCTCAGTGATCCGAATTCCTGGAGTATCATCGATGTAAATACTCGCACTGGCCAAATTCCCTTGAGCAATGGCATATTTTCGCCACTCTTCATCCGTCAATTGACCTGTACGAATCGAATGGGATTCAATCAAGCCTTCAGCTGCTAACATCCGGTCAACCAAACTTTCAGCACCCATTTCTAATGAGAAAATAGCCACTGTCTTATCCAACTTTGTCCCGATATTTTGAGCAATATTTAGAGCAAAGGCTGTTTTCCCTACTGCAGGACGAGCCGCTAAAATAATCAACTCTTCCTCATGTAGCCCTGTCGTCATATGGTCCAAATCGCGATAGCCTGTCGCAATACCCGTGATATCAGAGGTTTGAAGCGAGCGGGCTTCTAAGCTACCAAAGTTACTATTCAAGATGTCTCGAATATTTTTAAATCCACTACGATTTGCGTTTTCACTAACATCAATCAGAGCTTTTTCAGCACCCGCGATGATTTCATCTGAAGGACTTGCACCATCATAAGCTTGATTAATACTTTCCGTCAATCGAGATATCAACCGACGTAAGACAGCTTTTTCGGCAACAATCTTCGCGTAATACTCCGCGTTAGCTGAAGTTGGTACCGAATTAATGACTTCTACCAAATAAGAGAGTCCGCCAATATTTTGAAGATCCCCTTGATTATCTAAAATATTTCGAACAGTCGTCGCATCAATCGCATCCCCGCGCTCAGCTAGATCGATCATGGCTTTAAAAATCAAACGGTGCGAATACTTAAAGAAATCGCCAGGCTCGATATATTCACGAACAAAGACCAATTTCCCCTCATCAATAAAGATGGCTCCCAACACTGATTGCTCCGCTTGGATATCCTGAGGTTGTGTTCGTAATTCCTCTAACTCAGCCATAAAATAACCTTTCTATCGATCGTGTTTACCCTTCGTTTACACAAATATCAATCACACCTGTAACATCTTGATAAATTTTTACAGGAACGTCAATCAAACCTGTTGAACGAATTGGAGAGGAAACTTGGATATGACGTTTATCAATTTTAATGCCAAATTGTTTCTCAAGCTCTTCTGCAATCTTTTTATTGGTAATAGAGCCGAAAGTACGGCCATCTGGCCCAATTTTTTCAGTGAATTGAACAACAGTTGCTTCTTCTTCTAATTTTGCTTTAATCTTTTGCGCTTCCGCTAACAATTCAGCATGCGCTTTTTCTTCTGACTTTTGCTTTCCACGAAGTTCACCGATTGCTTGGGCATTGGCTTCTTTCGCAAGATTTTTCTTGATCAAAAAGTTTTGTGCATAACCAGTAGGCACTTCTTTAATTTCGCCTTTTTTACCTTTACCTTTTACATCCGCTAAGAAAATAACTTTCATTCTACATTCTCCTTTTCCATAGTTACTTCGCTTTCAATAGTCTCAATCAGTTGTTGACGAATACTCATCAAATCTTGACCCTCAATTTGAGAGGCCGCCGAGTTGAAATGACCTCCTCCACCAAGCTGTTCCATGATACGCTGTACATTGACTTTGCTTCGACTTCGTGCAGAGATTGAGACAGTTCCACTTTGATTACAAGCAATGACAAAGGTTGCTTCCACCTCAGACATGGCAAGCATACTATCAGCAGCCTTACTAATGGTTACTGAATCATAGGCTTTAGTTGTATTAGCACAAGCTACGATGATATGCGGAAAAATCTTTTCACCAGTCAAGATCAGTTCGTTCACTTCGCGGTACTCATCAAACTGAATAGCAGAGATCTCCTGGATGGCTACACTATCACTACCTCTTGAACGAAGATAACTCGCCACATCAAAGGTCCGACTTGTAACACGAGTGGAGAAGTTCTTAGTATCCAGCATGATTCCAGCCATCAAGACACTAGCTTGAATCTTCGTCAACCGATTTTTCTTCGACTTCTGGAACTGAATCAGTTCACTAACCAATTCGCTCGCACTACTTGCTCCACTTTCAATATAGGTGATCAGAACATTTTCAGGGAAATCATCATCCCGACGGTGATGGTCAATGACAATAATCTGTTGAAATTCCTGATAAAACTCTTTTGAAAGAGTCAAGGCTGTCTTAGAATGGTCAACCATAATTAACAAAGAGCGATCCGTCACCATTTGCATGGCTTCCTCTAGGGTAAGGATTTTCGTTACCTGCTCTTCTTCTAGTTTCGCAATTGCTCTTGAAATATCACTAGCCATTGCATGCGGGTCATAGACCACATAAGAGGAAGCCAAAATATTGCTAGAGAAAAACTGCATTCCCACAGACGCTCCTAAAGCATCCATATCCAAGTTTCTATGTCCAACAATGAAGACTTGATCAACGGATTTAATCTTATCCGAAATAGCTGTCATCATAGCGCGTGTGCGAGTCCGAGTCCGCTTCACAGCCGAAGCTGTTCCCCCACCAAAGAAAATAGGGTTTTTCTGTTCATCGTTTTCTTTGACTACTGCTTGATCCCCACCACGAACTTCCGCAAGGTTTAGGTTCAAGAGAGCCACTTTACCAATCTCATCATGCTCTCCATCACCGTACGAGAATCCCATACTTAAGGTAATAGGTAGCTCACGATTTTTAGCTTCTTCACGGAATTGATCGATAACTGAAAATTTTGATTCCATCAACTGTTCTAAGACCGTGTAGTCTGTAAACAAATAGAAACGATCCATCCCCACACGTCTGTAAAACATATGGTAATGAGCTGTAAACTCTTCTACAAAGTTGGCAATAAAACTATTGATATTGCTAATATCAGAGTCTGAAATGACATCTTCTAGATCATCATAGTTATCAACAGAAATAATACCGATAACAGGACGAGTTGTCACCAATCCCACAGTTGCTTCATACTCACTTGAAACATCAAAAAAGTAAACAACACTAGACGTCTGATCAAAGTAAACAGAATATTTCTTATCGGCTACAGTGACATAATGACCTTTATCCTCGAACAGAGTATTGAGTAACTTTTTCAATGATTCAACATCAAAGTCCCCATCATCTGTTGAAAAAATCAATTCAGCATAAGGGTTGAACCACTCTACTTCATTTGACTCTTCATTAATTTTGATAACTCCAACAGGCATTTTATCAAGGAGGGATGCTAATCCGCTTTCTGCCTGATGGTTAACATATTGTATTTGTTCTAATTCATCTAACTCTGAAATTTGTAACTGGTATTCAAATAAAGCAATCAATCCAGCTAAGACTAAAAAAATTGCAACGAGAGTTACATAGCCTTTGCCAAAGATTCTTAAAAAAATTGCTAAAATTGCAAATGAAATAAAACCAATTAATACATAATGGATGAACGATAAACGAAATTTTTTCATCATAAACCTCTTCTCGGAATTATACCATAAATAGAGGTAAAAAGCGAGGTTTCTCTCTATATTACAGAGAAGATCGACCCGTAAAAAGCTCTTCCTCTGCTTCACTACTTTGTAAACATCATTTACAACTTTGTAAATGGCAACAACAGATTTCAATCCATAAAATTGAGGCTGAAACATCATCTCAGCCCCATTTGATTAGTGGTTTGCTTTGTTTTTGGAGATGCTCCGCGATTTACCTTCCAAGTAAACCATTAAAATAGAGATATCCGCTGGATTGACACCTGAGATACGACTTGCTTGACCAATCGTTTCTGGATTAATTAATTTAAATTTTTGACGCGCTTCGGTTGCAATAGAGTCAATATCATCCCAGTCAATATTCGCAGGAATTCGTTTTTCTTCCATACGCTTCATTTTTTCGACTTGGTCCATTGCTTTTGAAATATAGCCTTCATATTTAATTTCAGTTTCAATCAATTCAATGATTTTATCATCCAGTTCTTCAGCTGCAGGACCGATAAATTCTACCACATCTTGGTAAGAGACTTCTGGTCGTCTCAAGAATTCTTTAGCGGTGACAGCATCTGTCAATGGTTTAAAGCCCATTGCAGCAACCTTCTCATTGGTTTCCTTTACAGGCTTTAACTTAATGCTATCTAAACGCTTCATCTCGTTTTCAAACTGATACTTCTTAGTTTCGAAACGTTGCCAACGTTCATCATCTACCAATCCAATTGCTCGTCCCATTTCTGTCAAGCGCATATCGGCATTATCATGACGCAAAATCAAACGGTATTCTGCACGGCTTGTTAACAAACGATACGGTTCGATCGTTCCCTTTGTTACCAAATCATCGATCATGACCCCAATATAACCATCACTGCGTTTCAAAATGAGTTCCGGTTTTTCTTGGATTTTTAGAGCCGCATTGATCCCTGCAATAATCCCTTGACCAGCTGCCTCCTCATAGCCAGACGTTCCATTAGTTTGGCCAGCTGTAAAGAGACCTGAAATTTTCTTGGTTTCCAAAGTTGCGCGCAATTGATGAGGCAAAACCATATCATACTCAATCGCATAACCCGTTCGCATCATTTCTGCCTTCTCAAGTCCCTTAATAGAATGGACGAGATCCCGTTGAACATCCTCTGGTAAACTCGTTGACAGCCCTTGAACATAGACTTCTTCTGTATTTCGTCCCTCAGGTTCTAAGAATAGTTGATGACGCTCTTTGTCAGCAAAACGGACAATTTTATCCTCAATGGACGGACAATAGCGAGGACCCACTCCCTTTACAACCCCTGTAAACATAGGTGCCCGGTGCAAATTATTCTGGATAATTTCATGGCTATGCCCATTGGTATAAGTCAACCAACAAGGAACCTGATCCTTTACATAATCTTCATCACGCGATGTATAAGAAAAGTGATTTGGTGTTTCATCTCCTGGCTGAATCTCTGTCACATCGTAGTTGATAGAGGAAGCCTTGACACGTGGAGGGGTTCCTGTCTTGAAACGACCGATTTCGAGACCCAGTTCCTTGAGATTGTCAGCTAGGTTAATCGAAGCTAGGCTGTGGTTTGGTCCTGATGAGTACTTGAGGTCTCCGATGATGATTTCCCCACGGAGTGCAGTCCCTGTTGTCACGATAACAGCCTTGGCAGCATACTCTTGATGAGTCGCTGTACGAACACCGACAACCTTGCTATCTTCCACCAAAATCTCATCAATCATAGTTTGACGAAGAGTGAGATTTTCTTGATTCTCAACTGTCTTACGCATTTCTTTTGAGTAAAGTTCTTTGTCTGCTTGAGCCCGAAGTGCACGAACCGCAGGACCTTTACCAGTATTGAGCATTTTCATTTGGATGTAGGTCTTGTCGATGTTCTTCGCCATTTCACCACCGAGGGCATCGACTTCACGCACGACAATCCCCTTAGCAGAACCACCAATAGAGGGATTACAAGGCATAAAAGCCAGCATTTCAATGTTAATAGTCGCAAGTAAGACCTTACAACCCATACGGCTAGCAGCTAGGGAGGCTTCTACTCCCGCATGCCCCGCACCGATTACAATGATATCGTATTCTTCAATAAAATTATAAGTCATTTTTTCTCCTATTTCTCAAGATGGATGTGTCGTAATTTTCCGTCCCATTCTGGTAGGGCTGATTTTAAAAAGGCTGGTTTCAGGTCAACAGTATGTAAATCATCGAAAGCAATCCAACGGCAAGGTAATTGCTTTGTATCTTCCTGCATGACCAAAGGTGCATCTTCTAGCAAGTCCACTAAATAATGAAATTCAATGTTATGGTAGTGGATTCCAGCTTGTTCAAAGTGATTTTCAACCACGAAAGCTAACGGACCTGCTGTAGATGTGACACCAAGTTCCTCTTTGACTTCCCGAACCACCGCATCTTCTGTAGTTTCATTGACTTGAATAGCACCTCCGATTGTATAACAGCCGTCCTCATCTTCTATGACGAACAAGCGGTTATCTTTTACAATCAAAGCAGTCGCTCTCACACCAAAAACAGTAGAACCTATTTTCGTCCGAAAATCCTGTTGCTTCATTTTACTTCCTTTCGAAATCACACAAAAATAGTCAAAACTCTGAGAAGTGCAGGACAAAAAAGCCTGCAACATCCATGAGCTTTGACCATCATTTCTATTGCTTTTATTATTGTAGCAAATTGAGAAAATTTGTCAATCTAAATATACTGACAAACTTTTCCATCCCGATAAGCATTGTCAATCAAGCCACCGCCTAGACACTCTTCACCGTCGTAAAAAACAACAGCTTGTCCTGGTGTAATGGCTCGTTGAGGTTCTGCAAAAATCACTTCTGCCTTGTCACCTTTAACGTGTACAGTCACCTTGGAATCCGGTTGACGGTAGCGGAACTTAGCTGTACACTCTAATGTAAACTCTTCTGGCATATCTCGTGTAAAGTGAACTTGACTAGCCTGTAAACTTGTTGACATCAATGCTTCATGGTAGAAGCCTTGACCGACATAAAGAATATTTTGACTGAGGTCTTTACCAACTACAAACCATGGAGCATTGTCTCCACCTTGTTGGCCACCAATTCCAAGTCCACCCCGTTGACCGATTGTGTAATACATCAAACCAGCATGTTCGCCCATATCTCGTCCATCGATGGTCATCATTCGACCTGGTTGGGCAGGAAGGTAGTTCCCTAGAAATTCTTTGAAATTCTTTTCTCCAATAAAGCAAATTCCAGTTGAGTCTTTCTTTTTAGCTGTTGCCAATCCAGCTTCTTCAGCTAGACGGCGGACCTCAGGCTTTTCCAAATATCCCAATGGGAACATGGTTTTTTGAAGTTGTTCTTGTGACAGTTGGCTTAAGAAATAAGTTTGGTCCTTACCGTTGTCAACGCCACGTAACATATGAACAATGCCGTCCTCATCACGCGCCACGCGCGCATAGTGCCCTGTCGCTACATAATCGGCACCGAGTGTCATGGCATAATCTAAGAAGGCCTTAAATTTGATTTCCTTATTACACATGACATCCGGATTTGGTGTTCGACCAGCTCGGTATTCGGCAAGAAAATATTCAAAGACACGATCCCAGTATTCTTTCTCAAAGTTGACAGAATAGTAAGGAATGCCAATTTGGTCTGCAACCGCTGCTACATCTTTGTAATCTTCTGTAGCTGTACAGACGCCATTTTCGTCTGTGTCGTCCCAGTTTTTCATGAAGATGCCGATGACATCATAACCCTGTTGCTTTAATAATAAAGCTGTTACAGATGAATCCACACCACCACTCATACCAACGACAACACGTGTTTTCGAGTTATCACTCATAGATTTCTCCCATCTTTTCGTTTCTCACGATTGAAGGTCGTGGTTTGCTTCAACGATTGAAGGTCGTTTTGAGCAGTTACCATTTTAACACGCTTTATATTAGAAAACAAGCATCTTACTATTCTTTTTGTTGATCAGGATCGATGGGTTTACAGGTCTGTAAATATAAAAAGAGTCCTATTCAAGAACTCTTTTCATACGAATTTAATACCATCCATTTGCCAACCAGAAATTTTTAGCTGCTGACCATGATCCATAACGGCTGACAACATATTGATTGGCCACTTTTTCTTGGTTTGCAGGTGATAAATCACCATTCAAATAAGTGATAGTCAATTGGTAACGACCATAATATTGGCCATTTTGTGCTGTATAACTACCACTTGACTCTTTTTGGGCAATCCATTCCTTAGCAGCTGCATCTTCCGCACTCAAGCCATCTGAAGCAGAGACAGTAGTTGTTGCTTGTGTAGTATCAGTTTTACTAGCAGGAGCTTGCTCCGTAGTTTTCTGCGTTGTATTTGCATCTTCAATCTCAAGAACTTGACCAACTGAGATAAGGTTCACGTTACTAATCTTATTTTTCTTAGCAATTGCATCAACCGTTGTGTTCTTCTCTTTAGCAATAGCTGATAAAGTATCACCTGATTTTACAGTATAAGAATCTGCATTCGCTACAATTGGAAGGAAAAGTCCTGCAAGTAAACTAAGTCCAATAATTCGTTTCATCATTTGTTTTTTATTCATTATTCTGTACTCCTTTATTGGTATACCTCTATACTACACAAGAAATATTTCATATTTATTGAAATAATGTGTCAAATATTTCAGTCAGATGTTAGAAATACTAAAATTCCAGGATAATATAAATGCTTTAAGCCCCCTTTAAGATTTCTCAGATATTTCGGGAAAAATAGAAGAAATCATCAGCCATATCTGATATAATGAAGTAAAGTGATCACAAAGGAGCAGAGCATGAACTCTTTAAAATTCCAATCAGTTTTTGATATTATTGGACCTGTGATGATTGGCCCATCCAGTAGTCACACTGCAGGTGCTGTTCGAATTGGTAAAATTGTTTCTTCTATATTTGGAGAGGAGCCAAAAGAAGTTGAGTTTCAATTATTTAATTCCTTCGCCAAAACCTATCGTGGTCATGGAACAGATTTAGCCTTAGTAGCGGGCATCTTAGGAATGGACACAGATGATCCTAGAATCCCAGATAGTCTAAAAATTGCACATGAACGAGGTATTCGGATTGTTTGGTCTATTCAAAAAGAAAGCAATGCTCCTCACCCAAACACAACGACTATTACTGTAAAAAATGACCATAAAACGATTTCTGTCACTGGAATCTCAATTGGGGGTGGGAACATACAGGTTACTGAATTAAATGGCTTTGCCATCTCGCTAAATATGAATACTCCAACCATTATCATTGTTCACCAAGACGTCCCTGGAATGATCGCTCATGTGACAGAAGCTCTTTCTCGCTATGATATTAATATTGCACAAATGAATGTGACGCGGGAAAAAGCTGGAGAAAAAGCGATTATGATTATAGAAGTTGACTCCAGGAGTTGTGAAGCAGCTATCGAAGATATCCGTAAAATCCCTCATCTTCATAATGTCAACTTTTTCAAATAAGGAGTTCATATGTTTTATTCAATTGTAGACCTCGTAGAACAAGCAAGCACGCAATACGAAGGAAACGTTGCAGAGTTAATGATTGCAACTGAATTTGAACTAACTGGTCGTGAACGAGAAGAAGTCCTACGATTAATGACCCGTAATTTAGAAGTGATGATTGATTCTGTAAGGTTAGGGTTAAATGAAAACCACTCTCGTAGTGGGTTAACCGGTGGGGATGCCGCAAAATTAGATCGCTATATCAAATCAGGAAAAACGTTATCTGACTTGACAGTCCTAACCGCAGCGAAGAATGCTATTGCTGTCAACGAACACAATGCTAAAATGGGACTGGTCTGTGCAACACCCACTGCAGGATCTGCTGGCTGCCTTCCCGCAGTTCTCACTGCAGCAACCCAAAAATTAGGGTTAAACCGTCAGCAACAATTAGATTTTCTACTGACAGCTGGAGCTTTTGGTTTAGTCATCGCCAATAATGCTTCTATTTCAGGTGCAGAAGGTGGTTGTCAAGCAGAAGTCGGTTCTGCTTCAGCTATGAGTGCGGCTGCATTGACACTAGCTGCCGGGGGAACTCCTTATCAAGCGAGTCAGGCAGTCTGTTTTGTCATCAAAAACATGCTTGGCCTCATTTGTGATCCAGTAGCAGGACTCGTGGAAGTTCCATGTGTCAAACGAAACGCAATGGGAGCCAGCTATGCCTTCATTGCTGCTGATATGGCCTTAGCAGGCATTGAATCAAAAATACCTGTTGATGAAGTTATTGACGCCATGTACCAAGTTGGTTCTAGTCTTCCGACTGCCTTTAGAGAAACAGCTGAAGGAGGATTGGCAGCAACACCAACCGGACGTAGATTACAAAAAGAGATATTTGGAGAATAACATGCAAGCCTTATTCTTTGACTTAGATGGAACATTAGTTGATAGTTCCAAGGGAATTACAGAGAGCTTTCAACATACATTCGATACTTTGAAGGTGCCTCAACCCGATCTCAAAACCATCCGTAGTTTTATGGGACCACCTTTGATTTCTAGTTTTGAAGCTACCCTTCCTGAAACTTTGGTAGATCAAGCCGTAACTATCTATCGCCAGTATTATCATGAAAAAGGTCAATACAAATCAACTCTGTTTTCTCAGATAGTAGAAGCTTTGAAAGCATTACAAGACGAAAACATTCCTCTTTATGTAACTACTTCAAAACATGAACCAGTTGCTTTGCAGATGTGTCAAGATTTAGGTATCGCTAAATACTTTAAAGGAATTTATGGATCAAATTCAGATCGTATCCACAAAGCCGATGTCATTCGATACGCCTTGTCAATCAATGAGCTTCCAAAAGAGGAGACAGTGATTATTGGAGACACAAAATTTGACCTCATTGGAGGTCAAACAGTTGGCATAAAAACCATGGCCATCACTTGGGGATTTGGAGATCTTGAAGAGCTACTTCTTTACTCACCAGATTTTATTTGTCACTCTCCACTTGATATTCTTGAGACATTAAAAAAATAGGTTTACAAATTGTAAACCTATTTTTTTAATAACCCCAAGCTGATAAACCTTGTGAGCTATATGCATTGTATGCAGCCTGGATTTGATCATCAACTGTTGCAGTTGAACCCCAACCTGGCATTGTTTGGAACAAACCACTAGCACCAGAAGCATTTGCTGCATTTACTTGACCATTTGATTCACGGGCAATAATTGCTTCCCAAGTAGAAGCAGGTACACCAGTCATTTCAGCCATACGAGCAGCTGCATAAGATCCTTGTTCTCCAGCAGTATTCCCATTTGATAGAACAATTCCACCATTTGTTGATTGTGCAGAAGTCACTGCAGCATTTGCTGCATAAGTTGTTTGTTTTTGAGCAGTTTGTGCTGTTACAGTTGCTGTAGGTGCACTTTCAGCAGGTTTTGCTTGCTCTTGTGGAGCAACTTTATCAATCATAGATTTTGAGCGCTCACCTAACTCAATAATTTGTCCTGCATAGATCAAATCTTCATTGGTCAGATTGTTAGATGCAATAATATTTTCTACTGAAGTGTTATTTTCTAGTGCAATTTTTGATAGAGTATCTCCAGACTTCACTTCGTAAGTTTTAGCATTCACTGTAGCAATACCAGAAATGAAAAGTGATGCTGCTGAAAGTAGGGAAGTGACTGTCCATTGGAACTTTTTACTGTTCATGAATTCTATTCTCCTTTCGAACATAATTCTATCATACACACAAAATGTTACAGTTTATTGTAGAATATATTACAAATGTTACAAGAATATGTGAATTTAATGTAAAAAGCGCTTTGTATAGCGCTTTTTCCTTATTTTTGAACCAATACAACTAGCTCTATCCATTTTTTAGATAAAAAACTATCAACATGAGACACAGAATAACGAGCAATGCCAGGCTATCTTTTACTCCCCACTGCAGAGTCCGATAGCGTGTTCGTCCCTCACCGCCTTTGTACCCTCTCGCTTCCATCGCAATTGCTAATGCATCTGCGCGTTTAAAACTTGAGGCAAACAAAGGAATGAGGATCGGAATAAAGGAACGGATCCTTTTTAATAGATTTCCTTCACCAAAATCAACACCACGCGCCCTTTGCGCATTCATGATTCGATTCGTATCATCTACTAAGGTTGGAACAAAGCGCAAACTCATAGATAGCATTAACCCAATCTCATGAGCCGGAACCTTAATAATTTTTAGTGGTGTAAGGATCTTTTCAACAGCATCTGCTAAACTCAATGGTGTCGTCGTCACGGTTAAAATCGTCGAATAAAAAATGATTAAAATAAATCTACAAAATATGATGGTGGCTTGCATCAATCCTTGGTCGGTTAATTTAAAAAACCACCATTGATACAAAATAGTTCCTTGAGAGGTCGCAAATAATTGAAAAATAGTTGTAAAAGCAATGATAAAAATCATTGATTTTAAGCCTTTAATATAAAAACTAACCGAAATCCTCGTTAGATACATTAAAACAAAAATAAAACCAAAGAGAAGAACATTTGTCTGGATATTATTTGCCCAAAACAGAAGAAATATGAATAAAAACATTGAGAGCAACTTCCCACGAGGATCCAGTTGGTGGATAATGGAGTTTCCAGGAATATACCTTCCTAAAATCATATTATTCATGAAGTAACAGCTCCTTAAGTTCCTCAATTTTGATTGGTAGTCTGTCCAGAGGAAGTCCTCTTCGTTTCAATTGAAGAGCAAAATTCGTAATTTGTGGGACTCCTAATTGAAGTTTTTGTAAATACTCAACCTGTTGAAACACTTCCCTTGGGGATCCGTTTAGGACAAGTTTTCCCGCTTCTAAAGCAAATACGGTATCAGCAAAATTTGCTACATCATCCATCGTATGAGTTACCAGAACTAGGGTCATCCCATTTTTATGTAATGTCTCAAACAACACCATCAATTCCTTTCTTCCAGCAGGATCTAGCCCTGCTGTCGGCTCGTCCAATACTAAAATCTCTGGTTCGATAGCTAAAATACCCGCGATCGCAACCCGTCTCATCTGTCCACCAGATAGTTCAAATGGACTTTTATCATAGATAGACTCTTCTAAACCAACGATCGCTAATTTTTCTTTGGCTATTTCCTCCGCTTTATCCTTAGGTACCCCAAAATTTTGTGGTCCAAAGGCTACATCAGCTAGAACGGTTTCTGCAAACAGCTGACTTTCTGGAAATTGAAAAACCAAACCGACTTTTTTTCTCAGGTACTTCATTTCTTTTGGCTCAGAATGATTATCTAAAACAAAATCTTCAAATTGAATCGTTCCTTTAGTCGGACGCAGTAAACCATTTAGTAATTGCAACAAAGTAGACTTGCCACTGCCAGTATGCCCGATAATAGCTGTATAAGATCCATCTTTTATTTCCAAACTAATATCAGAAAGCGCCTGATCTTCAAAAGGACTTCCCTCTTGATAAGTATAATAGACATTCTTTAAAGAGATTCCCATAGTTGGTCTAATAACTCACTTTCTGTTAGATAGTCCTGCTTTAGAGGAAAATGCGAGCTGAGAGATTCTTGGACCTGCTTACTAAAAGGCTTATCTAGTCCAATCTCATTGAGATCATTTCTTGAAAACAATTCCCGCGGCGTCATAGAAGACTCTAGTTTTCCTTTTTGAAAGACGAGTGTTCGATCACTTAAGGCAATTTCGGTTAAATCATGGGTAATGGAGATAATTGTTAATTGAAACTTTTTCTGAAGTTCTCTCATTACTGCCATTAGATCCTCTCGGCCTTCCGGATCTAACATACTAGTTGCTTCATCAAGGATAATAATAGTTGGTCTCAAGGCGATAATACCCGCTATGGCCACTCGTTGCTTTTGACCACCTGACAAACGAGATGGTTCGCGATCTTTAAACTCCAGCATACCAACTTGCTCAATAGCCTTCTCCACTCGTTGAAGCATTTCTTCCCGTGGAATTCCTTGATTTTCTATACCAAAGGCAACATCATCTTCTACTGTCGCACCAACAAATTGGTTGTCAGGGTTCTGAAATACAATCCCAATTTTACTACGGATTTCCCATATGGTTTCACGAGTCAGTTGTTTTCCATCAACGTAAATCTCACCAGACTCAGCTTCCAAAAGGCCATCAATCAGGCGTACAACTGTAGATTTCCCACTACCATTGTGTCCAACAATCGAAAGCCACTCTCCTTGTTTCACGTGAAACGAAACCGTGTCAATTTGATACTCTTCTACTGTTTTATCGTATCGAAAGGATACATTTTTTAGCTCAATCATCTGTTTCATTTATTGAAATGTGTCTTTAAAGAGATAGCTACTTCCCTTAAAGTAGTCGTAACCAGAATAAATTGTGAAAATCAATGCAATATAAAGCAACACTTGCCCTGGAAGAGTCCAATGGCAAAGCAAAAAGATAATGGCAAACATTTGGCTAAAGGTTTTAATTTTTCCTGGCATGGCTGCAGCAAGAACTGTACCACCTGTCTCAACAAGTAGAAGACGCAAACCAGTGACAGCTAACTCACGACAAATGATAACGGCTGCAATCCAAGCAGGAACCATTTTTAATTCAATCATCATGATAAAAGCTGACATGACCAATAATTTATCTGCCATTGGATCGGCAAATTTACCAAAATTACTAACTACATTCCATTTTCGTGCAAGAAAGCCATCTAAATAATCTGTAATACTAGCAATTGCAAAAATAACTGCCGCTACAATATGTCCTAAGTAAGAATGACTTAAACTTAAAATAGCAATAAAAATAGGAATCATCACAACCCGAATTAATGTCAATGCATTAGGAATATTTTCTTTTTTCATACTTCCTCCAAAAAATAAACTATCTTTACATCTATTTTACAGATGCTGTAAATTCATAAAAATATACGATATAAATCACAAAGCCAAGGATGGCAAAACTAACTAGTAAATAATACAGGATTGGTAACCAGCTCGCTTTCTGTCTTAATTTTCTTGAATGAAGCTCCTCGTCATCTACAAGTATTTCTTCATCAAATAACAATTCTTTTCCTTCACGAAAAGCTGTCAATAGGATGGACTCATCTAAACCCAAAGCCCATGCTAACTTTTTAAGATAGATCTGAGCGTAAAAGGGACTCGGTAATAGATCAAACTCATCGTTTTCCAACGCTTCTATATAAGGAATTTCAATGGCTGTCTTATTTGACACATCCTGTAAACTTAAGTGTAAATTTACTCTTGACAGTCTTAACACTTGACCAATCGTTCTCTTCTTCATGTTTTCCCTTCTTGATACATTGTTTACTACTTTTGAAAAATCATATAGTCAACCATCTCAGCCTGGTCGATGAACTGATGCCCTAATTTGATGATATCCTGTAAACTAATACCTTGTAAAATCTTTGGAAGATCATAAGAAGTGCTACCGTCTGAAAAATATTCAAACTGAGTGGCACTATACTCAAGCGAATTTAAACCTTGTAAGAAATCACCAAACATTTCGCTTTTAATCGTATCCAAATGTTCCTGATTCACATCTGGATCCTTCTCGAATTGTTTGATCGCGGACCTAAATTGATGAGATAAGGACACCGGTTCTTGAGTATCCATTGTCAAAATAACGAAATGAAATAATTCCTCAACCTCGACTTCAAGTGTCAATGAGTTGTCAATTTTCCCAGCTTCGTATAAACTTTGAAACCGTTGCGAAGTCCAACCAAACATCATCGAAAATAGTAATTTCAACATCAATTTATAACGAAATATTTCCTCTTCCTTAATGATATCATTTCCTCGAATTCCAATTGCCAACTTAGGAGTAGCAACTTCCATTCTACAAGATTGATTCAATCTTACTTCATTTTTTTCTACAGGAAAACGTTCTAACTCCACAGATGGATGAGGAGGAACTAGATCATGTTTTTTTACTACTTGCAATACTTCATCAACATCAAAGTTTCCGATCACTAATAAGTGCATTTGAGAGGGATGATAGAATAGATCAAAGTTTTCACGGAGATTATCTATTGTAATGTCAGAAATAGACTCCCTAGTCCCAGCAATATCATCTGCTAACGGTGTTCCCGGATATAAATTTTCTAAAGCACCAAAAAATAATCGATAGTCTGGACTATCTTGGTACATTCCAATTTCTTGTTGAATGATTTCTCTTTCCTTAGATACAGATTTTTTTGTAAAGGAAACCTTTGAAACCATCTCCAATAACAATTGAATATTTTCAGGGACTTTTGAAGTTGTTGAAAAAAGATAACTTGTCTTTGTAAAGCTTGTAAAGGCATTACTTTCCGATCCTAAATGAACGAATTTTTTTAAATAATCTTGACCATTTTCATCTTCAAATACTTTGTGTTCTAGGAAATGAGCAATTCCTGCAGGATATTGCCTTTCATCACCATTCACTAGAATTCGTGTATCCACTGAGCCAAACTTAGTTGTGATTATTCCATAGGTTTCATAATAATCTTCTTTGGGAATTAAATGAATAGTCAACCCATTTGACAAGCGTGTAAAGTAAACTTGCTCACCAACCGATTCATAATATTTTTCTTTAATTTTCAATCTTTACACTACTTTCCTTCCATAAAATAAACAGACTGTAAATTAATTGTTTTTGCCACTTCAATAATTTCTTCTCTACTAACCTTATCGATGGATTCTAACCACTCTTCTAAAGAAAGCACTTTCGTTCCTAGGATCGTTTTCAGATATTCCCTTTCAATCAAGGTATTTTGCCGATCCTGTGCTAATAAGGTCGTATTCACCAACATTTCTTTTGTCAATTGAATCTCTGACTCTGTAAACTTGCCTCGTTTTAAATCATTCAACTGTCTCATAATCAAGGTCATTACTTTCGTACGAGATTCCTTATCAATGCCTGCAAAAACTCTCATGAAGCCTGTAAAAATATCAAAATGGCTTGAGATGGTATAAGCAAGGCCTTCTTTCTCACGAATTATTTGAAAAAGTCTCGAATGTGAGAAAGCTCCCAGCATCCCATTTAATATAACTAGTGGGATATGGAGAGATTCTCCATACTGGGTAGAAAAATGATAACCTAATTCTAAAATAGATTGTTGGTTTTGTTTTTGCTCTAACTTTTCTCTAACAACATTTGTAAAAGGTTGCTGATAGGTGACAGACAAATTGTTATCACGTGGCTTGAATTCAAACTGGTTCACTCGATCCACAATAGCGAGCTCATTAAAGTCACCTATGAAAAAGAAGTCAATGTTATCTAATTGGAGCATCTGATGAAACTGTTCAAGAGAACTTTGAGCTGTTTCTTGTCTCACTAAATCAACTTTCCCCAATCTTGACATCCCGATTGTTTCGTCTTCAAAAAATAGTTGATTCAATTGCCCATGTGCATAATAATAAGGCTCTTCAATTTCTGACTCCAAATCGGAAATCGTATTTTTCTTTTCAACATCAAATGTATCACTGTCAAAGTGATCTTCTACTACCAAAGGTGAAAAGAAGATAGTTTCTATAATGTCCAAAACCTCATCAGTAAGAACATTTTTCTTGCTCAAAAAGTCATCGCGCACAAAGGAAATATTCAAATCAACATAATGAACACGCCCCCTCTTAGAGACTGAGGTTGACAATTCTACCCCGTATAGACTCGCTAATTTTTCACGGAATAATTGTGAAGTTGGATATTTTTGATTTGCAGTTTCCATCATACAGGCTACTAAAACACGCGCAGCCACGGTATTTTCATCTAATGGCGATGAAAAACGGACCTTAATTTTATTGGTTTTAAATTTTTTTGATTGAAGAAAGTGAAGATTCACGCCCTTTACTAATTCCATTTTCATCCTCGTTCTACTCAATAGTAACTTTCATTATAACACGAAATCACACTAAAATCCTAATTCAAACTGTGAAAAAGCTCCTCAAATCACTCAACATTCTCTACCCTAGAAAAACTAAAAATATGGTATAATAACACGCAAAGAGGTGAACTATGAATTACAAATTATTTGATGATTTTATTACATTACAAGCAATCTTAAAAGAACTCGGTATTATACAGAGTGGTGGTGAAATCAAAGCTTTTCTTCAAGAAAAAGAAGTCTTTGTTAATGGTGAATTAGAACAACGGAGAGGTCGTAAACTTCGTGTCAATGATCAAATTGACATCCCTGAACTGAGCATGACTATCACCATTCTTGAACCTTCTCAAGAAGAAATAGAGGAGCATCTTAAAGAGAAGGAAGAAAAGGAACGTGTTGCTAAACTTGTCAAGCAACTCAATCAACAACAAAAGAAACAACCGACAAAAATTAACAAAAAAGAAAAAGCGATTCGCTTTCCTGGTATCTCCTAATGTGGTTAAAACAGTTATCCATTCAACATTTTCGTAATTATCAAGAACTTGAAGTCGAATTTCATCCTGGATTAAATATTTTCTTAGGTCAAAATGCTCAGGGGAAGACCAATATTCTCGAATCAATTTATTTTCTAGCTTTAACCAGAAGTCATCGAACACGAAATGATAGAGATCTCATCTATTTTGAATCCACCGATTTTAAAGTTTCTGGTCAATTACAAAGAGAAACTGGTCCCCTTCCATTAGAAATTTCCTTGACACCAAAAGGTCGGATAACTAAGGTAAATCATTTGAAACAAGCCAAATTATCGAACTATATTGGCCATATGAATGTTGTCCTTTTCGCACCCGAAGATTTGCAACTGATCAAAGGATCACCTGCAGGCCGTCGAAAGTTTATTGACATTGAATTAGGTCAGATGAAACCTCTCTACTTATCCGACTTATCTCAATACAACCATGTACTGAAACAAAGAAATAGTTATCTAAAAAATTCGGAAAAAATTGATGCTACATTTTTGGAGGTCTTAGATTCACAACTAGCTAGTTTTGGAAGTCGCGTCATCCATCATCGGCTTGAGTTTATTAAAAAATTAGAAGCTAAAGCAAAAGAAAAACACACTGGACTTTCTGACAACAAAGAAGACCTATCAATTCAATATCAGTCAACTGTTTTTTCTGAAGAAGGAAATGATATAGAAGAGCAGTTTCTCTCTATATTGGGAAAAAACCGTCAGAAGGATATTTTTAGGAAAACAACAAGCATTGGACCACACAGGGATGATTTAGCATTTTTTATCAATAATATGAATGCTACCTTTGGTAGTCAAGGCCAGCATCGAAGTGTTGTTCTCTCTCTAAAATTAGCAGAAATTGAATTGATGGAAGAAATCACAAGAGAAAAGCCTATTTTATTACTTGACGATGTTATGAGCGAACTTGACAATTATCGTCAACTTCAACTACTTGAAACCATCTCTAATAATATTCAAACATTTATTACAACGACCACTCTCGATCATTTAAAAGAACTGCCTGAAGAGTTGAAAGTTTTTACTGTTCAAGCCGGTCATATCAAAACAGCATCTTGACAATGTTGTCAAGATGCTGTTGTTTTTATTTACAAATGTGTAAATTTATTGTGCCGAGTAATTAGGAGCCTCGTTTGTAATTTGCACATCATGAGGATGGCTTTCTTTCAATCCGGCACCACTCATTTCGACAAATTGTGCATGATCATGTAAATCTTGAATAGTTGCTGCACCAACATAACCCATACCTGAACGAATACCACCGATCATTTGGAAGACCATATCTGCTACAGAACCTTTATAAGCAACGCGTCCTTCAATTCCTTCAGGGACCAATTTATTGGCTTCATTGACAGAACCTTGGAAGTAACGGTCGCTAGAACCTTTCTTCATTGCTGCAATAGATCCCATACCACGGTATGTTTTAAATTTACGACCTTGGAAGATTTCTGTTTCACCTGGTGCTTCATCTGTACCTGCAAGCATTGAGCCAAGCATAACCGCATTTCCACCAGCTGCAAGTGCTTTGACAATATCTCCTGAATACTTGATACCACCATCAGCAATGATCGTTTTTCCATATTCACGAGCTACAGCGGCTGCATCATAAATAGCAGTCACTTGAGGAACACCAACCCCTGCAACAACACGAGTTGTACAGATTGATCCAGGACCAATTCCGACCTTAACTACATCTACCCCTGCATCAAATAATGCACGAGCACCTTCAGCGGTTGCAATATTTCCTGCAATCAAGGTACGATCTGGGAAGTGAGCACGAATTTCTGCGATCTTACGAAGAACACCCGCAGAATGTCCATGAGCAGTATCGATGACAATTGCGTCTGCACCAGCTTCAAAAAGAGCTTCTGCACGTTCAAAAGTATCTGAAGTAACCCCTACGGCACCAGCTACAAGCAAACGACCAAATTCATCCTTAGCCGCATTTGGGAACTCAATAACTTTTTCAATATCTTTGATTGTAATCAAGCCAGAAAGACGACCATTTTCATCTACCAATGGTAATTTTTCAATACGGTGCTCTTGTAGAATGCGTTCAGCTGTTTCCAAATCAGTTCCAACCGGTGCAGTCACCAAATTTTCACTTGTCATATGATTTGAAATGGGTTGATTGTAATCAGAAATAAAACGCAAATCCCGGTTTGTAAGGATACCAACTAATTTACGATTTTCAAGTGTTTCAACAACAGGAACACCACTGATTCGGTATCGTCCCATCAACTCATCTGCTTCTGCAATTGTATGAGACGGAGTCAAATAGAACGGATCAATGATAACCCCATTTTCAGAGCGTTTTACTTTGCGTACTTCATCTGCCTGTTGCTCAATTGACATGTTTTTATGGATCACACCAAGTCCACCAGCACGTGCCATAGCAATTGCCATTTGACTTTCAGTCACTGTATCCATAGCAGCAGTAATGATTGGGATGTTCAAGCGTAAATTACTTGCTAATTGTGTACTTAAATCTGCATCATTAGGCAATACGTGACTTTCTGCTGGAATCAAAAGCACGTCATCGAATGTAAACCCTTTTTTTAAAAACTTTGTGTCCCAATTAGACATTAGCTGGTTCCTCTTTTCTTTTTATTGAGCAAGGCTCGAATTTTTATTGTTAATATCATACCATTCTATTGCAATTTGTCAATCATTAATTGGTAATTATCAATGAACGGCAAAGAATTGTTCGCCATTAAATGAAGTCGTTTTATTTTTTAAAATAGGTAATTCCCATCGCTGATTTTACTTCATCCAATGTTTGAGCTGCTACATTTCGAGCACGCTCACTTCCTTTTTCAAGAATAGAGTAGACTTCACCCATATCCTTTGCAAACTCAAGGCGTCTTTCACGAATCGGTCTTAATTCACGATCTAAAATTTCTAAAAGATATCGTTTGGTCTTTACATCACCAAGTCCACCACGTTGATAATGTTCTTTCATTTCTGCAATTTCAGCCGCATCTTCTGGGCGGCCAAATACATCCAGGTAATGAAATACCATATTGCCTTCGATTTTTCCTGGATCCTCTACTTTAATATGATCAGGATCAGTATACATACTCATCACTTTTTTCTTTAAAGTATCTGCATCATCAGCTATGTAAATGCCATTATTCAATGATTTAGACATCTTAGCATTTCCGTCTAAACCAGGCAAGCGCCCTGCTGCTTCATTTTCAGGATAAATTCCTTCTGGTTCGACCAAAGTATCTGTGTTGTATGCATGATTAAAGGAACGAACAATCTCACGAGTTTGCTCAATCATTGGCTTTTGATCATTTCCTACTGGAACAAAATTCGCTTTAAATGCTGTAATATCGGCTGCTTGTGAAATAGGGTATACCAAAAATCCTGTTGGAATACTCTCACCAAAACCTTTTTGAGAAATCTCAGTTTTTACAGTTGGGTTTCTTTCAAGTCGCGCCAAAGATACAAGATTCATGTAGTACATAGTCAATTCTGCTAATTCAGGAATCTGACTTTGAATGAAAATCGTAACTTTTTCAGGATCTAGTCCAGCTGCCAGATAATCCAAAGCAACATTTCCAATAGATTCTACAATCGTTTTTGGATCTTTTGCATGGTCTGTCAAAGCTTGCTGGTCTGCTAGGAAAACAAACATATTATACTCGTCTTTATTTTGTAGCAAGACGCGATTTTTTAAAGAACCTACATAGTGGCCAATATGGAGTTTTCCTGTTGGTCTATCTCCTGTCAAAATGATGGGTTTTGTCATACTCTTCTCCTTAATCGTTATCCCTATCATTATAGCACTTTCTAGTTGAAAATGTTAGTCTATCGTCTATGTTTGTACCGAATTAATGCTTTACTGTTCTGTAAACTTAATTGACACATCTGTAAAAACAGATTGACAGTAAAAAAGTTGAATTTTCCCCTATTTTCTAGTAAAATGAAGATATTATAGAAAGAGGAGAATATCATTGCTTACAGTATCAGACGTCTCACTACGTTTTAGTGATCGAAAATTGTTTGACGATGTCAATATCAACTTTACAGAAGGAAATACATACGGTCTCATCGGTGCCAACGGTGCTGGAAAGTCAACCTTTTTAAAAATTTTAGCTGGAGATATTGAACCAACAACTGGCCATATTTCTCTTGGCCCTGATGAACGTTTGTCTGTTTTGCGTCAAAATCACTTTGACTATGAAGACGAACGGGTCATTGATGTTGTCATTATGGGAAATGAAAAGCTCTACAACATTATGAAAGAAAAAGATGCTATCTACATGAAAGAAGATTTCTCTGATGAAGATGGTGTCCGTGCAGCTGAACTTGAAGGTGAATTTGCCGAACTTGGTGGATGGGAAGCAGAAAGTGAAGCATCTCAATTGCTTCAAAATCTAAATATATCAGAAGACCTTCATTACCAAACTATGAGCGAGTTAGCCAACGGAGATAAAGTAAAAGTTCTCCTAGCTAAAGCCCTTTTTGGTAAACCAGATGTCCTTCTTTTGGATGAGCCGACCAATGGATTGGATATCCAATCCATTACCTGGTTAGAAGATTTTCTGATTGATTTTGAAAATACAGTTATCGTTGTATCCCATGACCGCCACTTTTTGAATAAAGTCTGCACTCATATGGCGGATCTCGACTTTGGAAAAATCAAACTTTACGTCGGAAACTATGATTTCTGGAAAGAATCTTCTGAACTTGCAGCAAAATTACAAGCAGATAGAAATGCAAAAGCTGAAGAAAAAATTAAACAATTACAAGAGTTTGTCGCACGTTTCTCAGCCAACGCTTCAAAATCAAAACAAGCAACTTCGCGTAAAAAAATGCTTGACAAGATTGAGTTAGAAGAAATTGTTCCATCTAGCCGGAAGTACCCATTTATCAACTTTAAAGCGGAACGAGAAATCGGTAACGATCTCTTGACAGTAGAAAATCTTTCTGTCAAGATTGATGGAGAAACCATCCTTGACAATATCAGCTTTATCTTACGTCCTGGTGACAAAACCGCCCTTATCGGACAGAACGATATTCAAACAACTGCTTTGATCCGTGCATTGATGGATGATATTGAATATGAAGGAACTGTCAAGTGGGGAGTTACAACTAGTCGATCTTATCTACCAAAAGACAACAGCCGAGATTTTGCAGGTGGTGAAAGTATTCTTGATTGGCTTCGTCAATTTGCAAGTAAAGAAGAAGATGACAATACTTTCCTTCGTGGTTTCTTAGGACGTATGCTCTTTTCGGGTGACGAAGTTAACAAGTCTGTCAACGTCTTGTCAGGGGGAGAAAAAGTTCGTGTCATGTTGTCTAAATTGATGCTCCTTAAGTCAAACGTTCTTGTACTGGATGATCCAACCAATCACTTGGATTTGGAGTCCATTTCAAGTTTGAATGATGGATTGAAGAATTTTAAAGAATCGATTATCTTTGCCAGCCATGACCACGAATTCATTCAAACACTCGCCAACCATATTATCGTTCTTTCAAAAAACGGCGTAGTCGATCGTATTGATGAAACCTATGATGAGTTTCTTGAAAATGAAGAAGTTCAAGCAAAAGTGAAAGAACTTTGGAGTCAATCATAAAAATAAAGAGCCCTGAAATAATGATTTCAGGCTCTTTCAGTAGAAATATATGAATAAAACAAAGCTAAAAACATCTCTTTTTATAGTATCTTCTTTCCTGATTCCAGCTATCATGATGTTCTTTATTTACCTCTCACAGGGAATCTACTGGAACAGTGATACATCCCCCTTATTAGGAGATGGTTATCATCAGTATGTCATTTTTGATACCACACTTCGAAATATTTTACACGGGACAGATAGCCTATTTTACAGTTTTCAAAGTGGATTAGGCATTAATTTCTATGCACTCAGTAGCTATTATTTAGGAAGTTTCTTTTCTCCTCTTGTCTACTTCTTTAATGCACAATCTATGCCAGATGTTGTTTACCTCATCACTCTTCTTAAATTTGGAGCTATTGGGTTAAGCACTTATATTAGTTTACATGGAATGTTTTCTAAAATTCCTAGATCCCTGGTTCTTACCCTTTCAACCTCATTTGCTCTTATGAGCTTTGCTATTAGCCAAATTGAAATCAAAACTTGGCTAGATGTTTTTATCCTAGCACCATTAATTCTTTATGGATTCAAAAAACTAATTTACAATGAGGGAGAGATTCTCTACTTTATCAGCTTAACCAGCTTGTTTATCCAAAATTATTATTTTGGGTTTATGATGTCTATTTTTCTCATTTTATGGTACTTGACACAACTGTCATGGGACATCAAAGGAATTGGAAAACGCTTCTTTCATTTTGTGATTGTATCTCTTTTATCAGTTATAACAAGCCTTGTGATGTTATATCCAACCTTCTTAGATTTACGCACTCATGGAGAAAGTTTTTCAAAGGTTGACAGTATCTTTACAGAAAAAAGTTGGTATCTTGACGTATTTGCAAAAAATTTCATTGGAAGTTTTGACACTACTAAATATGGATCAATTCCAATGATCTACGTGGGATTATTTCCACTGCTACTAGCAATCACCTTCTTCTTTGTAAAGTCGATCAAGTTTTACGTGAAACTTTCTTATTTTATACTCTTGGCCATTCTTATTTTGAGTTTTCGTTTTCAATTATTAGATCTCCTTTGGCAAGGTATGCACGCGCCAAATATGTTTCTTCATCGATACTCTTGGATCTTTTCTTTGACGATTATTCTGATGGCAGGAGAAGTACTAAATCGAATAGAGGAGATCACTTGGATTCGTTTTAGTCTTGCTAATTTCCTCCTTATTCTAGGATTTGGAGCAACTGTCCTTTACAGCAGTCACTATAAATTTTTAGATGCTGTCAATTTCATTGTTACTTTTGAATTTTTAATCGCCTTCTATTTAGTCTGTTTAGGATTTATCTTAAAAAAAATACCGCCTAGACTTTTCTATCTTTCGATCCTGTTTTTCTCCATCTTTGAATTATCGGTGAATAGTTATTATCAAATGGAAGGAATTGCGAATGAATGGGTCTTTGCTTCTCGGTCGTCCTACGAACGCGACTTAAAAGCCATCCAATCCTTAGTAAGAGGGAAGACAGACTCTAATTATCGGACTGAGATTCTACAGCCACAAACGGGCAATGATAGCATGAAGTATGGTTATAATGGAATTTCTCAATTTTCATCTGTACGAAATACGGATGCTAGCTCGACATTAGACAAACTAGGATTTAAATCTGAAGGAACTAACCTCAATCTTCGATACCAAAACAATTCTATTTTAATGGATAGTCTATTTGGTGTTCGCTATAATTTAAGCCAACAACCTGTTCAAAAATTTGGATTTAAAGAGATTGCAACCAAAAATGGAGTCTCACTTTCAGAAAACGAATATGCCTTACCAATCGCCTTTCTGTCAGCAAAACCTTATAAAAATACTTCCTTTACGAATTTGACACTGGATAATCAGACACGATTCATCCATCAAATCACAGATGAAAAATATAAATTTTATAAGAAATTAAATATTCTCTCGCCTACTTCACAAAATACTACATCTTCGTTGCAAACTGCAAAAATTGAAGAAGATAGTCATCTATCCTACGCAAGTATTCAATATGAAGTAACGGTTCCTGCCCATAGCCAACTATATGTCAATGTTCCAAATTTACAATTTTCAAACGATGATCGGAAAGATATTGAAATCAGCTACAATGGACAGACCCAACGCTATACCATTGATAATGCCTTTCCATTCTTTTCAATTGGCCATTTTGACACAGAAGAAATAGTTACTATTCGTATGAGTTTTCCAGAAAATTCGACAGTCTCTTTTGATACACCAGAATTTTTTGCTCTGGATCTTGACCAATACACACAAGCTATCGCTAGCATTCGTCAGCAAGAAGTTGCTATTCACAAAAAGAAAAACAAATTGGTAGCAGCCTATAACGCAAATAGAGACACTACCCTTATTTTTACACTCCCTTATGATAAAGGCTGGTCAGCTAAACAAAATGGAAAGCCTATCCAAATTCATCGCATCCAGAAAGGATTAATGGGAGTTCGTGTTTCAAAAGGATCCGGAACAGTCACCTTAACATTTGTTCCCCAAGGCTTCATTGAAGGACTCATTGCCTTTTTCGTTGGAATCATTCTTTTCTTCCTCTACGAATGGAGACAAATAAAAAGACTAAAAAGCTAAGGAACATGAATATCGTTCACTTATAAATATAAGGCTAGGATAATTGCCATCCTAGCCTTTTTTCAAAACAAAAAAACACCCAAATGGGTGTTATACTAGCTCCGCCAGTAGGACTCGAACCTACGACATCATGATTAACAGTCATGCGCTACTACCAACTGAGCTATGGCGGAATGAGATATAGTCCGTACGGGATTCGAACCCGTGTTACCGCCGTGAAAAGGCGGTGTCTTAACCCCTTGACCAACGGACCATATATTCATTTACAGAACATATTTCATTATATCAAAATTTAACTAATTGTCAAGCACTAAATTCTAAATTTTGCTCTTCAATTAATTTTTTGACACGTTTGATATTGCTTCTTGAGATTGGACAAGAATACCCTTCTTTCAACAACAACTGTTTTCTTTTCTTATCCATCCCAACGATCATACTTCTATTTACGATATAAGATTGATGGGGACTGAAATATCTCTCCTCCACATCTTTCTCCAAGACATCTGATAAACTTCCCGCAATTTCTTTTTGAAAATTTTTCCCAACTAAGTTTAATTTATAAGCCGAACCAACAGTCTCAATATAAAGAATATCCTTAAATGGAATTTTTATCTTTTTATCTTTAAAGTCATACTCAAAATAATCTGTCAAATCATCATTTCCAATTTGAATAGTTGTTAGATACTCAATACACTCCTTTATTTTTAATCTAAATAAATCTTCATTCAAATTTTTATCAATAAAATCCAAGGCAGATACTTTATAACGATAGGTAATAGAAGCGAATTCTGATTTTGTAGTAATAAAAACAATAATGGCATAAGGATTTGTTTCTCGTATTTTTTTAGCAATTTCTAGCCCACAATATTCATTGTCTTGGATATGAATATCTAGAAAATATAATTGGTGGATATCCGAATGTTGGATATAATTTTCAAATTCCGTAAGTTTACCGGTAGAAATCACTTCAAGTTTAATTTCTAATTCTTTAGCAATTTCTACAATATGTTTTTCTACCCGTATCTGTTGAGAGAGCTCATCTTCTAATAAAAAAATCTTCATTCTTGTTCATATCCTCCAATCTTCAAAACTTGTAAAAAACGATTTCCTTGCAATTCTGTTTCTAAAAACATCGTTCCATAATTTGCTAAGATTTTTCTCACATTATTTAATCCTAGTCCTCTATTTTCTCCTTTTGTCGAATAGCCTTCCTCATATATTTTTCTGATATCAAAAGTGATTTCATTTGTTGTATTATGAATCACTAAGTAAACAATTTTTGAAATAGAGAAAATAGCAACATGAACTTTCTTTTCTTCCGCTTCTTTTGAAGCTTCCAAAGCGTTTGTCACTAGAATCCCAACGATTCTCACGATATCTAATAAATCAACTGGTAGTTGCTCGATTGGTTCACTCGTTTCAAAGGTCATTTCTACCCCAGCATCTCTAGCATCCAACCAGCCACGAATCAAAATACTTCGTAATGCAGAATCTCTGATATTGACCAAGTTAAATCCTGATAATTCTTCTGTATTTATCTTTTTATAACCTTCTTCTAATACTTCTCTATGGATTCTCTGTATTTCTGAAATATTTTTTTCCTCAATAGCTAATGACATAGAAATAACTAAATTTCCCAAATCATGACGAAATCCCCTAACAATAGAATAGAGACTTTGAATTTCAGCCATATAGCGACTCATTTGTTGCTCAGAAAATTCTTTATACTCCAGTGCTAAATTTTTACGATACTGATCTCGCTCGATTTTCATATGGAATAAGCTGACTACAAAAAAGAAAAAACAAATCGTTGCCAACATACTCCCAAAATTTTTAAATTGCGCTTGTTCACTAATCCATAAAGCAAAATTAATCACTACAAAGATGGTGAAATAGACGCAGATGACTCTCTTTAAATATTTTTCAAATTCTTTCTCATAAAAAGGAGTGAAATCAAATTCAAATAAGTCAATTAACTTCAAAATGATTCCTAAAGAAACCAAACGAATACATATATTATAAACAATCGAGTGAGCTGCTACAAAAGCATCCCCTAACACTGAAGAGACAATTATCGTCAGAAAAGTTGCTGTTCCTTCAACCGCTAAATAAGTAAAAAAAGAATAAAAAATGGTGCACAAGTAATTCATCCGATTAGCATAATGATAATAAGGATATAAATAAACCGGCCATAAGAGCATATTTAAATCAGAGAGTCGAATATTTGAAACTAGAGTCACATCTAAAAATACTAAGAGACTTTCAAAAAGAAGAACAAAGGTGCTCAGCAGAAAGATAAATGAAAATTGATGTTCCTGATAGATTTTTTCGTCCACTAATGCAAACGTCAGAACAATGATCCCTCCTAAGAGAAAAGACAATACTAATGACTGAATCACACAAACTCTCCTACTTTTTTTCTATTTTATTATATTCTAGTATTATTAGAAAAAATAAAATTTTTATATACAAAAAATTATAATATAAAATAGACTAAAATTAAAGGGGATGGGTGAAATTGTAATGTTTTTAACGATTTTGTTACATGATTGAAAACTATTTTACATAATTCCCACAATCTGCACTTTGCACTATATAGGGATTATTAGATCTTTTTTAAAATATTTCTAATAAATGATTTCATTTTTATTAATCAATAGTAATATATAGAAAAATTAATAGATGATGAAAATTTATACATTTTTTACAAAAAGAAAAGACACAGCAAAAACTGCATCTTTCATTTGATCCCAGCAGGATTCGAACCTGCGACCGTTCGCTTAGAAGGCGAATGCTCTATCCAGCTGAGCTATGAGACCGAACTTACTTCATTTTAGCAGAAAAAGGAAGGAGCGTCAAGGTTATTTATGGTAGGGACTCCCCTGTTGAATCATGAAAGCACGATAGATTTGTTCCACCAACACTAATTTCATCAACTGATGAGGAAGCGTTAATTGACCAAAGCTCATCAATAGATTTCCTCTTTTTTTCACTTCAGGAGACAGACCAAGACTGCCTCCAATAACAAAAGTAAGGTTTGAATAACCAGATGTCATAATCTGATCAATCGTTTGACTAAATTTCTCTGAAGGAAATTGTTTGCCTTCAATAGCCAATACAATCACATATTCCTTATCTGAAATTTTAGAGAGAATTCGTTCCCCCTCTTTTTCAAGGATTTGTTGATTTTCGAGTTGACTGGCACGATCTGGAGTTTTTTCATCAACTAACTCAACCTGTTCTACTTTTGCAAATCGACCAAGCCTTTTAATATACTCCGCGATCCCATCTTTTAAGTATTTTTCTTTTAATTTTCCAACGGTTATCAATTTAATTTTCATTCCCCTATTGTAGCATAATTCTTCAATTCCACAAATAATCCACAGCTATAGAAAGAAAAGCTATTCTATAAAGTCCTTTTTAAAGCCATTTCTCAACTAAACTCTACAGGTTATCCACAAATTGTGGATAACTTTAGTTATTTAAGATATAATTAAGAAAGTTTTTCTATACTCTAGACAATTTGATACCCTTAGGAGGAAAATATGAAATCTTCATCTAATTTACTAAAAAAAGTTGGAAGCATAGCCCTCATTTTTGTTGTGGGTTTTCTAGGTGGGATTCTTGGAACCTTTTTAACCTTACAAACATCTCATTCTTCTACTTCAAATACTGAAAGTAAGCAAGTCCACTCAACCACTGTTAAAACAGCTTATAAAAATACGACCTCAACTAGTGAAGCCGTCGATAAAGTGAAAAATGCTGTTGTTTCTGTAATTACTTATTCTGATTCTTCGAATCAAGGATTGTTTGAAAAAGAAGAAAACTCTGACTCACAAATTTCTAGTGAAGGTTCTGGAGTCATTTATAAAAAAGAAGGAAAATATGCCTACCTTGTTACCAATACCCATGTCATTAATGGTGCTAAAAAAGTAGATATTCTTTTAGCAGATGGTAATAAAGTCCCTGGAGAAGTAGTTGGATCAGATATCTATTCTGATATCGCAGTAGTTCGCATTAGTGCGGATAAAGCAAAGGCAGTAGCTGAATTCGGAGATTCAAACCAATTAACGGTTGGTGAGACTGCGATTGCGATCGGTAGCCCTCTTGGAACAGATTATGCTAATTCTGTTACCCAAGGGATTATTTCCAGCCAAGGCCGCAATGTGAAATTGAAAGCCGATAATGGACAAAATATCTCTACACGTGCCTTACAAACAGATGCAGCCATCAACCCAGGGAATTCTGGAGGTCCATTAATCAATATTCAAGGACAAGTCATTGGAATTACCTCAAGTAAAATTTCAAATAACGGACAAACTTCAGTAGAAGGAATGGGATTTGCAATTCCTGCAAATGATGTTGTCAATATTATCAAGCAACTAGAAGAAAAAGGAAAAGTGGTTCGACCAGCTCTTGGAATCCAAATGATGGATTTATCCAATCTTTCAACTTCTGATTTAAGCCAATTAAAACTTCCTGAAAAAATCTCTGGAGGAGTACTGGTTCGTTCAACACTTGAAAATATGCCTGCTTCAGATAAATTGCAACGCTACGATGTCATCACAAAGATTGATGATACAGATATCGAGTCAACTGCAGATTTACAATCTGCCCTTTATTCTCACCAAATCAATGATACGATCAAGGTCACATTCTATCGTGATGGAAAACAACAAACAACTTCTATCAAGTTGACAAAATCAACTGAGGATCTAAGCGATTAACTTTCACTTTCTTGACATACTTGTAAACACACCTTTACTAATTTGTAAAGGTGTGTTATTCTATTCATAAGATGGAAAAATTAGAAAAGATAGCAGTAAAGGACATTCGAACCAATCCTTTCCAACCAAGAAAAGTATTTGATCAAGAAAAATTAGAAGAACTGGCTCAGTCAATCAAAGAAAATGGCTTAATTCAACCCATTATTGTCAGAAAATCTCCAATAATTGGTTTTGAATTGCTTGCAGGTGAAAGACGGTTTAGAGCTTCAAAAATTGCTGGATTAGAGCTTGTTCCTGCGATTATTAAAGAGTTAACGGATCAAGAAATGATGCGACAAGCCATTATTGAAAATCTTCAACGAGAAGATCTCAATCCAATTGAAGAAGCTATCTCCTACCAGAAACTCGTTGATCATGGATATAAGCACGACCAAATCGCTCAATTTATGGGGAAATCTAGACCCTATATTAGCAATATGCTTCGCTTGTTACATCTAGCTCCCTCTGTTCAAGAAGCGGTCATTCAAAATGACATTTCTTCGGCTCACGCGCGTGTTCTCGTTCCTCTTGATGAAGAAGAGCAGCGCTTTTGGTTGGAGCGAATCAAACAGGATCATTTAAATGTTCGAACATTAGAAAACAAGATCAGTTCAAAAAGAAAACAGAAAAATAAAAAAATAAAAGAAAGTTTCCTACTAGAAGAGGAACAACGATTGAAAAAAATATTGGGAACAGAAGTGACGATACACTCCTCTTCGCAAAATAAAGGAACTATCCAAATTTCTTTTTCAAGTCTCGATGAATACCAACGAATTATCAACAGCCTAAAATAAGGCTGTTATTTTTATTTTTGTATCGACAAGTTTTTCCACCATAAAAATCTTTTGAAAATAGCAGAATAATAAGCATATTCTCTAGTTATCCCCACTTTGTGGATAACTTTTAAAAACAATGTGGATTTAAATCCACAACTTGTGGAAAAGTTTAAAAATATATTTTTATTCCTTGAAATTTAGCCTGTGGAAAACTATTGTCATTTGTGGTAGAATAGGAGTAAGTATGATTTGATACAATTCAAGAAAAGGAGGGAAGTCTGATAGTGTCACAAGAAGAGCAATTTTGGTCTCGTTTTTTAGAATTAGCTCAATTACAACTAAAAGATAGTGCCTATGATTTTTTTGTCGCTGATTCAAAATTAGTCAAAATCGATGGAGAGACGGCTACCATTTATCTTGATGGAAATTATAAAGAATTATTTTGGGAAACAAATCTAAAAAATGCTTTGATCACAGCCAGCTTTGAAGTCTACAATACAGATTTGAAGTTCCATTTCGTTTTTGAAGATACCGAAGAAATTCCTAGCAATCATAGCAGTGAGAATAGGAGATTATCTTCAGGTAGCTTAACAACTGAACCGTTGCCTAAAATTGATACAGGTCTGAAATCAAAGTACACCTTTGATAATTTTGTGCAAGGGGATGGAAATATTTGGGCGAAAGCAGCAGCGCTTGCAGTTTCTGAAAATCTTGCAACAACTTACAACCCTCTCTTTATCTATGGTGGGCCAGGGCTTGGAAAGACTCACCTATTGAACGCAATTGGAAATCAAATCCTAGAAAATATTCCAAATGCACGGGTTAAGTATGTTCCAGCAGAAACCTTTATTAATGAATTTTTAGAACACCTTCGATTAGGAGAAATGAAGACTTTCAAGAATACCTATCGAAGTTTAGATCTTTTATTGATTGATGATATCCAGTCACTTGGTGGTAAAAAAGTCACGACTCAAGAGGAATTTTTTAATACATTTAATGCGCTTCATAGCGACAACAAACAGATTGTTCTAACAAGCGATCGAAGTCCGGATCATTTAGATAGTCTTGAAGAGCGGTTGGTTACTCGTTTCAAATGGGGACTAACTCAAAATATAACACCGCCTGATTTTGAAACTCGGATTGCCATCTTACGAAATAAAATTGAAGATCTAGACTATATTTTTCCTAATGACACATTAGAATATCTAGCTGGTCAGTTTGATTCAAATGTCCGAGACTTAGAAGGTGCCTTAAATGATATTTCTTTAATGGCGAAGGTTAAGAAACTAAAAGAAATTACGATCGATGTTGCAGCTGAAGCTATTCGAGCTCGTAAAAACGATAATAGCAAGACGCTTGTTATTCCCATTGAAAAAATTCAGGAAGCGGTTGGAGCCTTCTATGGAGTCAGTGTAAAAGAGATCAAAGGTTCTCGAAGAGTTCAGAATATTGTCCTAGCACGACAAGTGGCTATGTATCTTTCAAGAGAGATTACGGACAACTCACTGCCTCGAATCGGAAAAGAATTCGGTGGGAAAGACCACACGACTGTCATTCATGCCTATGAAAAAATCAAAAGTATGGTCGATACAGATGATAATCTTCGACTCGAAATTCAAAGTATCAAGAAAAAATTAAATTAATCTGTGGATAACTTTCTCTAAACTTCTAGGGGTTATGCACAATTTTTAAACAAGTAACTTTTCAAGTCATAGACAGGATTCTGAGAGTTTTCCACAACTTCCACACAACCTACTATTACTATTAACTTACTAATCATAAAATAAATAAAAGGAATGACCATGATAAATTTTTCTATTAACAAAACTTTATTTTTACAAGCATTAAATACTACAAAAAGAGCGATCAGTTCAAAAAATGCTATCCCAATCCTTTCCACGATTAAAATTGATGTAACTCCAGAAGGAGTTGCCTTATCTGGATCGAATGGCCAAATTTCGATTGAAAACTTTATTTCTATCAAAGATGAAAATGCTGGTTTATTAGTGACCTCTCCAGGTTCTATTTTATTGGAAGCAACTTTCTTTATTAATGTGGTTTCAAGTTTACCAGATGTTACTTTAGATTTTAAAGAGATTGAACAAAAACAGGTTCTTTTAACAAGTGGAAAATCAGAAATTACACTTAAAGGAAAAGATGCAGATCAATATCCACGTATTCAAGAAATTGCTGCAAGTAATCCATTAGTTTTGGAAACAAAATTATTAAAACAATTAATTAATGAAACGGCATTTGCAGCAAGTGTACAAGAAAGTCGGCCAATTTTGACAGGTGTTCACTTTGTTCTATCGGATAATAAAGAGCTAAAAACAGTAGCAACAGACTCTCACCGTATGAGTCAAAAAGTGATTACACTGGATAAAAATGGAGACAACTTTGATGTTGTCATCCCAAGTCGCTCTCTTCGTGAATTCACCTCTGTCTTTTCTGATGATATTGAAACAGTTGAAGTTTTCTTTGCTAACAATCAAATTCTATTTAGAAGTGAACACATTAGTTTCTATACCCGTTTGCTAGAAGGAAATTATCCTGATACAGACCGTCTCATTCCAACAGAATTCAATACAGAGGCAACCTTCAATGTAGCCAACCTTCGATTTGCAATGGAGCGTGCTCGTCTTCTTTCAAATGCGACTCAAAACGGAACGGTTAAATTAGAGTTCAAAAATGGAGTGGTTTCTTCCCACGTTCATTCACCAGAAGTTGGGCGAGTAAATGAAGAGATCGATACGAGCGCCGTTTCAGGAGAGGATCTGTCCATTAGCTTTAATCCAACTTATTTGATTGAGGCGCTCAAAGCTATTGACAGTGAACAAGTTGTTATTCGTTTTATTTCTTCTGTTAGACCGTTTACATTGGTTCCAGAAGGAAATGAACAAGGGTTCATTCAATTGATTACGCCAGTTCGCACAAATTAACAAAGGTGAATCATGTATACGTTAGGTGATTTTGTAGAAATGAAAAAGCCTCACGCTTGTGTGATTAAAGAAACAGGCAAGAAGGCAAATCGTTGGGAAATTACGCGACTTGGTGCAGACATAAAAATCAAATGTAGCAATTGTGATCATGTGGTCATGATGAGTCGCCATGATTTTGAACAAAAAATGAAGAAAGTACTATAAAAGGTTCAGTCACATATGTGACTGAACCTTTTCGATTATTTTAATTCTTCAAATTTTCCATTTTTAACTTCTTTGAAACCAATAGATTTAAAAGATTTTAAGATACTTTCATAGCTAATATAGTCAATTTTGCTACTTTTTTGTTCAGTGATTAATTTTTTTTCTTGCAATACTTTTAAATCTGCTTTTGTATAATCAATAGTCGTTTTTTCTACAAAATATTCATCTTTATATTCTGCGGAATGAGAGTACCCTTTTACATCTTTGAATTCTTCATCGTAACTAGCAATGAGATTTTTTATTTCATCCTTTGACACACCAGCTCCTTTGTAATAAACTGTACTTACAGAATCAGTACTGATTAGTTTATCTCCCTGATGTTCTATGGTAATACGAACGTCTGATTTTCTATCTTGATTAATACTTTGAATATAAGTTTTTTCTACTGATTTTCCACAAGCACCCAATAGCAAGAGAGAAAAAATCGCAACAAAAGAAAGAAGAATAGATTTCCAATTTAGTTTTTTCATAATAAAACTCCTTTATCATTAATAGTTTGATTATAACATATTTTTTTATTTAGTAAAGGTTACACTTTAGTAATAATTCAGAATTTCTTTTCATCACTTGTCTTTTGAATTATGTTATAATGAAAGAGATTGAAATTTGAACGGAGAAAAAGAAAAATGGCATTAACAGCAGGTATCGTTGGCTTACCAAATGTTGGTAAATCAACCCTTTTTAACGCAATTACAAAGGCCGGAGCAGAGGCCGCAAACTATCCCTTTGCAACTATTGATCCTAATGTCGGGATGGTAGAAGTTCCAGATGAACGACTTCAAAAATTAACTGAAATGATTACTCCTAAGAAGACGGTTCCTACAACGTTTGAATTTACAGATATTGCTGGGATTGTGAAAGGGGCTTCTAAAGGAGAAGGACTTGGGAATAAATTCTTGGCTAACATCCGTGAAGTAGATGCCATTGTCCATGTGGTACGTGCTTTTGATGATGAAAATGTCATGCGGGAGCAAGGTCGTGAAGATGCCTTTGTCGATCCACTGGCAGATATTGATACCATCAATTTAGAATTAATTTTAGCCGACTTAGAGTCTGTTAATAAACGTTATGCGCGTGTAGAAAAAATTGCTCGCACACAAAAAGATAAAGATTCTGTTGCTGAATTTAATGTTCTACAAAAAATCAAACCAGTTCTTGAAGATGGTAAATCAGCTCGTACCATTGAATTCACAGAGGAAGAACAAAAAGTGGTGAAGGGACTTTTCCTTTTGACTACCAAACCAGTTCTTTATGTAGCAAATGTGGATGAAGATGTTGTTGCAGATCCAGACTCTATTGACTATGTGAAGCAAATTCGTGACTTTGCGGCAACAGAAAATGCGGAAGTAGTTGTGATTTCTGCGCGTGCTGAGGAAGAAATTTCTGAACTGGATGATGCAGATAAACAAGAATTTTTAGAGGCGATTGGCCTAACAGAGTCTGGAGTTGATAAACTTACACGTGCAGCTTACCATTTATTGGGACTCGGTACTTATTTCACAGCTGGTGAAAAAGAAGTGCGTGCTTGGACTTTCAAACGTGGCATGAAAGCTCCTCAAGCAGCTGGAATCATCCACTCTGATTTTGAAAAAGGATTTATTCGTGCTGTGACCATGTCCTATGATGATTTGGTTAAATACGGTTCTGAAAAGGCTGTAAAAGAAGCAGGACGTTTGCGTGAAGAAGGAAAAGAATATGTTGTCCAAGATGGGGACATCATGGAATTCCGTTTTAATGTATAAGAGAGTTAAAAAGATGTAAAGGTTGGAAAAAATATTTCCAACCCTTTTAGTGTTTTGAAAGGAAAGAGATGACGAAATTAATTGTTGGATTGGGAAATCCAGGTGATAAGTATGTTGAAACCAAACACAATGTAGGCTTTATGTTAGTTGATCAAATGGCAAAGTCTTTAAATCTTACTTTCTCCCATGATAAGATTTTTCAAGCTGATATCGCCTCAACATTTTTGAATGGCGAAAAGGTCTATTTTGTAAAGCCAACCACTTTCATGAATGAAAGTGGAAAAGCAGTCCATGCCCTTCTGACTTATTATGGTCTGGATATTGAAGATCTTTTGGTTATTTACGATGATTTAGATATGGAAGTTGGCAAGATTCGTCTTCGAGCGAAAGGATCAGCTGGAGGTCATAACGGAATCAAATCGATTATCAATCATATTGGAACTCAGACTTTTTATCGAATTAAGATTGGAATTGGAAGACCTAAGCAAGGCATGTCAGTTGTTCATCATGTCTTAGGAAAATTTGATAAAGACGATTACATCACTATTCTACAAACAATCGATCGAGTAGAAGAAGCGGTTAACGATTACTTGGTAGAAGAAAATTTTGAAAGAAGCATGCAGAAATACAACGGGTAAGTAGATGAATGTAATTGATTTAGTGAGTCAAAACTCCAACCTTCTATCCTGGCAACAAGGTTTGCAGAAAACTAATAGGGAATTGATCTTAGGATTGTCTGCGACTACAAAGGCAATTGTAATGGCTTCAGCCTTTGATTCTATTGAAAAAGCAGTCCTCATCACTTCCAGTTATAACGAAGCGGAACGATTGGCCAGTGATTTTATTGCCTTGCTTGGAGAAGAGAAAGTCCATACATTTTTGGGAGATGATAACCCTTTAGCAGAATTTGTTTTTGCTTCACAAGAAAGGCAATTTGCACGATTAGAGGCTTTGAACTTTTTATGTCAAGAGGATCGTCAAGGTATCCTTGTGACCAATGTGAGTGGTATAAAACTACTATTACCTTCTCCTAAAGTTTTTGCATCTAGCATTTTTCAATTGAAGGTTGGTCAAGAAATAGACTTAACTACTCTGAGTGAAACATTACAGAAGATTGGCTATCAAAAGGTGAGCCAAGTTTTGCAACAGGGAGAGTTTAGTCTACGAGGAGATATTTTAGATATCTTTGAGATCGAACAACTCCAACCCTATCGGATTGAATTTTTCGGAGATGAGATTGATGGAATCCGAATCTTTGACCCAGAAAGTCAGCGTTCTGTTGAAAATGTTGAAGAAGTTCAACTGAAGGCAGTGAGTGATCTATTGTTGCAAGAGGAAGATTTTATCCGTGGTCAGCAGCAAATAGAACAATTGCAAAAACAGAGCGCGAATAAAGAATTTAAATCTTATCTAGCAGAAATTCTGGGAGATATTTCTCAAAGGAAACTCCATCCGGATCTTAGAAAATTTATTAGTTTCTTTTACAAGAAACAATATACTCTATTCGATTATCTTCCTAAACACACTCCAGTCTTTCTGGATGATTATCAAAAAATAGCCGATCAAATAGCGAGATTTGAACTAGATACAGCTAATCTCTTGACGGAAGATTTACATAAAAATAGAGCTTCTTCTCGCCAAGTGTATTTTGCAGATACCAGTACAACATTACGAAAATATACGCCTGCAACTTATTTTTCAAACTTTCAAAAAGGATTGGGAAATCTGAAGTTTGATCATTTATATCAATTCAATCAATATCCCATGCAGGAGTTTTTTGGACAATTTGATTTACTAAAAGAGGAAATTGAACGGTATCGAAAATCAAACTATACTGTTATTGTCCAAGCAACTTCTCATCACAATCTTCAACAGCTCCATAAAAATTTAGAAGAGTATGGGATTCGATTGGATTATATTGATGGAGATGCGATCATTCCTCAAGCTAGTCAATTAGTTGTTGGAGGATTAGCTCACGGTTTTCAATTTGTTGATGAAAAAATTGTCTACATTACAGAATCAGAGATTTATCAGAAAAAGATCAAACGAAAGATTCGCAGGCAAAATATTTCCAATGCAGAACGTCTAAAAAATTATAATGAACTAGAAAAAGGGGACTATGTTGTTCACCAAGTTCATGGTATTGGTCAATATTTGGGAATTGAAACGATTGAAATTTCGGGTGTCCATCGTGATTATGTTTCAATTCAATATCAAAATGGAGATCGCATTTCGATTCCTGTCGATCAGATTCAGATGTTGTCCAAATACGTTGCAAGTGATGGAAAAACGCCAAAAATTAATAAGTTAAACGATGGGCGTTTCCAAAAAACGAAGCAAAGGGTTCAGACACAGGTGGAGGACATTGCGGATGATTTGATAAAACTCTATGCGGAGCGTAGTCAATTAGAAGGCTTTGCTTATTCTTCAGATGATGAAAATCAAGAGGCTTTTGAACAAGATTTTCCATATATTGAAACAGATGATCAATTACGTTCCATTGAAGAAATCAAAAAAGATATGGAATCAAATCGTCCGATGGACCGATTGCTGGTTGGAGACGTCGGTTTTGGGAAAACAGAGGTCGCTATGCGAGCAGCCTTTAAGGCAGTAAATGATCATAAACAAGTAGCAGTGCTGGTTCCTACCACTGTTCTTGCCCAACAACATTATGCCAATTTTAAGGAGCGTTTTGAATCTTTTGCAGTAGAGGTTGCTGTTTTAAGTCGTTTCCAGAGTAAGGCAGAGCAGAAAGAAACGCTTGAAAAGTTGAAAAAAGGACGAGTGGATATTATTATTGGAACTCACCGGCTCTTGTCCAAAGATGTTGTTTTTTCAGACTTAGGTTTAATTGTGATCGATGAAGAACAACGTTTTGGAGTGAAGCATAAAGAAACCTTGAAAGAATTGAAAAAAAAGGTGGATGTGCTTACCTTGACAGCTACCCCTATACCTCGAACTCTTCACATGTCTATGCTAGGAATTCGAGATTTGTCTGTCATTGAAACACCTCCGACCAATCGATATCCTGTGCAAACTTTTGTACTAGAGACCAATCCAACTATTATTCGAGATGCTGTGTTGCGGGAGATGGATCGTGGAGGTCAAGTGTACTATCTTTACAACAAGGTAGATACGATTGAGCAAAAAGTATCCGAGTTAAAAGAGTTGATTCCAGAGGCTTCGATTGGCTTTGTTCATGGCCAAATGAGTGAAGTTCGCTTAGAAAATACCTTGTTGGATTTCATTAATGGCGAATACGATGTCTTAGTGACGACAACCATTATTGAGACAGGTGTGGATATTCCAAATGCCAATACACTCTTTATTGAAAATGCGGATCATATGGGACTTTCAACGCTTTATCAACTAAGAGGTCGTGTAGGAAGAAGCAATAGAATTGCTTATGCTTATTTGATGTATCGTCCAGACAAATCTCTTACAGAAGTGTCTGAAAAACGTTTAGAAGCTATTAAAGGTTTTACTGAGTTGGGGTCTGGATTTAAAATTGCTATGCGAGATCTATCGATCCGTGGAGCAGGGAATATCCTTGGAGCTTCTCAATCTGGTTTCATCGATTCAGTTGGTTTTGAAATGTATTCTCAATTGTTAGAAGAAGCTATTGCTAAGAAACAAGGTCAAGAGCATCGCAGGCAAAAGAACAATGCAGAGTTGAACCTTCAAATAGATGCATATTTGCCTAATGAATATATTTCAGATCAACGTCAAAAAATTGAAATTTACAAACAAATTCGTGAAATAAATTCTGCGACGGACTATGAATACTTGCAAGATGAATTGATTGATCGTTTTGGAGAATACCCAGATGTTGTCGCCTACCTACTTGAAATTGGTTTAGTGAAAGCTTACTTGGATCAAGTCTTTGTCCGTCTTGTTGAGAGAAAACAACAAAAAGTGATAGTGAAATTTGAACCTATTGCCAAACAACTGTTTTTAACACAGGATTATTTCAAAGCTCTATCAATGACACAGTTAAAGGCACAGATTGCAGAAGAAAAAGGATTGATTGAAGTGATCTTTGATATTCGAAATAAGAAAGATTTTGAAATTTTAGAAGCTCTGAAGCAATTTGGTCAAACCTTATTGGAAATTAAACAGGAAAAAGAAGAGAACTAGCAGTTCTTAGCTCATTTTTCGCATTTTATGTATAAAAAATGATACAATACTATGTTAGAGGTGACAGTATGAGATTAGATAAATATTTAAAAGTTTCTCGCATTATTAAGCGTCGTCCTGTTGCAAAGGAAGTTGCAGATAAAGGGCGAATCAAAGTCAATGGAGTATTAGCCAAAAGTTCAACGGATTTGAAAGTGAATGATCAAATTGAAGTTCGTTTTGGAAATAAAGTATTGACGGTTAAAGTCTTGGAAATGTTGGATAGTACAAAAAAAGAAGATGCATTCAAAATGTACGAAATAATTAGTGAAACAAGGATAGAAGAAGATGCCTAAAAATATCGTTCAAATGAACAATAAATATATCAAAGACGAAAGCCAGCGAAAACGTTTTTTAGAAGAAGAAAGAAAAAAACGCAATCGTTTTATGGGACTCGTCTTGATATTGGTCATGTTACTGTTTATTCTTCCAACATATAATTTAGCCCAGAGCTATCAATCACTACAAGATAAAAAAGAACAATACAAACAGTTGGAAAAAGAGTATAAAGAAACAAGTGAACAAAAAGAATACCAACAAGACATCGCTAAAAAATTAAAAGACGATGATTATGCAACAAAATATGCACGCGCTAAGTATTCTTTTTCAAAAGATGGTGAATATGTTTATACCATCCCAGATTTACTCCCACAATAACCGATGGAAAATATCTTACAAACAGTTAAACAATTTCTTGAATTTTCGGATGAAAAATTAGAGGAATTAAAAAAGAAAAACCAAATGATCAAACTTCAAAAGGATGAAAATGAAAGGAATACAGGTGTCTAAACGATTTCTGCTCCTATTGTTAGTTCCAATTTTATTTATTGGGTCTCAAGCAGCGAGTATCGAGCAGTCTGAGTCTTCTCAGACAATGGCTCATCCATCAGAACTTTATTTTTCTTCAATTCCAGCGAACCCTAATGTCTATCGCAAAATTTCTGTTTTTTCTGATCCTCAGTTGAAAAAAGCAAAAGGAGAAATTCTCCCCAACACACCGTTTACAATCGAACAACTCTTTGTAAATGATGAAGGGAAAGCTGTTTTTAAAATAGCAGATAAAGGATATGTATTAGCAGATTCTTCTGTCATTTTTTCTGATGTTGTGCAAGAAACACAAGAAAAAAAACAAGACATGTGGCTAAAACCTGGTTTTAAAGTGTATGACCGACCCTTAATAAATGGTACAAAAGAAAAAAATACACCTCTTTCTCCTTATACAAAAGTGACAGTCTTACGTACAGCTAAGACTTTACGAGATGAGTTTGTGGAGATTGAAGGTCAGGGTTGGGTGAACAAAGCATTCGTTACTGAAAAAGATAATCGAATGGAAAAAGTCCAGGACTTGTTAAATAGTAAATACAATTCTCCTTCGTATGGAATCTATGTAAAACAATTAACGACTGGAAATACTGCTGGAATCAATCCGCAAAAAGAAATGTATTCTGCTAGTGTCACAAAATTACCATACTTGTACTATGTCCAAGAACAGCTTAATAAAAAAGCCATTTCTCCAACTACAACCTACAAATATATTCCAGAAGTCAATGATTTTAAAGGTGGCTATGAACCAGAAGGAAGTGGTAGCCTTTCAAAAACACCAGATGGAAAAGAATACAGTGTTCAAGAGTTGGTAGATAAAATTGCAAAAGAATCAGATAATGTTGGACATAATATCTTGAATTATTATGTCACTCATCAATCAGATCAAGACTTCCAAAAAACTTTGGATAAAATTGCAAAGAAACATTGGGATGTTGAAAAAAGAGAAGCATCCGCTGAAATGGCTGGCAATGTCATGGAGGCTATCTATCAACAAAATGGCCCTATTATTGATGCACTCTCCTCGACAAAATATGATGATCAACGGATTGCGCGTGACATTCCAGTAAAAGTTGCTCATAAAATTGGAGATGCCTATGATTTTAGACATGATGTTGCGATTGTATACACAAATTCACCCTATGTAATAGCCATTTTTACAGATCATTCGAATTATGATACGATTTCCAACATTTCAAAAGATATCTATGAGGTATTGAAATAATGGAAAAGCGATTTTTAGAGTTTTGTGAAAAACAAGATCTATTTACTCCCCATCGCCGTGTTTTGGTTGCCTTATCTGGTGGATTGGATTCAATGAATCTGTATGAACTTTTATATAAGAATAAAGAACGATTGAAAATCCATCTGGTACTCGCTCATGTCAATCATGGACAAAGACCAGAATCAGATTTAGAAGAAAGTGAACTTCGAACGCTAGCTGATAGGCGAGAGACACGTATTCATGTGGCTCACTATTCGGGTGATTTTACAGAAGCAAAAGCTCGTACCTTTCGTTATGATTTTTTTAAACAGATTATGGAGAAAGAGGATTGCACCGCTTTAGTAACAGGTCATCATGCAAACGATCAAGCTGAAACAACTTTCATGCGCTTGATACGAGGAACTAAATTACGTCACTTAAGTGGCATTTCTGTACGCCAACCATTTGGCAAGGGTGAGCTAATCCGTCCTTTGTTAACTTTTACCAAAGATGAGTTGATGAAAATCCCTCACTTTGAAGATAGTAGCAATGACTCACAGGATTATTTTCGCAATCGTGTACGCCATCAATACCTTCCAGAATTTGAAAAAGAAAATCCTCAAATACAAGCAAGTCTTCGTTATTTAGCAGAGGAAGTGACTCATTGGCACCAAGCATTGAAAGAATTGACTAGCGAGTTAACTATTCAAGATTTAGCTTCTTTTAGAACGTATTCTGATTCTGTACAATCATTCTTATTAGAAGAGTATCTGGCACAATTTCCAGATTTGCAACTTGGTAGGGTACAGTTTCAAGAATTATTAAATTTACTGCGAAAAAAAAGAAATTGCGTTCATTATTTAAAGTCGAATTATGAACTACATCAAGAATATGATTTCTTTGAAATACAAAAAATCAGTCAAAAGTCTGATGACCACCCCCTCCCGCTTTTGTTAGAATTTGGGAATATCTTTGAAATTGCAAATTATAAACTATCTTTTGGACAACTATTAGTAGGGAAAAATGTAGAAATTCTTTCTGTTTCACGCGAAAGCCCCATCTTAATTAGAGGGAGAAAGGAAGGAGATCAGTTGCTTATTAATGGCCACCATCAAAAATTAAGACGGTGGTTTATCAACCATAAAATTCCAATTTCTCTTCGGGAAAAGGCTCTCATTATAGAACAAAATCATAATATTCTTTCTGTAGTGGGATTGGTAACGAGTGATTTGAGTCAACCCTCAAAAAGTGGTATAATGAAAGATAGTCTTTATATTCAAAAAATAGATAGGTAAAAACATGTTAGAAAAAGATATAAAAAAAGTATTGGTTTCACATGATGAAATTGTAGAAGCAGCAAAGAAATTGGGTGAAACCCTAACAAAAGAGTACCAAGGAAAAAATCCAATTTTTGTTGGGATTTTGAAAGGCTCTGTTCCATTTATGGCAGAGTTGATCAATCACGTGGATACACATATTGAATTGGATTTTATGCTGGTTTCAAGTTATCATGGTGGGACAGCAAGCTCAGGTATTATTAATATTATCAAGGATATCGACCAAGATATTACTGGTAGAGATATTTTATTTGTAGAAGATATTATCGATACAGGTAAAACCCTCAAGAGTCTAAAAGAACTTTTTGAAGAACGAAATGCGGCATCTGTAAAGATTGCTACCTTACTGGATAAACCTGAGGGACGTTTGGTTGAGATTGAAGCAGATTACACCTGCTTTACGATTCCAAATGAGTTTGTTGTAGGATATGGTTTAGACTATGATGAAAATTATCGTAACCTACCCTATGTTGGTGTATTAAAAGAGGAAGTGTACTCAAAATAGAGGAGACTAGATGAATAACAGAAAAAATAACGGTTTTGTTCGAAATCCATTTCTGTATTTGTTGATTATTGTAGCAGCTGTGACAGGATTCCAGTACTTTTTTGCGGGTAATGGAGTTGGTCAAAGTCAGCAAATCAACTACACAGAATTGGTCAAAGAAATTAAAAATGATAATGTCAAAACGATCAGTTACCAACCAAATGGTAGTGTGATTGAAATTGCAGGGACCTATAATAAAGCAAAAGAATCAAAAGAAGATACAGGAATTCAATTTTTTACCCCAAGTGTTCAAAAAGTAACTCGCTTTACTAGTGTCATCCTTCCATCTGATATCACCGTCAATGAATTACAAAAATTAGCAGCTGACCACAAAGCAGAAATCACCATCAAGCGTGAGAGCTCAAGTGGCATGTGGATAACAATTCTCACTTCAATTGTTCCATTTGTTATCGTCATGTTCTTCTTCTTCTCAATGATGAACCAAGGCGGTGGCGGAGGTGCCCGCGGTGCCATGAACTTTGGTCGCAATAAAGCCCGTGCTGCTAATAAAGAAGATATAAAAGTTCGTTTTTCAGATGTAGCAGGGGCTGAAGAAGAAAAACAAGAACTTGTTGAAGTTGTTGAATTTTTAAAAGATCCAAAACGCTTTACTAAATTGGGTGCAAGAATCCCAGCAGGAGTGCTTCTTGAAGGCCCTCCGGGAACTGGTAAAACACTTTTAGCAAAAGCAGTAGCTGGTGAAGCTGGGGTGCCATTCTTCAGTATCTCTGGTTCTGACTTCGTTGAAATGTTTGTCGGAGTCGGTGCTAGCCGGGTTCGTTCACTTTTTGAAGATGCTAAAAAAGCAGCACCAGCCATTATCTTTATCGATGAAATTGATGCTGTTGGGCGCCAACGTGGTGTAGGTCTTGGTGGCGGAAATGATGAACGTGAGCAAACCCTCAACCAACTCTTGATTGAGATGGATGGTTTTGAAGGTAATGAAGGAATCATCGTTATCGCAGCAACTAACCGTTCGGATGTCCTTGACCCTGCCCTTCTTCGTCCTGGTCGTTTTGACCGTAAAGTATTGGTTGGGCGTCCAGATGTGAAAGGTCGTGAGGCGATTCTTCGTGTTCACGCTAAGAATAAGCCACTTGCTCAAGATGTCGACTTGAAATTGGTTGCTCAACAGACACCAGGATTTGTCGGTGCTGATCTCGAAAATGTTTTGAACGAAGCAGCCTTGGTTGCAGCACGTCGAAATAAAAAAGTAATTGATGCTGCAGATATCGATGAAGCAGAAGATCGTGTTATTGCAGGTCCATCTAAGAAAGATCGGACGATTTCACAAAAAGAACGTGAAATGGTTGCTTATCACGAAGCTGGTCATACGATCGTTGGTCTGGTCTTATCAAATGCTCGTGTGGTCCATAAAGTTACCATTGTTCCACGTGGTCGCGCAGGCGGTTACATGATTGCCCTTCCTAAAGAAGATCAAATGTTACTTTCTAAAGAAGACATGAAAGAACAATTAGCAGGGCTCATGGGAGGACGTGTTGCCGAAGAAATTATTTTTAATTCGCAAACAACCGGTGCTTCAAATGACTTCGAACAAGCAACCCAAATGGCGCGTGCGATGGTAACAGAATATGGTATGAGTGAAAAACTTGGACCTGTTCAATATGAAGGAAATCATGCAATGTTTGGTGCTCAAAGCCCACAAAAAATGATTTCAGAACAAACGGCTTACGAAATTGACGAAGAAGTTCGTGGTCTGTTGAATGAAGCCCGTAATAAAGCTGCGGAAATTATTCAAGGAAATAGAGAAACGCATAAACTGATTGCTGAAGCTCTATTAAAATATGAAACCTTGGATAGTGTTCAAATTAAATCATTATACGAAACAGGAAAAATGCCCGAAAATTCAGAGCATGAATTAGAAGAAGAAGCAAAACCTTTATCATATGATGAAATTAAGTCAAAATTAGAAGAAAACAACTAATTTAAAAGAAGGAAAATATTTCCTTCTTTTTTTTATAAAAAAAGTGTTGACAGAGTAAAAATATTCTGTATAATAGAATATGTTGTAAAAATGGTCCGTTGGTCAAGGGGTTAAGACACCGCCTTTTCACGGCGGTAACACGGGTTCGAATCCCGTACGGACTATCGATAAACTGTCACCAAGTGGCAGTTTTTTTGTGTATTTGGGCAAAATAGTTAAAAATAATAACCAAATAGTTAAAAAAACGTGCAGAATAGAAAAAAAGTCCAATGGGCTTCTTTATTTTTATAAAATACAGATAAAAGTAAAGGAGAGCTTATGGAATTTAATAAAATGTATCAAAAAGTAAAATATATTGTAAGAAAATGTGAAAAAGAATATTATATTCAATTATGGGAAAAAGACGATTGGGAACAGGAAGGTCAGCTAACTCTATTTGAACTTTATCAAAAAAATCCTGAAATAGAAACAAATGAAGAGTTGCTTTATACATATTTTAAAACAAAATTTAGAAATCATATTAAAGATAAAATAAGACAACAGGAAAGTGATAAAAGAAAAATTAATAGACTTCCATATATTGAAATTGGAGAAATTAGCCACAGAATTTCATCAAGAAAAATATATTTAGATGAACTGGTTGTTTTAAGAGATTCTTTAAAACGTTTTAAAGAAAAATTAACAGTAAAAGAAAAAGAACAATATGAAGCATTACTAGCAAACAGAAGATGTCTAGGAAAAACAAAAATGAAAAAGAAATTAGAGAACTATTTAAAGGATTTTAAAAATTCAATTTAAAAACTGAAAGTTAAGAGTATTTAAAT
>NZ_JAPVYV010000009.1:0-86309 GCF_041432055.1 Streptococcus sp. 27098_8_186
TGATTCCGCCATAGCTCAGTTGGTAGTAGCGCATGACTGTTAATCATGATGTCGTAGGTTCGAGTCCTACTGGCGGAGTATAGAAAAAAGAGATCAAATACTTGATCTCTTTTTTTACTTTTCATTTTAATATTAATTAAAGCTCCGTTTAGTTAACGGAGCTTTTCTCTATTTAGTTATTTGGAAAAAATGCTTGATATAAGGCTTTAATGGCTTTCTCTTCTTGATCTTTACTTACAACGAACATAATGGAAACTTCACTAGAACCTTGGGAGATCATTTGAATATTTACTTCATTTTCTGATAGTGCTTTGGCTGCAGTGGCGGTGACCCCTACTTGACTTTTCATTTTTTCACCAACAATCATAATGATGGAAAGATCATGTTCAATTTCGGCTGTATCAACTTCTAGCTTTTGCGTTAATTGTTTCAAAATTTCTTGTTCTTTGATTGGGGTCAGTTCACGTGAACGCAAAATGATGGACAAGTCATCGATTCCTGTTGGCATATGTTCCCAACTGATATTGAGATCTTCTAAAATCTGAAGGACTTTTCGACCAAAACCGACTTCGCGGTTCATAAGGTATTTTGTGGTGTTAATACTAACGAATCCTGAATCACCTGCAATCCCTACAACAGTCACATGATCATTTGAATGTTCCAAAACAATGCGGGTTCCAGGGTGTTCTGGATTATTTGTATTTTTAATGACTAATGGAATTTTACCCCTGTATGCTGGAACGAGTGCTTCATCATGCAAGACTGAAAAACCAGCATAAGCTAATTCACGCATTTCTTTGTAGGTTAATTCTGGAATAGAATGTGGGTGTTTAATGATACCTGGATGTGCTGCAAAAATACCATTTACATCTGTAAAGTTTTCGTATAAGTCTGCTTTTACACCTGCTGCAATGATCGATCCTGTAATGTCAGATCCTCCACGAGAAAATGTACAAATGTCGCCGTCTTGAGTTACACCAAAGAATCCTGGAATGACAATCACTTCACTTGAATCTTTTAGTTCTTCAATTTTATCGTAACTAGATGGTAAAATACGAGCGTTAGAAGGTTCTGCAGTGACTGTAATTCCTGCTTCTTTTGGATGGATATATCTTGCTTCTAATCCATTTTGGTTGAAATAAGCAGCAATGAGTTTAGCATTGTTATTTTCGCCTGCTGCTAGGAATGCATCGTATGTAAATGGATTGCCTTTTTTAGGTAAATTTGTTAAATCATAGATTTCTTCAGCAATTTCCTGAATAATAGAATCTTTGAGACCCAATTCTTCTGTAATGGCACGATAACGTTCAATAATCCACTGTTGTGTTTGTGTGACATCCTTATCTGAAGTAAATTCTTTATAATACCGGATCAGAGCATCTGTTACTTTTGTATCTTCTGCGTTGCGTTTGCCTGGAGCTGATACAACTACAAATCTTCTTTCTGGATCATCTTTAATGATATTAAGTACTTTTTTTAATTGAGAAGCTGATGCTAGAGAACTTCCACCGAATTTAGTTACTTTCATATTTTCTCCTTAATAGTTTCATTAATACATTATACCAAAGTTCAGTTATTGATACAATGTATTTACAGATAGGGCATAAAATAATTGATTTTGAAAAAGAGAGAAATTGTAATTATTCAAATTTTACAATTTTGTTACATCTTATAGATATATTTTACTATTTTACTTTTTTGTGGTATGATATGTTATAATTCAAAAGTTTTAATATCAAAATATTTTATAATTAAACAAAAGGAGTCTGTGATGTTTGAAACAATTTTGTATTCTGTCGAAAACGACCTCGCGACAATCTCTTTAAATCGTCCTGAAGTATCCAATGGTTTTAACATTCCAATGTGTCAGGAAATTTTAGCTGCCTTGGAAGATGCAGAAAAAAATGAGGAAGTAAAATTCATTATTCTATCAGCAGAAGGGAAAATCTTTTCAGTTGGTGGGGATTTGAGCGAAATGAAACGCGCAGTCGATGCGGATGACATCGAGTCTCTTGTTTTAATTGCCGAATTAGTTAATACGATTTCAAAAAAAATTAAGCAATTACCAAAGCCGGTTATTATGGTAGCAGATGGAGCGGTCGCAGGAGCAGCAGCCAACATTGCAGTAGCTGTTGATTTTTGTATTATTAGTGATCGTACTAAATTTATCCAAGCCTTTGTTGGGGTTGGTTTAGCACCGGATGCGGGTGGGTTATTCTTATTAGGAAAAGCCATTGGCATGTCTCGGGCTACTCATTTAGTAATGACGGGTGAAGCTCTGACTGCAGAAAAAGTATTTGATTACGGTCTAGCTTATCGTGTTTGTGAATCTGAAAAACTCGATAAAACAGTTGAGCAATTGCTTAAAAAATTAAGAAGAGGATCGTCAAATTCTTATGCTGCCATGAAAGAAATGGTTTGGGAAGCGTTCTTGAATGAATGGGACCAATATGCGGGTCTTGAATTAGATTTGCAAAAGAAACTAGCATTTACAGAAGATTTCAAGGAGGGGGTTATTGCCTACTCTGAGAAACGTCGGCCACAATTTAAAGGAAAATAAATTTGTATTTTTTCTGTGTTTTGTGAAAAAATACTTGCAAATTATTTATATTTTTGCTAAAATTTGACCATCAAAGTAAAATTAGGAGGTGGAGTTTTGAATTACCAATTAGTTAACGACTATTTAACATCCATCTTTAATAATGTTTTGGTTATTGAGGAGTCGAGCCTAAGAGCAAGTCGATTCAAAGATGTTTCTATTAAAGAAATGCATACGATCGATGTGATTGGTTCGACACCGAATGCAACCCCGAGTGATATTTCACGGGAGTTGATGGTGACTTTGGGGACTGTCACGACAAGTTTGAATAATCTTGAGCGCAAAGGGTATATCGAAAGAAGAAGATCGGAAGTTGATCGCCGGGTTGTACACTTGAGTTTAACGAAGAACGGTCGTCTACTTTATCGTCTTCATCAGCAATTCCATAAACGGATGGTCAACCAGATTATTGGAGATATGAGTCCCGAAGAGAAAAAAGTGATGCAAAAAGGATTGCAAAATCTGTATCGTTTCTTGGAGGAAATTAAATAATGGTCTTTGCTAAAATTAGTCAGGTTGCTCATTATGCACCTGACCAAGTCGTATCAAATGATGATTTGGCTGAGATCATGGATACAAGTGATGAATGGATCAGTAGTCGGACAGGTATCCTTCGGCGTCACATTTCAAAAGATGAGACGACAAGTGATCTAGCAACAGTTGTCGCACAAAGATTATTAGCAAAAGCAAACTTAGACGCTGAGGAACTTGATTTCATCGTTGTTGCTACGATTACTCCAGACAGTTTAATGCCATCAACTGCAGCCCGGGTACAAGCTAATATTGGAGCTTCTCGAGCTTTTGCCTTTGATCTGACTGCAGCATGTAGCGGATTTGTATTTGCATTAGCCACTGCTGAAAAATACATTTCTTCAGGTATGTACCGGAGAGGAATTGTGATCGGGAGTGAGACGCTTTCAAAAGTATTAGACTGGTCAGACCGTTCCACTTCAGTCCTTTTTGGAGATGGAGCTGGTGGTGTCTTGCTTGAAACGAGCGAGCAAAATTCGTTTTTGGCTGAAAATCTTTTTACAGATGGTAGCCGAGGTGCTAGTCTTGAGTCTTGCTATTTGGGTTTGTCTTCCCCTTATTCAGATGAAGTTTCTGATCGAAGATACCTCACAATGGATGGACGGGCAGTTTTTGATTTTGCCATTCGTGATGTCACGAAAAGTATTCAAAAAATTATAGCAGACGCCTCTATGGAAGCAGAAGAGATTGACTATTTTCTGTTACACCAGGCGAATGACCGAATGTTAGATAAGATGTCAAAAAAACTGGGTGTCTCTAGAGAGAAAATCCCAGCAAATATGATGGAATATGGGAACACTAGTGCTGCTAGTATCCCCATTCTATTATCGGAGTGTGTCGAGAATCATCGAATCAAGATGGATGGAAGTCAAAAAATTCTTCTGACAGGATTCGGTGGAGGTTTGACATGGGGCACACTTCTTGTTACAATCTAGTTAAACATGTGGAAACACATTTTAAAATTTTATATATTATTTTTTAAGGAGGCCTATCATGGCAGTATTTGAAAAAGTACAAGAAATTATCGTTGAAGAACTTGGTAAAGAACCATCAGAAGTAACTCTTGAATCTACATTCGAAGATTTAGAAGCAGATTCATTGGATTTGTTCCAAGTTATCTCTGAAATTGAAGATGCTTTTGACATCCAAATCGAAACTGAAGAAGGATTGTCTACAGTCGGTGACCTTGTCGCTTACGTAGAAGAAAAAACAAAATAATGATAGATGAGAGTATCGAAAGATATTCTCTCTTGTTTAGGTAATAGTTTGAGGCTCAAAGAAACAATCTTTTAAACTCAAACTATTACTTAAGCGAAAAAAGAGGTAGGTATCATGCAAACACGAATTACTGAACTATTGAATATTAAATATCCAATCTTCCAAGGTGGGATGGCATGGGTCGCTGATGGTGACTTGGCTGGAGCAGTATCAAACGCCGGTGGTCTTGGAATCATTGGTGGTGGGAACGCTCCAAAAGAAGTTGTAAAGGCTAACATTGATAAAGTGAAGTCTATTACAGATAAACCTTTTGGTGTAAATATCATGCTTTTGTCCCCATTCGCGGATGACATTGTTGACCTGGTGATTGAAGAAGGTGTAAAAGTTGTTACAACTGGTGCTGGAAATCCTGGGAAATACATGGATCGTTTCCATGAAGCAGGGATCACTGTCATTCCAGTTGTTCCGTCTGTTGCCCTTGCAAAACGGATGGAAAAATTGGGTGCCGATGCAGTGATTGCAGAAGGGATGGAAGCTGGAGGTCACATTGGTAAATTGACGACCATGACCTTGGTTCGTCAAGTGGTTGAAGCTGTTTCTATTCCAGTAATTGGTGCGGGAGGTGTCGCTGATGGTGCCGGTGCTGCAGCTGTCTTTATGTTAGGTGCCGAAGCTGTTCAGGTGGGAACTCGTTTCGTGGTTGCTAAAGAATCTAATGCCCACCAAAACTTTAAGAATAAAATCTTGAAAGCGAAAGATATTGATACGGTAGTTTCAGCATCAGTTGTTGGACACCCTGTTCGTGCGATCAAGAATAAATTGGCTTCTGCCTATAACCAAGCTGAAAAAGATTTCTTGGCAGGGAAGAAGACTCAAGAAGAAATTGAAGAATTAGGAGCAGGTGCCCTTCGCAATGCCGTTGTTGATGGAGATGTTGACAATGGATCTGTCATGGCAGGTCAAATTGCTGGACTTGTCAGCAAGGAAGAAACTTGTGCTGAAATTCTAGAAGATATCTATTATGGTGCAGCTAAGGTGATTCAAAGAGAGGCTGCTCGTTGGGCAGATGTAAACGTCTAAAAACGTCGAAAGGATTAGGATAGTGACAAAACGTGCGTTTTTATTTGCTGGTCAAGGGGCTCAGAAATTGGGCATGGCGAGCGATTTGTATGCGGCTTATCCCGTTGTTAAAGAGACATTTGATACGGCTAGTCGTATTCTAGGCTATGATTTGCGTGAATTGATTGATTCTAACGAAGAAAAACTGAATCAGACACGCTATACTCAACCAGCTATTTTGACAACGTCAGTAGCCATTTATCGTCTCTTAGCAGAAAATGGTATCACTCCTGATATTGTTGCCGGCCTCTCTTTGGGGGAATATTCTGCCTTAGTTGCGGCTGGAGCTCTTTCGTTTGAAGATGCAGTAGCTTTGGTTGCGAAACGTGGTGAATTCATGGAAACAGCAGCTCCTGCTGGAAGTGGGAAAATGGTTGCTGTTATGAATACAGATCCAAGTTTGATCGAGGAGATTTGTCAACAAGCATCCGAAAAGGGTGTAGTAACAGCAGCTAACTACAATACGCCAGCACAAATTGTGATTGGTGGTGAGGTTGCGGCTGTGGACTATGCTGTGGAACTATTGCAGGAAGCAGGTGCCAAACGCTTGATCCCTTTGAATGTGTCAGGTCCATTCCACACAGCCTTACTGGAATCTGCTAGTCAAAAATTGGCGGCTGAACTAGAAACAGTGGCATTTAATGATTTTGATCTTCCTTTAGTTGGGAATACAGAAGCTACTATCATGAAGTCAGAAGATGTGAAAGCACTTTTGGCCCGTCAAGTAAAAGAACCGGTTCGTTTCTATGATTCAATTGCTAAGATTCAAGAATTTGGTGTAGATGAGGTCATCGAGATCGGACCTGGAAAAGTCTTGTCAGGATTCTTGAAGAAAATTGATAAAACTCTTCCAACTCATAACGTCGAAGATCAGGCTAGTCTAGATGCACTTCTGAATGCTTAAAACGAGGTAAAGATGGAACTTAAAAATAAAAATGTTTTTGTAACAGGTTCAACACGCGGAATTGGATTGGCTGTGGCTCATAAATTTGCGAGTCTCGGGGCTAATGTTGTCCTAAATGGACGTTCTGAAATTTCTGAGGACTTGCTTGCGCAGTTTGCTGACTATGGTGTGACGGTTGTTGGTATTTCTGGGGATATTTCTAATGGCGAAGATGCGCAACGTATGGTAGCTGAAGCAATTGAAAAGCTTGGAAGTGTTGATGTTTTGGTCAATAACGCTGGGATCACAAACGACAAGTTGATGTTGAAAATGACTGAAGAAGATTTTGAACGGGTCTTGAAAATCAACTTGACCGGTGCCTTTAATATGACACAAGCTGTCTTAAAACCTATGTCTAAGGCTCGTCAAGGTGCCATTATCAACATGTCCTCTGTTGTTGGTCTAATGGGGAATATTGGTCAAGCGAACTATGCAGCTTCAAAAGCTGGATTGATTGGTTTTACCAAATCCGTTGCCCGTGAAGTTGCGGCCCGTGGTGTTCGTGTGAATGCCATTGCACCTGGTTTCATTGAATCAGATATGACAGACGCTATTCCAGAGAAAATGAGAGATGCCATGCTAGCTCAAGTGCCAATGAAACGAATTGGTCAAGCTGAAGAAGTGGCAGAAGTTGCGGCTTTCTTGGCAGGTCAAGAATATTTAACTGGTCAAACAATTGCCATTGATGGCGGAATGACTATGCAATAATGAATGCTCACTGATCGAAAATCACTTACTTAAATATCCATCCGGCAAAAGGAGAATATATATGTCTACAAATCGTGTTGTTGTTACAGGTTACGGTGTAACCTCACCAATAGGTAATACACCAGAAGAGTTTTGGAATAGCCTTCATGAAGGAAAAATTGGAATCAAGCCCATTACAAAATTTGATGCTTCTGAAATTCCAGTCTTTAATGCTGGTGAAATTCAAGATTTCCCATTCGATAAATATTTCGTGAAAAAAGATCGAAATCGTATGGATACATACTCCTTGTATGCAATCTATGCTGCGATGGAAGCTATTGAAAATTCCGGCTTGAATATGGAAGAAGAAGACCGCGATCGTATAGGTGTGATTGTATCATCTGGTATCGGTGGTTTGCAAGAATTGGAAGACCAAATTATCCGGATGCATGAACGTGGGATGAAGAGAATTCAACCAATGTTTATTCCAAAAGCTCTTTCAAACATGGGTGCTGGAAACATCGCACTTAAGATTGGAGCTCAAGGGGTATGTAAATCCGTGACAACAGCTTGTGCTTCTGCCAATGATGCAATTGGTGAAGCTTTCCGTGAAATTAAATTTGGTATGCATGATGTTGTTTTGGCTGGTGGTGCTGAAGCTTCGATTACTAAGATTGGTATCGGTGGTTTCAATGCCCTTACGGCCCTTTCAACAACGGAAGATCCAGAACGTTCATCTATTCCATTTGATAAAGACCGCAATGGTTTTGTGATGGGTGAAGGTGCAGGGGTTCTTGTCATCGAAAGCTTGGAACATGCCCAAAAACGTGGTGCTAATATTTTAGCTGAAATTGTTGGTTACGGTTCAAACTGTGATGCCTACCATATGACAACACCAACACCAGATGGTTCAGGTGCTGCTAAAGCAATTAAATTGGCTATTAATGAAGCTGGTATCAAACCTGAAGATGTCGATTATGTTAATGCTCACGGGACATCAACACCTGCCAATGAAAAAGGTGAAAGTGGTGCCATTGTTTCTGTACTTGGTAAAGAAGTTCCTGTATCATCTACGAAATCATTTACAGGGCACTTGCTTGGTGCTGCTGGTGCAGTTGAAGCGATTGCTACTATCGAAGCGATTCGTCACAGCTTTGTACCAAAAACTGCTGGTACTAAAGAATTGTCTGACTATATCGAAGCAAACGTTGTTTATGGTGAAGGCCAAGAAGCGGATATTCAGTACGCTATCTCAAATACCTTTGGTTTTGGAGGACATAATGCTGTTCTGGCCTTTAAACGTTGGGAGGGTTAATTCATGAATATTTCTGAAATCAAAGATTTGTTGGCTCAATTTGATGCGTCAACTTTGCGTGAATTCTCATATAAAAATAATGGCGAAGAATTGAATTTGAGTAAAAACCAAACGAGTTCAGTTGCGGCTACACCGGTTGCTCCTGCACTTGAAGTGGTAGCAGCTCCTCAAACTCCTGTAGTAGCCCCTGTTGTTGAAGCACCAGCAACTCCAGCTGTAGCTGCTGAACCAGTTGCTGCTCCAGCTCAGGCTGCAGAAGGTGATGTGGTTGAAAGTCCATTGGTTGGGGTGGCTTACTTGTCGCCAGCTCCGGATAAACCAGCCTTTGTATCTGTAGGAGATAAGGTCACTAAGGGTCAAATACTCTTGATTATCGAAGCCATGAAAGTGATGAATGAAGTCCCAGCACCAAAAGATGGGGTAGTCACTGAAATTTTGGTAACGAATGAAGAAATGGTTGAATTTGGAAAAGGATTGGTTCGAATCAAATGACAATTGATATTAATGCTATTCGTGAGGCTTTGCCGCATCGTTACCCAATGCTTTTGGTGGATCGCGTTTTAGAAACAAGCGAAGATACGATTGTTGCCATTAAAAATGTGACAATTAATGAACCATTTTTTAATGGACATTTTCCACAATATCCTGTTATGCCAGGTGTTCTCATCATGGAAGCTTTGGCACAAACAGCAGGTGTACTAGAGTTGTCAAAACCTGAAAATAAAGGGAAATTAGTCTTTTATGCAGGGATGGACAAGGTGAAGTTTAAAAAACAAGTCGTTCCAGGAGATCAACTGGTGATGACAGCTACTTTTGTCAAACGTCGTGGAACCATTGCTGTTGTTGAAGCGAAAGCAGAGGTAGACGGTAAGCTTGCAGCTTCAGGAACGCTTACTTTTGCAATTGGAAATTAAGAAAGGCCTATCTATGTTTCGTAAGATCTTAATCGCCAATCGTGGTGAGATTGCAGTGCGCATTATTCGTGCGGCTCGTGAACTTGGCATCGAGACGGTTGCGGTGTATTCTACTGCTGATAAAGAAGCCTTGCATACCTTACTAGCGGATGAAGCAGTCTGTATTGGCCCTGCTAAATCAACAGAATCTTATTTGAATATGAGTGCTGTCTTGTCTGCAGCTGTCTTAACAGGAGCAGAAGCTATCCATCCTGGTTTTGGATTTTTAAGTGAAAACTCAAAATTTGCGACCATGTGTGAGGAAGTGGGCATTAAATTTATTGGTCCTTCTGCTAAAGTCATGGATTTGATGGGGGATAAGATTAATGCTCGTAAACAGATGATCAAAGCAGGAGTGCCTGTTATTCCTGGATCAGATGGTGAAGTGTATACTGCTGAAGAAGCCCTCGAGATTGCAGAACGTATTGGTTACCCTGTGATGTTGAAAGCATCTGCAGGAGGCGGTGGTAAGGGAATTCGGAAGGTTGAAAAACCAGAAGATCTGGTTGCTGCTTTTGAATCTGCTTCCTCAGAAGCTCAAGCTGCTTTTGGGAATGGTGCCATGTATATGGAGCGGGTGATTTATCCGGCACGCCACATTGAAGTACAGATTTTAGCGGATCAGCATGGACATGTCATTCACTTAGGTGAACGCGATTGCTCTCTTCAACGGAACAATCAAAAAGTTCTAGAAGAATCCCCTTCAATTGCTATCGGAAAAACTCTTCGTAATCAAATTGGTTCTGCTGCTGTTCGGGCTGCTGAATCAGTTGGGTATGAGAATGCTGGAACGATTGAATTCTTGTATGATGAAGGCAAGGGTGAGTTCTACTTTATGGAAATGAATACCCGTGTGCAAGTGGAGCATCCTGTCACAGAATTTGTAACAGGAGTTGATATCGTTAAGGAACAGATTAAAATCGCAGCTGGCCAAGAATTATCCGTTACTCAAGAGGATATTGTCATTAAAGGCCATGCGATTGAATGCCGGATCAATGCGGAAAATCCTTCCTTCAACTTTGCACCAAGCCCAGGTAAGATTACTAATCTCTATCTTCCAAGTGGTGGGGTTGGCTTGCGTGTGGATTCTGCTGTGTATCCTGGTTATACGATTCCACCATACTATGATAGTATGATTGCCAAGATCATTGTCCATGGTGAAAATCGCTTTGATGCACTGATGAAAATGCAGCGTGCTCTTTATGAGTTGGAAATCGATGGTGTCACAACCAATAGCAGTTTCCAGTTGGATTTGATTTCAGATTCACATGTGATCGCTGGTGATTATGACACTGCATTTTTGATGGAACAATTCCTTCCAAATTATAATAAGGAATGATGAAAAAGCCTGGACTTGTGAGGGAAGTATGAACATCATCTTCACAGTTTCAGGCTTTTAAAGTAATGCTTCAGATACTGTAGCATATTATAAGGAGTAAGTAATGGCATTATTTTCTAAAAAAGATAAATATATTCGGATCAATCCGAATAGGTCAGCCTGGAAGGAGCCTCAGCCAAAACCTGAAGTTCCTGATGAACTATTTTCACAATGCCCAGGTTGTAAACATACCATTTACCAAAAGGATTTAGGTAGTGAACGTGTATGCCCGAATTGTGGCTATACCTTCCGTATTTCTGCTAAAGAACGCTTGGCGCTGACAGTGGATCCAGCCAGCTTTGAAGAAATGTTTACAGGAATCGAAACGACAGATCCTTTGAACTTCCCAAATTATAAGAAGAAACTAGCAGCAGTGCGGGAAATGACAGGACTGGATGAAGCTGTCCTGACTGGAACTGCCTTGATTAAAGGGCAAAAAGTTGCTCTTGGGATCATGGATTCTAACTTTATCATGGCTTCAATGGGTTCTGTAGTAGGTGAAAAAATTACTCGTTTATTTGAATTTGCGACAAAAGAAAAATTGCCAGTTGTTCTCTTTACCGCTTCCGGTGGCGCTCGGATGCAAGAAGGAATCGTGAGTTTGATGCAAATGGCAAAGATTTCTGCGGCTGTTCAACGTCATTCCAAAGAAAAATTATTCTATTTGACAGTATTGACAGATCCAACAACTGGTGGGGTAACGGCTTCATTTGCTATGGAAGGTGATATTATCATGGCAGAGAGTCAAGCCTTGGTCGGGTTTGCTGGTCGACGCGTGATCGAATCAACTGTGCGTGAAAAATTGCCAGATGATTTCCAAAAAGCAGAATTTCTACAAGAACATGGATTTGTAGACTTGATCGTGGAGAGAAGCCAAATCCGAGCAACAGTTGGACAATTATTGGCCCTTCATGGAGGTAAACATGAGTAAAATAACACAGATTATTAAAGAGGCACGTGACCAAGGAAGATTGACTGCGCTTGATTTTGCTCAAGGAATTTTTGATGATTTTATCGAATTGCATGGAGATCGAAACTTCCGTGATGATGGTGCGGTAATTGGTGGGATTGGACGCTTAGGCGATCAAACGGTTACAGTCGTTGGAATCCAAAAAGGAAAAAATCTTCAAGATAATCTAAAACGTAATTTTGGGCAACCCCATCCAGAAGGCTATCGAAAAGCTTTGCGCCTCATGAAGCAAGCAGAGAAATTTGGCCGTCCAGTTGTGACCTTTATCAATACAGCGGGTGCTTATCCTGGTGTTGGTGCTGAAGAACGAGGACAAGGTGAAGCCATTGCCCGTAACCTCATGGAAATGAGTGATTTAAAAGTTCCGATTATCGCGATTATCATCGGAGAAGGTGGTTCTGGTGGTGCCTTAGCTCTTGCTGTGGCAGATAAGGTCTGGATGCTTGAGAACTCCATCTATGCAGTCTTGAGTCCAGAAGGTTTTGCCTCTATTCTTTGGAAAGATGGAAGCCGTGCCATGGAAGCAGCAGAGTTGATGAAGATTACTTCTCACGAATTGTTAAATATGGAAATTGTCGATAAGGTAATTCCCGAGCATGGATTTTCAAATGGAGAACTATTGGCTCAAGTGAAGAAGGAATTACAGGAAGAGTTAAAGGTTTTACAAGCCTTACCTCTCGAAGATCTTCTGGAGCAACGCTACCAACGTTTTCGTAAATATTAAAAAACTGAGCTTGCAATTTGCGAGACTCAGTTTTTTTAAACTTTATTTTGGTGCGATGACTTCTGCGCCACCCATGTATGGGCGAAGGACTTCTGGAATGGTCACAGAACCGTCTTCGTTTTGGTAGTTTTCAAGAATAGCAGCGACGGTACGTCCGACTGCCAATCCAGAACCGTTCAAAGTGTGAAGGAGTTTTACCTTGCCATCTGCTTCATCACGGTAACGGATTTGCGCACGGCGAGCTTGGAAATCTTCTGTATTGGAACAGCTTGAGATTTCACGATAGGTGTTTTGCGCTGGAATCCATACTTCCAAGTCATAAGTCTTAGCAGCTGAGAAGCCCATGTCTCCAGTGGAGAGAGCTACCACACGGTATGGAAGGTTCAGTTTTTGAAGGATATTTTCAGCATTGACAACCATTTTTTCCAATTCATCATATGATTCTTCTGGTTTGGCAAATTTCACCATTTCAACCTTATGGAATTGGTGCAAACGGATCAAGCCACGAGTATCACGACCAGCAGAACCAGCTTCTGAACGGAAAGATGGACTCATAGCGGTGAAGTAGATTGGAAGGTCTTTCCCATCAAGAATTTCATCGCGGTAGTAGTTTGTCAAAGGAACTTCGGCTGTTGGAATGAGGACGTAATTGGTATCGCTAAGTTCAAAAGTATCCTCCTTGAATTTTGGATACTGACCAGTACCAAACATAGAATCATGGTTGACCATGTAAGGTGTGATGACTTCAGTGTAGCCTTCCTTGCCATGTTCGTCCAACATGAAGTTGTAGATAGCGCGTTCTAAGCGAGCTCCAAGTCCTTTGTAGAAGAGGAAACGAGCACCAGTGACTTTAGCCCCGCGTTCCCAGTCAAGGATATCAAGGTCTTCACCTAAATCCCAGTGAGCTTTTGGTTCGAAGCCAAATTCGCGAGGTGTTCCCCAACGACGAACCTCAACGTTGTCATCCTCATCTGCTCCAACAGGGACACTATCAGCAGGGATGTTTGGAAGGGTAGTAGTGAATTCAGTTAATTTGGCATCGATTTCAGCCAATTCTGTATCCAATGCTTTAACCTCTGCAGAGAGGGTTTGCATGGCAGCAATCTTATCATCTGCATTTTCTTTGTTGCGTTTAGCTTGTGCGATTTCAGCAGATACAGTGTTACGCTCTGCTTTGAGATTTTCTACTTTGACTAAGATATCTCGACGTTTGGCATCGATTTCTTTCATTTCATTCAAAATAGCCGCATCTACGCCACGTGTTGCCAATTTTTTAGCAACCGCATCAAAGTCTGTACGAATTCGTTTAATATCTAACATAGCTTCTCCTTTAACAAAAAACACACCTGTTAGAGTGTTGGAGTGGCAGAGCCACGGTTCCATCCAACTTCACAGGTGTGCACTTGATTCGATATTGTATTTTAAAGAAACGGTAGAATTTCAATTAAGATTTCTATCTGCTCGCAGCACCCGCAGACTTTCTGAAAGAGACTCTTAACTTACTTATCCGTTTGCGTCTATTATACAAGAAAAGATCCTATTTTGCAAATAGATTTTTAATTTTAGCCGTGATGATTTGGATCAATGTAGGAAGTTTGACAATTTTATCATTTCCCAGATGTTCCCGAGCAATCTTTAAAATTTTACCAGAGTCTTTTGAAGCAAAGAGAAATTTTGATTCTTTGGTATAGATTTCAAAATGGCGGCTAATTTTACGTCCGGATACATTGGCTCCGATTTGTTCGATTTCTTGCCAGGGAATTTGGATGTAGTCTTCTACATTTGCATCCGCATAAAATTCAAAAGCGGCATTCCCTACTAGGATTTTTCCAACCTTTCCCCCCACTCCAAGGTAAGAAACCCCTGTAGTATGGAATTCAACGGTTTTATTCAATGATTGAGCCATGAGATCCTCCTGTATTACTGTTCATTCCATTATAACATAATAAAAAGAAGGCCGAAACCTTCTTTTTAGTTGATCTTTGCTTACATCAAGCCAGCAACGTGTGCTAATACACCGATTACAAAGAGGGCGATGATGATCGTGATAGGAGATACTTTTTTCTTCAACAACCACATACAAGCAAAAGTAAGAAGTAATCCCATCAAACCAGGAATCAATGAATCCAAGTTTTGTTGGAAAGTTGTAACTTTTTCAGGTGTTTGAGACAGGCCTGAACCAACTTGAGCGAAGGCTTCTTGAATTCCTTTGAAACCTTCAGGAAGTTTATCCCAGTGGATATAAGCTTTGTCGTCTAATTTTACAGAAGAAACATTGAAGACGAATTTAATAGATACCCAACGTTCTACCAAGACAGCGAGAATGAACATCCCAAGGATAGAAGCCCCTTTAGTGATGTCTTGCAAGATCCCACCAGACATATCTTTGGTAATTTCAGAACCTGCTCTGTATCCAAGTTCTTGGGTGTACCACAAGAAGGCCATACGAATTGCATTCCATGCGATAAAGAAGATAAGTGGACCAAGGATATTACCAGACGCAGCAAGTGATGCACCAAGGGCACCAAGGATAGGACGTACTGTAAACCAGAAGACTGGATCTCCGATACCCGCCAAAGGACCCATCATACCAATTTTAACCCCTTGGATGGCAGCATCGTCAATCGCAGCACCGTTTGCTCTTTCTTCTTCAAGGGCAAGAGTTACCCCGATGATTGGAGCAGCTACGTATGGGTGAGTGTTAAAGAATTCCATGTGACGTTCAAGAGCAGCCGCTTGGTCTTCTTTCTTTGTGTAGAGTTTTTTGATAGCTGGGATCAATGAGTATGCCCAACCCAAGTTTTGCATCCGTTCATAGTTCCAAGAACCTTGCAAGAAGGTTGAACGCCACCAAACTTTTTGACGATCTGATTTAGATAATTGTAATTTTTCAGTCATGATAGTGTCACACCTTTCTTAATAGTCTTCGAGAATGTCGCCGATTGGATCGTTAGAAGTAGCGGCTCCGCCACCTCCATTGCCACCTTTCTTAGAGAGTGAAAGGTAGATTAAGGCAAGAGCAACACCGATTGCTCCAAGAGCGATCAAAGTTAATTGGCTAACGGCTGCAAGAGCAAAACCAATGGCAAAGAATGGCCATACTTCACGGCTCGCCATCATGTTGATAACCATGGCATAACCAACGGCTACAACCATACCACCACCGATTTGCATTCCATCAGAGAGCCATTTTGGCATTTGTTCAAGAGCAGTTTTGACAGTTTCAGCAGGAATCATCAACAAGAGGGCTGCAGGAATGGCGATACGAAGACCTTGAAGAAGAAGGGCCACAAAGTGAGCGCGTTCTACACCTTTGATATCCCCTTTTCTAGCAGCAGCGTCGGCAGTGTGAACCAAACCAACGGAAAGGGTACGGACGATCATGGTCAAGAAAAGACCAGCAACTGCAAGTGGAATAGCGACACCTTGAGCGACAGCGATTCCTTTTGTACTGAAGTCTCCCCCAAGTACCATGATGATGGCAGCAGCGACAGATGCAAGGGCAGCATCGGGTGCAACTGCGGCACCAATGTTTGCCCAGCCAAGTGCAATAAATTGAAGTGAACCACCAAGCATAATGCCAGCAGTCAAGTTACCTGTTACCAAACCGATTAAGGTACAAGCAACAAGGGGTTGGTGGAATTGGAATTGGTCAAGGATACCTTCAAGACCTGCTAAGAAGGCAACAACGACCACTAATACCATAGAAATAATAGACATGTTTAAAATCCTTTCGTAAGTAATCGATTATTGAACGTTAGCTTTGTTAATTAAGTCAAACAAATCTTTCTTAGAGTCATTTGGCACTTTACGGACGTCAAATTCAACTCCAAGATCACGCATTTTTTCAAATGTAGCCACGTCATCTTTATCCATTGACAACACATTGTTAACCATGGTTTTACCAGTTGAGTGGGCCATTGAACCAACGTTCAAGGTTTTAATCGGAACACCACCTTCGATGGCGCGAAGAGCATCTTGGGGTGTTTCAAATAAGATCAAAGCATGGGTATTTCCAAAACGTGGATCTTTTGCAACGTCGATCAATTTTTGAATTGGGACAACGTTTGCTTTCACACCATTTGGTGCCGCTTGTTTGATCAATTCCTTACGGAGTTCATCTTTGGCAACAGAATCTGAAGCAACAATGATCCGATCGGCTTTTGAATCAGGTGTCCAAGCAGTTGCGACTTGTCCATGAAGAAGACGTGTATCTAAGCGGGCAAGGTTAATCTTGAGTTTTCCATCTCCGATAACTGTTCCTTCTGGAATAGCAGCCTGGGCTACAGGAGCAGCAGCGGCTGTACTAGCTTCTTCAACAGGATTCAATTCTTCTGGAAGGGCTTTGACACCGTCTTTTGCTTCCTTGATGATGTTTGCAGCGACTTGATCAACGCCGGCATTTGCATCCATCAACCGTTCTGTATAAGCTTGAATCAACATCGGAAGGTTCAATCCTGTGATGATCGCAAATTTACGATCTGGATTTTCTCCCATGACGCGACTTGCTTGGTTAAATGGAGAACCACTCCAAAGGTCAGCCAAAACCAAGACTTCATCTTCTGCATCAAATGCGGCAACAGCTGCATTAAATTTAGCATAGAGATCATCCGGGCCTTCACTTGGCATGAACGTAACCACTTGAACTTTCTCTTGATCCCCAAAGATCATCGAGCCGGATTGGTGGATTCCAGCTGCAAATTCACCGTGGCTAGCAATAATGATACCAATACTCATTATTGACATTCCTCCTTATAAAATTTGTTTGACTTTCAGTTTAAGAAAACTTTAAGCTACTTTATTATAAATCGTTTCCACACTTAAGTCAATTTTTCTATCAAAATCTCGATGTAAAAACATTGATTTATTATATTAAATTATCGTTAGATAGAAAAAGAATGCTCTTGAATGAATTTTGTTTATTACTTGTTGATGCTTAAAAAATCAATAATAGATATGTTTTATAGGATTTTGTTCTCAATGAAAAGATTCCGAGAATCAAACGATATTCTCGAAAACAAAAATAAATATATAATAAATTGTAAATAAGAGTGATTGAGAGCACTCAAAAAGACTAGCCCAACTGGGCTAGTCCTGTAGGTTCAGTTGTTTAGTTTGTAAAGTCAAGTACCATACGTCCTTGAATGGTTCCGGCTTCCATTTCGTCAAAGACTTTGACAGCATCTTCTACTGGACGTTTTTGAACGACAGGGACTACCAAGCCTTCTGCACCAAATTGGAAGGCTTCTTCCAAGTCTTTACGAGTTCCTACAAGAGAACCAATGACTTGGATACCATCTAATACAGTTTTCACAATGCTGAGGTCCATCATTTCAGAAGGAAGACCAACTGCGACAATGCGGCCACCTGCACGAACAGAATCTACTGCTTGGTTGAAAGCTACTTTAGAAACAGCTGTTACGACAGCAGAGTGAGCACCACCATTTGTTTTTTCTTTGATGAGGCCTGGGACATCTTCGACTTCAAGACCGTTGATAACAAAGTCTGCACCAACTTCTTTAGCTAATTCAAGTTTGTCGTTGTTGATATCGACAGCGATAACATGAGCGTTGAAGACTTTCTTGGCATATTGAACAGCCAAGTTTCCTAGTCCACCAGCTCCATAGATAACGATCCATTGTCCTGGTTCAGCTTTGGCTTCTTTGATGGCTTTGTAAGTTGTAACACCTGCACACGTAATAGAGGAAGCTTGGGCTGGATCTAATCCTTCAGGTACTTTCACTGCATAATCTGCAGTAACGATACATTGTTCAGCCATTCCTCCATCAACAGAGTAACCAGCATTTTTAACAGTCCGACAAAGAGTCTCGCGACCAGTTGTACAGTATTCACAAGTTCCACAACCTTCGAAGAACCAAGCAACACTGACACGATCCCCAACTTTTAGGCTCTTGACATCTGGAGCAACTTCTTTCACAAGTCCGATTCCTTCGTGTCCAAGAACACGGCCTGGAACTTTACCGAAGTCTCCATGTGCGACGTGCAAGTCAGTGTGGCAGACACCACAGTATTCGATTTGAACAAGAGCTTCCCCTGTTTCAAGTGGTCGCATTTCTTTGTTTGCAACAATTTCAACACCAGTACCTTCTGGATTTACAACAACAGCTTTCATTTTGTTCCTCCTTAAGTGAACGAGAAGTGGTTTAGCATTTTTGGAAGCGCTTCTTTAATAACTATGTTAATAATATCACAAGTTAGATGACAAAGCAATGAAAAAAATGGAAAAATAGGGGGGTATTGATTAACCGATTAAGTATTTAGGGTAGAAAAAGACATGAGGGGATAACTCATGTCTGTTCCTATTATAAGAATAATTGAATTAATTGGCGCGCGACACCATCTTCGTTATTGGTGAAATCTGTGACGGAGTCTGCATAAGGGAGAAGGACGGAGCTAGCATTTTTCATGGCGTATCCATGACCAGCAAGAGCTAGCATCTCAGTATCATTGTGCTCATCTCCAAAAGCAATCAAATCTTTCTGATCCATATTGAGTTTATCCAGAAGGTAGGTCAGAGCGGATGCTTTGGTCACATTTTTGGGATTGCATTCTAGAATATTTAAGGGTCCACCCCAAGTATTGATTGACAGATTGTAGTCATAATGCCGATTCATTTCATCTGCCAGAGCATATTTGTCTTCCGCTTTCGTTTGAAAGAGGATACAGTTTGGGTCGCTCGTTACCCGCTCGGGATTGAATTGATTTTCAGGTTGGAAAGATTCAATACCGAATAATTTAGGGTCTGCAACGTGCTCATTTGGATCAGTAATAAAGAATTTATTGCGGTATTCGCCAGCTATAAAGTCCGCTTGGATGGTGTCTCGGTTAGCGACCATATCTAGCAGGTATTTTTTATCTAAAGTCAAACATTGTTCATCCGCCCATTTTTTCTCAGGTAGATGCGTAAGAGAACCATTAAAATTGATCATTGGAGTATCTAGCTCTAGTTGTTTGTAGTAGGTATGTGCCATACGGTAGGGGCGTCCTGTTGTAATAATGACTTTATGGCCAAGAGCACTAATTTTTTTAATCGTATCAATGGTAAAGTCGCTCAATTTGCTTTCGGAATTTAAGAGGGTGCCGTCTAAATCTAGAGCGATCATCTTTTTATGCATAATTCGGTTCCTTTCGAGAAGAATGAGACCATTATATCAGAAAAATCGGAAAAGCGCTCAAAAATCGAGAAGAGAAGTAGGATTTCTTGAAAGGCGAAAGATCTTTTGGTAAAATAGAAATAACGTTCGCAAATTGATTGGGAGCGAGAATGATGAAAAAGGAGTTTATTCTGAAATGGATAAGTTTTTTAAACTTTCAGAACATGGAACCACTGTTCGGACAGAGGTTCTTGCTGGTTTGACAACCTTTTTTGCGATGAGTTATATCCTCTTCGTAAACCCTCAAATGTTGTCACAAACAGGTATGCCAGCTCAAGGAGTCTTCCTTGCAACGATTATTGGATCCGTTGTCGGAACCTTGATGATGGCTTTTTATGCCAATTTACCTTATGCACAAGCACCTGGGATGGGCTTGAATGCCTTCTTTACCTTTACTGTTGTATTTGGTATGGGCTACACATGGCAGGAAGCTTTGGGAATGGTCTTCATTTGTGGTGTGATTTCATTGATTATCACATTGACAAATGTTCGGAAGATGATCATCGAATCGATTCCGACTGCTCTTCGGTCTGCTATTTCAGCGGGGATCGGGATTTTCTTGGCCTATGTTGGGATTAAGAATGCAGGATTTTTGAAATTCACGATTGACCCTCATACCTATACAGTGGTCGGGGAAGGAGCAGATAAGGCGAATGCAACGATCTCAGCCAATGCATCTGCTGTTCCTGGATTGGTTGATTTTAACAATCCGGCTGTCCTCTTGGCTCTTGTTGGTCTTGCGATTACTATTTTCTTTGTTGTCAAAGGGATTAAGGGAGGGATTATCCTTTCTATCTTAGCAACGACTGTGCTTGGAATTCTCATCCATGTGGTTGATATCACTAAAATTGACTTTGCAAGTAACCATCTAGGAGCTGCCTTTAATGATTTAGGCACGATCTTTGGTCAAGCTTTGGGATCAAAAGGATTGGGTTCGTTGATTTCCAATACGTCTCGTTTGCCTGAGACCTTAATGGCAATTTTAGCCTTCTCCTTGACTGATATTTTTGATACAATTGGAACTTTAATCGGTACGGGTGAAAAAGTTGGGATTGTTGCGACAAATGGGGAAAACCATCAATCAGCGAAATTAGATAAGGCCCTCTATTCAGACCTTGTAGCGACTTCAGTCGGAGCTATTGCAGGAACTTCAAACGTAACGACGTATGTTGAATCTGCAGCTGGTATTGGAGCTGGTGGACGCACTGGTTTGACAGCCTTGGTTGTGGCAATCTGTTTTGCTATTTCAAGTCTCTTTAGTCCTTTGTTGGCGATTGTACCGACCGCTGCTACAGCTCCAATTTTGATTGTTGTTGGGATCATGATGTTGAGTGGCTTGAAAAATATCCATTGGGAAGATATGTCAGAGGCCGTTCCTGCCTTCTTCACCTCTATCTTTATGGGCTTCAGCTACTCGATTACACAAGGGATCGCTGCTGGATTTATCACCTATAGCTTGGTGAAGGTGGTTAAAGGACAAGCCAAAGAAGTGCACAGCATGATTTGGATTTTAGATGTTCTCTTTATTTTAAACTACGTTAGCATGGCCTTGAATTAAGCATCAGGAAAGTGCCAAAAAGGAATGGGAGTTGTCTCCCATTCCTTTTTAGATGGATTGAGGGAATTAATGGGAGAGTTTCCTGTTTTCTTTGATTTCTTTTTCTCAAAAACAAACCGGAGTCGAACAATTTCTAAAAGAAAGAGCAGATTTTTAAAAAGTTTGGTATAATAGAGAAATGATTAGTCACAATGAAACGGAGCTGATCGCTCTAGGAAAACAGCTAGGAAAACTCATAGAAAAGCAAGACGTGATCATCTTATCAGGTGATCTAGGGGCAGGAAAAACGACCTTTACTAAAGGAATTGCAAAGGGGTTAGGGATTGATCAGATGATTAAAAGCCCGACTTATACCATTGTTCGTGAATACGAAGGTCGCTTGCCTTTATACCATTTGGATGTTTACCGGATTGGAAATGATCCAGATTCTATTGATTTAGATGATTTTCTATTTGGAGATGGGGCTACCATTATTGAATGGGGAGAGCTGATTGAGCCGAGTCTTTCGGATGCTTATCTAAAAATTTTTATCCGAAAATTGGAAGATGGGAGAGAGTTAGCTTTTGAAGCTCATGGAGCGCGTGCAGAAGCTTTACTAGCATCCTTTGAGCAGGTGGAAAAAACCGATGACTAAGGAAAAGGAAGTGACGTTAGAAATTCGGCAAGCTGAAAGTGCAGACGCAGCTCTTGTCATTGATTTCTTAAATCAAGTTGGAAAAGAGTCGGACTACATGACGCTAGATGAAACTGGGATTGGCATGACTCTAGCAGACATGGAGCATTTTCTAATGGTGCAAGAGATGTCGGATAACCGGATTTGCCTCTTGCTATTTCTAGATCAGGAATTGGTAGCTTTGTTAAATATCACTGCGGCTTCTAAACGGTCCACTCAGCATATTGGTGATGTCTTTATTGTGGTTCAAAAAGCTTATTGGAATCAAGGGCTTGGACAGATCTTGCTGGAAGAAGGAATTGAGTGGGCACACTCGACCGGTATTCTTCGGAAACTAGTCTTGAATGTCCAAGTGCGCAATGAACGGGCGGTTCACCTGTATAAAAAGTTAGGTTTTGAGATCGAAGGTTGCCAAGCTCGTGGAGCTTGTTCAGCTGAAGGAGAATTTTTAGATGTTTACCTTATGGGGAAACTGATAGATTAGAGAGAGATTCTATATGGTTAAAAAAATTATTTTGATGTTTTTGAGCTTATTGACGGTAACAGTGATTGGGGTCGGAGCCTATGGCCTTACCATCCTTAATCAGACGACGGGGGCACTCAGTAAGACCTATAAGAGCTTTGGAAATGAGACCAATGTCATTGCAGAAAACAAGCCGATGACCATCCTTTTGATGGGGGTTGATACAGGTAGTGGTTCTAGGGAAGATCCTTGGGCTGGAAATAGTGATACCATGATTTTGGTGACTGTTAATCCTCAAACAAAAGAAACAACCATGACGAGCTTGGAAAGAGATATCCTAACCAATATTACTTCAGATGGTGAAACGGTCCAAGCAAAATTGAATTCGGCTTATGCTCAAGGTGGTGCCAAGTTAGCCATTAAGACCATTCAAGATCTTTTGAATATCCATATTGACCGCTATGTCATGATCAATATGAAGGGATTGGTTCAATTAGTGGATAAGGTTGGTGGTATCACGGTTAACAATCCATTTGACTTCGATATCTCGATTGAGGAAAATGAGCCAGAATATACGGCTAAAATCGCACCAGGACGTCAGGAAATTAATGGGGACCAAGCACTCGTTTACTCACGGATGCGCTACCAAGACCCGGAAGGAGACTATGGGCGTCAAAAACGCCAACGTGAAGTGATTAAAAAAATTGTTGAGAAAGTTTTAAGCCTCAATAGTTTGAGTCACTACAAAGGAATTATTGAGTCTGTTAGTGACAATATGCAAACCAACATTTCACTTGATAGCAACAGTCTTCTTCAATTACTCGGATATAAAGACGCCCTTTCAACGATTCATCAGTATCAGCTGAAAGGAGAAGATGCGACCTTGGCAGATGGTGGAAGTTATCAGATTGTCACTTCAAAACATCTCTTGAAAATTCAAAATATCATCCGCAAAGCTTTAGGAAAGAAAGAAATTAAAACACTGAAAACAAATGCTTACTTATTGGATGGAGACGAAGAGTTGAAGAATTCTTCTTCTTCTCAAAATGATACTCCAGTAGCAACATCTGAGGAAGCACCTGTTTACCAAGAGTATAACCAACTACCAGTTGTACCATCAACCCAGGATACAGGTGTAGTGACACCTCAAAGTTCCGTTGCTCCTGTAACGCCAGTTGCCCCTGCAGCTACAGAGTCGAGCAGTGTGACACCTACGCTACCTTCAGAATAAGAAAAAAACGATTGAGTTTTCTCAATCGTTTTTACTTGGTTGCCAGATGTCTTGAATTTCTTTTAGAGAGGCTGTTGCTTGTTGACTAAATAGTTTGGTCTTGTATTGGAAATCCGTTACCAATTCTTGAAGATTGGTCTTTTGGTCTTGGATAATATCCAGATTGCGTTGGATTTTTGCTAGGTTATCTTGAATTCCCTTGACCAATTGGCTGGATTCAGTCACCTCTGTTTTGATTTCTTTGCGGTTTTTTACTAGGTGGTAGCTAATGCTAGCTCCTGTTGCAAACCAAAAGAGATTTTTGAGTTTCATATGGCCTCCTTTTTAACTGTTTTTGATGGTTTCTGCGAGAACTGCTAGTTGTTCAAAATTAGGCTCGTGTTCAGTAAATGAAATGGCAAGCTCATCTTGATCGGAATAGCGAGGGATAATGTGGACATGTGTGTGAAAAACGGTTTGTCCAGAAACTTCTTCCATGTTGCTGATGATATTCATTCCCTTAGCTTGGGTAGCAGCTTCTACTTTTTTAGCAACTTTAGAGACACGTGCAAATAGTTGAGCTGTGGCGGTTTCGTCCATCTCTAATAGATTGCGAGCATGTTTTTTTGGAACGACTAACGTATGACCGGGTGTAACCTGAGAGATGTCCAAAAATGCGAGGACTTCCTCGTCCTCATAGACTTTGGAGGAAGGAATGTCGCCAGCTATAATCTTACAAAAAATACAATCGTCAACCATAAATACACCTCATTTAGACTAAATTTTGTTATAATATAAGAACATTATACCAGAAATCGGAGAAAATATGTTAGAAATCAACAAGTTGACAGGGGGCTATGTCAACATCCCTGTCCTGAAAGAGGTGAGTTTTTCAGTTCCGGATGGCCAACTGATTGGTTTGATTGGACTAAATGGAGCTGGGAAGTCAACCACGATTAATGAAATTATTGGTCTGCTACATCCTTATGCTGGGGAAGTACGGATTGACGGCCTTAGTTTGCCAGAAGCTCCAACGGAATACCGCAAGAAAATTGGTTATATTCCAGAAACCCCTAGTCTATATGAAGAATTAACCTTGCGAGAGCATATCGAGACCGTAGCTATGGCCTATGATTTAGACATGGATCAGGTCATGGTGCGCGTCCAGCCTTTGTTGGAACGATTCCGTTTGGCTGAAAAATTAGATTGGTTCCCTACCCAGTTTTCAAAAGGGATGAAGCAAAAGGTCATGATTATTTGCGCCTATGCAGTGGATCCAAGTCTTTATATTGTCGATGAACCCTTTTTGGGATTGGATCCTGTTGCGATTGCAGATTTGATTCAGTTATTGGCAGATGAGAAAGCAAAAGGAAAATCGATTTTGATGAGTACCCACGTTCTTGATTCGGCTGAAAAGATGTGTGATGGTTTTGTGATCCTCCATCAGGGTCAAATCCGAGCACAAGGGAGCCTGGATGAGTTGCGTTCAACTTTTGGGGATGAGAAAGCAAGTCTAAATGATATCTACATGACCTTGACAGAAGAGGAAACAGCATGAAAGAGTTGATGAAAAAACGGCAAGAAACGTTTCGAACTCAATGTGTAAAATATAGCCGCTATGTTCTCAATGATCATTTCGTCCTCTTTATGCTAATTTTCATAGGATTTTTGGCGGTTCAATACAGCCAATTCTTGCAAGATCTACCCAAAGATACAAGCCTGATCCGCTGGAGTCTCATGATTGGTTTGCTCCTCTTGGTTCCGATAGGCTCCATTGCGACTTACTTAGAGAAGCCCGATGCTTTATTCCTTTTAGTAAAGGAAGAGGAAGTGAAAAGTTATATTAAAGGGCAGGCTAAGAGGTCTTTTGTCTTTTGGTTTTTGATTCAAAGTTTTGTTCTTATATTATTTGTGCCTCTTCTTCTGGCAACGGGGATGAATAAATTTGCTATAGTAGCTTATATCCTTGTCTTAGGGTTGGCTAAAGGGGCTGTTTTTAGTTGGAAGGAAGCCCGCTTCTACCAGGATGGAAATTTGAATTGGACCTTGGCCATTGCTCGTGAGAATGCAAGGAAACAATTGATCCTTCGTTTCTTTGCCTTGTTTACAACGGTGAAAGGCATTACCAACAGTGTCAAAAGAAGAGCTTACTTGGATGGTTTCTTAGGGCTTCTTCCCAAAACACATGGCAATACGTGGCTTCATTTATATATGCGCTCCTTCCTACGGAATGGAGATCTTTTCTCTATGACTCTCCGACTCTTGGCTCTTTCCATTCTCGCTATCATCTTTATTCCCCAACCCCTCGTAGTGATTGCCCTTGTAGCCTTGCTCAATTACTTGGTTATTTTTCAATTACTGGGGCTTTACAGTGCTTTTGATTACCAACCGTTGACCCTCCTTTTCCCGATGAAAAAGGGCAGTAAAAAGGCAGGGTTGAACAAAACGATTCAGCTGGTCATGGGGATGATAACGGTGATAGAAGGGGGAATTGGCCTGGTCTTTATTTCAGATAAAGTCCTGTTGTTAGGCTTATTGGCTTATACAGTTGCTTTAATCCTACTCTATCTTCCATTTAAGATGGCGCGCTTGGTTGACGAAAGTCGTTAAAATTAGTAAAATAGATTGGAAACTTTTTACGGAGGAAAAGATGGACTCGAATGAAAAAGAGCTAAGCCTCACCCCAATTCCTGGGAAGAGTGGGAAGGCCTACATGGGGACCTACCCAGATGGTGGGCGCGTTTTTGTAAAAATGAATACGACCCCAATCCTTGCGGGTCTAGCAAAAGAACAGATTGCTCCTCAATTGTTATGGAGTCGACGCTTGCCAGATGGAAATGTGATGAGTGCCCAAGAATGGTTGAATGGGGAAATTCTCACGCCTAATGGGATGTCGAAAAAACAAGTCGTCAATATTTTAACGAGATTGCACCGTTCTAGACCTTTGATGACCCAATTGAAAAAACTTGGCTATCCTGTGGAATCTCCATTAGAATTGCTCAATTCTTGGAGTAATCGGTTGCCAATTGCCCTACGTCAGAACCACTATATCCAATCAGTCGTAAAGAATTTACGTAAGACAGTGCCTGCCTTTCGGGAGGATTATGCGACGATCGTCCATGGAGATGTTCGTCATAGTAACTGGATTGAGACAGAGAGCGGCTTGATTTATCTAGTCGATTGGGACTCTGTTCGTTTGACAGATCGGATGTTGGATGTGGCACATATCTTGAGTCACTATATCCCAGATTCTAATTGGCGCGATTGGTTAGGTTATTATGGCTACAAGTACAATCAAAAAGTATTTGATAAACTCTATTGGTTTGGTCAATACTCTTTCTTGTGCCAAATTGCTAAATACTATGAAAATAATGATTTAGAAAATGTCAATCGCGAGATCTATGCTCTGCGCAATTTCCGGTTGAAATATGGAAAGGAAATATGAGAGTTAGAAATCGCAAGGGAGCGACAGAACTACTAGAAGCGAATCAGCAATATGTGGTCCTAAATCCAGAAGATGCTAAGGGGAAGTGGCATGAGATTTTCGGGAATGATCATCCTATTCATATCGAAGTGGGTAGCGGAAAAGGGGCTTTTATTACTGGGATGGCCAAGGCCAATCCAGAGATCAACTACATCGGAATTGATATTCAAAAATCGGTCTTGAGCTATGCCTTAGATAAGGTCTTAGAAGCTGATGTTCCTAACATTAAATTGCTTTGGGTAGATGGGGATAGCTTGACCAACTATTTTGAAGATGGTGAAATTGATCAACTCTATCTGAATTTTTCAGATCCATGGCCAAAGAAACGTCATGAGAAACGTCGCTTGACTTACAAGACCTTCTTGGATACCTTTAAGCAAATTCTTCCAGAACATGGGGAGATTCACTTTAAAACAGATAATCGAGGTCTGTTTGAATACAGTTTGGTGAGCTTTTCACAGTATGGTATGACTTTGAAGGGAGTCTGGCTAGACCTTCATGCTAGTGATTTTGAGGGGAATATCATGACGGAATATGAGAAAAAGTTCTCAAGTAAAGGACAGGTCATTTACCGTGTTGAAGCACAGTTTTAGCATATTCCTTGCAATCATTGGGGAATCGTGCTATAATACATAAAATGAATAGAAAAGGAGAGGCGGGGAAATATCTTCGCCTCTTATCTATGAGGAGGTGGCAACCATCGCAACAATTGTTGACTTAGTAACAGAAGTGATTCAGCCAGCTATAAAGGAACCATTTGAATTGGTTGATGTTGAATATGGCAAAATGGGTGGTGACTACGTCTTAAGCATTTTCGTAGACAAACCAGAAGGAATCACACTGAATGATACAGCGGATTTGACAGAAATCATTAGCCCGCTATTGGACCAAATCAAACCTGACCCATTTCCAGAACAATACTTTTTAGAAGTCACCAGTCCTGGCTTGGAGAGACCTTTGAAAACCAAGGAAGCACTCGAGGGAGCTGTTGGCAAGTATGTCAATATCAGCTTATACAAGGCTGTTGAAAAGCAAAAAGTCTTTGAGGGAAACCTGGTAGGTTTTGAAGAGGATGTTTTAACCATTGAGTACATGGATAAAACACGGAAGAAAACAGTGGATATACCTTATAACCTTGTGTCCAAAGCAAGGTTGGCCGTAAAATTGTAACAGAATGAAAGAAAGGAAGCCTTTATAGAAGAGGCAAAAATAACATGACTAAAGAAATGCTAGAAGCCTTCCGCATTTTGGAAGAAGACAAAGGGATCAAAAAAGAAGATATCATCGAAGCAGTCACAGAATCATTGCGTTCAGCTTATCGTCGTCGTTATGGACAATCAGAAAGTGCAGCGATTGAATTCAATGAAAAAACTGGAGATTTCCGTGTTTATACGGTTCGTGAAGTAGTAGATGAAGTCTTTGATAGCCGTTTAGAAATCAGCTTGAAGGATGCCTTGGCCATTAGCTCTGCTTATGAGTTGGGAGACAAGATCAAGTTTGAAGAAGCACCAGCTGAATTTGGTCGCGTAGCAGCTCAAGCTGCCAAACAAACGATCATGGAAAAAATGCGGAAGCAAACGCGCACCATCACTTATAACACTTATAAAGAGCATGAAAATGAAATCATGAGTGGAACGGTGGAGCGCTTTGATAATCGTTTTATCTATGTTAATCTTGGTTCGATCGAAGCACAATTGTCTAAGCAAGACCAAATCCCGGGTGAGGTATTCCAATCTCATGACCGGATCGAAGTTTTTGTCTACAAGGTAGAAGATAATCCACGCGGTGTCAATGTCTTTGTTAGCCGAAGCCACCCTGAAATGATCAAACGTTTGATGGAACAAGAAATTCCTGAAGTTTATGATGGAACTGTTGAGATTATGAGTGTAGCGCGTGAAGCTGGAGATCGTACAAAAGTTGCAGTCCGTAGCCATAATCCAAATGTAGATGCGATTGGGACTATCGTTGGTCGTGGTGGATCGAATATTAAAAAGATTACTAGCAAGTTCCACCCAGCTCGATACGATCAAAAATTAGACCGCATGGTTCCGACAGAAGAAAATATCGATGTCATCGAGTGGGTTCCAGATCCAGCTGAATTCATCTACAATGCGATCGCTCCTGCAGAAGTGGACCAAGTTATTTTTGATGACGAAGATAGCAAACATGCTCTCGTTGTGGTACCAGATAATAAATTATCTCTTGCCATCGGTCGTCGTGGTCAAAACGTTCGTTTGGCTGCTCATTTGACCGGTTACCGCATCGACATCAAATCTGATAGTGAGTTCGAAGAAATGGAAGTAGCTCAAGAAACTTTTGAAGACCAAGTAGAAAGTAGTCAAGAGCAAGTCGATTAAGAGAGGAAGGGAAAATGGTAAAAACAAGAAAAATCCCTTTAAGAAAATCTGTCGTTTCAAATGAAATTATTGATAAGCGCGATTTGCTCCGCATTGTCAAAAATAAAGAAGGACAAGTCTTTATCGATCCAACTGGCAAAGCCAATGGTCGAGGTGCTTACATCAAGCTAGACAATGAAGAAGCGGCACTTGCTAAGAAAAAGAAAGTTTTTAATCGTAGCTTTAATATGGAAGTGGAAGAAGCTTTCTATGATGAATTGATCGCTTATGTAGATCATAAGGTGAAGAGAAGAGAGTTAGGCCTTGAATAAGCAAAAGATAAGTAATTTGTTGGGCTTGGCGCAAAGAGCAGGAAAACTCATTTCTGGAGAAGAACTCGTGATCAAAGCAATCCAGGAAGAAAAAGCAAAATTAGTTTTTCTGGCAAATGATGCAGCTAGTAACCTGACAAAAAAGGTGACAGATAAGGGTCACTATTATGAGGTTCAAGTATCTACCGTGTTTTCAACACTAGAATTAAGCACTGCAATCGGACGTGCCCGTAAGGTCGTCGCCGTTGTAGATGCTGGATTTTCAAAGAAAATGAGGTCTCTTATGGAATAGAAGAGGAGGACAGCAATTGTCTAAGAAAAGATTATACGAAATTGCCAAAGAATTGGGCAAGGAAAGTAAGGAAGTCGTCACTCGTGCGAAAGAATTAGGTTTTGACGTCAAGAGTCATGCATCTAGTGTCGATACTGATGTTGCTGAAAAGTTGGTCAAGAGCTTTTCAGCGAAAAAGGAAACAGTCGAAAAGAAAGTAGCAGAAGTGGCTGCCAAGACAACGGCTGTCGCAGAGAAAAAAGAAGCAGCACCCGTCAAAAAAGAAGAGGCAACTGAGACAAAATCAGTAACACCAGCTGTTAAACCAAAGAGTCGTAACTTTAAAGCGGAACGAGAAGCACGTGCAAAAGAGCAAGCTGAACGCAGAAAACAACAAGATAACCGTCCAAAACGCGATCGCAAGGACAATCAGCGAAATGGTGACAATCGAAATCAACGACCACAAGAGCGAAATGAACAACGAAATCAAGGATCTGATCGTCGCAATAACCGACCAGATCAAAGACGTGGTGAACAACCCCAAGTGGCACCAAAAGTTGATTTCAAAGCGCGTGCAGCAGCACTGAAAGCTGAACAACATGCTGAGTACGCACGTGGAAGTGAAGATCGCTACAAACAACAAGCTGCAAAAGCAGAACAAGAACGTCAACAGCGCCGGAAACGGGTAGAAGCACCAGAAGTGAAAGCACTTGTACAGGAGCCAGCTGTTGAGAACCATACAAAAACAGCTGTTGCTGCTGCTCCAGCTCAAGTCGATACACGTCGGAAGAAACAAGCGCGACCAGATAAGAAACGCGATGATTTTGATCGTGAAGAAGATGGTCCAAGAAAACAACAAAGGAATCGAAATAGTCAAAATCAAGTGAGAAATCAGAAAAATAGTAACTGGAATAACAGTAAGAAGAATAAAAAAGGAAAGAACAACCGTAATGATGCTCCAAAACCAGTAACAGAGCGTAAATTCCATGAATTACCAAGTGAATTTGAGTATACGGATGGAATGACGGTTGCAGAAATCGCAAAACGGATCAAGCGTGAACCTGCTGAAATCGTCAAGAAACTCTTTATGATGGGAGTCATGGCGACTCAAAACCAATCGCTGGATGGAGATACGATTGAACTCTTGATGGTAGATTATGGAATTGAAGCCAAGAAAAAGGTTGAAGTGGACAATGCCGATATCGAACGCTTCTTCGTTGAAGATGGTTACTTGAATCCGGATGAGTTGGTAGAACGCCCACCAGTTGTCACCATCATGGGACACGTTGACCATGGTAAGACAACCCTTTTGGATACCCTTCGTAACTCCCGTGTGGCGACAGGTGAAGCTGGTGGGATCACTCAGCATATCGGTGCCTACCAAATCGTTGAAAATGGCAAGAAGATTACCTTCTTGGATACACCTGGACACGCGGCCTTTACTTCTATGCGGGCGCGTGGTGCATCTGTTACCGATATTACCATCTTGGTCGTAGCAGCAGATGACGGGGTGATGCCTCAAACAATCGAAGCCATCAACCACTCAAAAGCTGCCAATGTTCCAATCATTGTGGCCATCAACAAGATTGATAAACCAGGCGCTAATCCAGAGCGTGTGATCGGCGAATTGGCTGAACACGGTGTGATGTCAACTGCTTGGGGTGGAGACTCTGAGTTTGTAGAAATCTCAGCCAAGTTCAACCAAAACATCGATGAGTTGTTGGAAACTGTCCTTCTTGTGGCCGAAATCCAAGAACTCAAGGCAGATCCAACTGTTCGTGCCATCGGTACCGTTATCGAAGCGCGTTTGGATAAAGGAAAAGGTGCGGTGGCAACCCTCCTTGTTCAACAAGGTACCTTGAATGTCCAAGACCCAATCGTTGTCGGAAATACCTTTGGACGTGTCCGTGCCATGACCAATGACCTGGGACGTCGTGTGAAGGTAGCAGGACCATCTACTCCGGTTTCTATCACTGGTTTGAACGAAGCGCCAATGGCGGGTGACCACTTCGCAGTATATGAAGATGAAAAATCTGCGCGTGCGGCGGGTGAAGAACGTGCCAAACGTGCTCTGATGAAACAACGTCAAGCAACCAACCGCGTCAGCCTTGAAAACCTCTTTGATACCTTGAAGGCTGGGGAAGTGAAATCTGTTAATGTCATCATTAAAGCCGATGTACAAGGTTCGGTTGAAGCCCTTGCTGCTTCCCTTCAAAAGATTGAAGTAGAAGGTGTGAAAGTGACCATCGTTCACTCAGCGGTTGGTGCCATCAACGAATCAGACGTGACCCTTGCAGAAGCTTCAAATGCCTTCATCATCGGATTTAACGTCCGACCTACCCCACAAGCACGTCAACAAGCTGAAGCTGATGAGGTAGAAATCCGTCTTCACTCAATTATCTACAAAGTGATTGAAGAAATGGAAGATGCCATGAAGGGAATGTTGGATCCTGAGTTTGAAGAGAAAGTCATCGGGGAAGCAGTTATTCGTGAAACCTTTAAGGTCTCTAAAGTGGGTACCATCGGTGGATTTATGGTCCTTAGTGGTAAGGTTACACGTGATTCCAAAGTCCGTGTCATTCGTGACGGTGTCGTGATCTATGACGGTTCTCTTGCAAGCTTGAAACACTTCAAAGATGATGTTAAAGAGATTACAAATGGTCGTGAAGGTGGATTGATGATCGAAGGATACAATGATATCAAGACAGATGATACCATCGAAGCCTACATCATGGAAGAAATTAAAAAATAAGAGGTTGACTAGGAAAAAAGAGGGGATTCCTCTGATTTTCTAGTTTTTAAAACATAAAGCAGAAAGGAGTTCCTATGGCAAGTCATTTTCGGACAGACCGAGTAGGGATGGAAATCAAGCGTGAAGTCAACGAGATTTTACAAAAGAAAGTCCGTGACCCGCGTGTTCAAGGCGTCACCATTACGGATGTTCAAATGCTAGGTGATTTGTCTATGGCCAAAGTGTATTATTCAATTATGAGTGATTTGGCTTCAGACAATCAAAAGGCTCAGACAGGCCTTGAAAAAGCAACAGGAACCATCAAGCGTGAATTAGGTCGGAATCTGAAATTATACAAGATTCCAGATCTTACTTTTGTGAAAGACGAATCCATCGAATACGGTAACAAGATCGATGAGATGTTGCGCAATTTGAACAAAGACTAGAGAGGTTGGAAATTTTCCACCCTCTTTTTTTGCTTTTTAAAATGAGGAAAATAAAACAGAAAGAAAAAAACGGTTTCAAAAAATAATAGAAATTTACAGAAATCTCTTGTGTGATTGGAAATTATCCTTTACAATAGGAGAGGAGTTTTATTTTTGATCTCATATTTGGAGGAATGATCATGTCCATTAACTGGCAGGAAATTTTGTTTAACTTTTTGGGAGGGTTGGGTCTCTTTCTCTATAGTATTAAAACCATGGGAGAAGGGCTGCAACAAGCAGCAGGGGACCGTCTTCGCTACTATATTGATAAATATACCAGCAATCCCTTTCTTGGAGTCTTAGTAGGGATTGTTGTGACAGCCCTTATTCAGTCTAGTACGGGGGTAACGGTGATTACCGTTGGTCTGGTCAGTGCAGGTCTCTTAACCCTGCGTCAAGCCATTGGGATCATCATGGGGGCTAATATCGGGACTACGGTCACCTCGTTCATTATTGGGTTTAAACTGGGGACTTATGCCCTTCCAATTATGTTTCTTGGAACGGTCTTACTTTTCTTTACCAAGAATCGAATGGCCAACAATATTGGTCGGATTCTCTTTGGAGTTGGAGGAATTTTCTACGCTTTAAACCTGATTAGTGCGGGAATGAGCCCTTTAAAAGAATTGCCAGAATTTAGTCAGTACATGATCACCCTTGGAAAAAATCCAATTCTGGGTGTTTTAGCAGGAGCCATCATCACCGTTTTGATTCAAGCTTCTTCAGCTACCATTGGGATTCTACAAGGTTTGTATTCAGGTGGTTTCTTAGATCTTCGCGGTTCTTTACCCATTCTTTTTGGGGACAACATCGGAACAACCTTGACAGTTATTATTGCAGCGATGGGGGCAAATGTTTCTGCTAAGCGTGTTGCAGCAACCCACGTGCTCTTTAACTTGATCGGTACAATCCTTTGTTTGATCTTATTAACACCTTTTACAGCCATGATTGAATACTTCCAAGGGCTCTTGCATTTGTCACCAGAAATGACCATTGCTTTTTCTCACGGAGCTTTCAACGTGACCAATACCATCATTCAATTCCCATTCATTGGAGCTTTGGCATACTTTGTAACCAAACTGATTCCTGGTGAGGATGAGGTTGTCAAATATGAGCCGCTCTACTTGGATGAAAACTTGATCACTCAAGCGCCTTCGATTGCTCTTGGAAATGCGAAAAAAGAGTTGCTTCATTTAGGTGGGTATGCAGATAAAGCCTTTAGCCTTTCTTATGATTATATCCTTCATCAAAATGAAAAAACAGCTGAAAAGGGACATAAGACAGAAGAAGCCATTAATACCATTGATGACGATTTGACTCGCTACTTGATTCGTTTGTCGAGTGAAGCCTTGAGTCCGAGAGAGAGTGAAATTCTCACCAATATCTTGGATTCCTCACGGGATTTGGAGCGGATTGGAGATCACGCGGAATCCTTGATCAATCTGACCGATTATTTAATTCGTAAGAAAGTTGTTTTTTCAGAAGCAGCTTTGGCTGAATTGGAAGATATTTATAACCAAACCCATCAATTTGTTGAAGATGCCTTAAAGGCTGTTGAGAATAATGATGTAACGCTTGCAAACCAACTGGTAGCGCGACATGAGACAATTGAAAACTTGGAGAAAAGACTACGGAAAACTCATATACGTCGTTTGAACCAAGGTGAATGTACACCTCAAGCCGGAGTGAACTTTATTGATATCATTTCTCACTATACACGTGTCGCGGACCATGCCCTGAATCTAGCTGAAAAAGTACAAATCGAGCAAATTTAAGGAACGTCAAACAGAGTAAGTAGGAAGCTTGCTCTGTTTTTATTGGATTCTATCCAAAAATAGGTCTATACCATTTACAAATGAAACTGAAAGCGTTATAATATGTATGAATAAAAAAGGAACGTTTGTTTCTACAATGGAAAGGACGATTTTATGTCTACATATATTAAAGCAGATCAATTTTATTACCCACATGGGGTTCGCCGCGGAGGTTATTTGGAGCTTGTTGATGGCAAGTTTGGAAAACATGTGGAAAGCATACCAGAAGGTGCGAATGTACTGGATTATTCTGGTTACAGCATTGCGCCAGGTCTCGTAGATACCCATATTCACGGTTTTGGTGGGGTAGATGTGATGGATAATAATATTGAAGGCACTCTCCATACCATGAGTGAAGGTCTCTTGAGTACAGGGGTTACGAGCTTTTTGCCTACGACCTTGACTTCCTCTTACGAACAACTTTTGGCAGTAACTGAAAATATCGGTGAACGATACAAAGAAGCAACAGGAGCCAAGATTCGCGGGATTTATTTTGAAGGCCCTTATTTTACAGAAAAATACAAGGGAGCTCAAAACCCAGCTTATATGAAGGATCCAAGTATGGAAGAATTTCGGGCTTGGCAAAAAGCTGCCAATGGTCTGTTGAATAAGATTGCCCTTGCTCCCGAGCGTGAAGGGGTAGAAGAATTTGTTCGGACCATTACAGGAGAAGGAGTGACAGTCGCCCTTGGACACTCCAATGCAACTTTTGAAGAAGCTAAAAAAGCGGTAGATGCAGGTGCGAGTGTCTGGGTGCATGCCTACAATGGTATGCGTGGTTTGACGCACCGTGAACTCGGTATGGTTGGTGCCATGTATGAGTTGCCTCATACTACAGCAGAGTTGATCTGTGATGGCCATCACGTTGATCCTCTAGCGTGTGATATCCTGATGAAACAAAAAGGGAAAGAAAATGTTGCCTTGATAACTGACTGTATGACAGCCGGGGGCTTAGAAGATGGGGACTACATGCTTGGGGAATTCCCAGTTGTGGTTGCTGAAGGGACTGCTCGCTTGAAATCAACTGGTAATCTAGCTGGCTCAATCTTGAAATTGAAAGATGGATTAAAAAATGTTGTAGAGTGGGGGATTGCCAACCCTTATGAGGCAGTGATGATGGCCAGCCTCAATCCGGCAAAATCAGTCCATATTGATGATGTTTGTGGTCAAATCCGTGAAGGATATGATGCGGACTTCATCGTACTTGACCAAAATTTGGATCTGGTTGCGACCTATCTTGATGGGGTCAAACGTTACCAAGCTGCCAACTAGATTCAAAAATTAAAGAACGAACAATTCCTCTCTAGGTCATACCTAGAGAGGTTTTTGTGAGGTATTCATGGGAGTTAAACAGTCTGGAGGGTCTTTTTGTTTACCAATGGTAGTACAATTTTGTGAATGCTGCCTTTTCATGCTATAATGGGAATTGAAATGTGAGGTAGCTTATGAAGGCGATTGATATACGTTTTTTATTGATGGGAATTTTTTTCTTGCTATATGGGATTGTTAGAAAAAATATCTTTATTGTGATTGTTGGTGGGGCATTTTTACTCTATAGTTTTTATAGCAAGAAGATGGAGCCAACCAAGAAGAATATTTTTAAGCCAGAGCTCAAGCTTCGAGGGCCTAAGAAACCGAAATCGAAGAAAGGAAAGAAAAAATGAATCATTATCGTTTAAATAATGGGGTGGAGATTCCTGTATTGGGATTTGGAACTTGGAAAGCAGCGGATGGAGAAGAAGCCTATCAAGCTGTTTTAGCTGCTTTAAAAGCAGGTTATCGCCATATCGATACAGCTGCGATTTATCAAAATGAAGAGAGTGTTGGTCGGGCCATCAAGGATAGTGGTCTTGCGCGCGAGGACCTGTTTATTACCACCAAACTTTGGAATACTCATCACACCTATGAAGATGCTCAAGTTGCTTTGGACGAGTCTCTTGAGAAACTGGGATTGGACTATGTCGATCTTTATTTGATTCATTGGCCAAATCCAAAGCCCCTTCGAGAAAATGATGCTTGGAAAGAACGGAATGCTGAGGTTTGGCGAGCAATGGAAGATATGCTAGCTGCTGGTAAAGTTAGGGCTATTGGTATTAGCAATTTTCTGCCTCATCATTTGGAAGCCCTCCTTGAAACAGCTCGGGTCATTCCGGCTGTGAACCAAATTCGTCTAGCACCTGGGGTGTACCAAAGCGAAGCCATCGCAGCGAGTCGCAAGCATGGCATTTTACTAGAGGCTTGGGGACCTTTTGGCCAAGGAGAATTGTTCCAAAATGAACAAGTAAAAGAAATGGCTACTAAATATGGAAAGACCGTCGCTCAACTAGCCCTGGCTTGGAGTTTACAAGAAGGTTTCCTTCCACTGCCAAAATCGGTTACACCTGAGCGGATTGCAAGTAATCTAAATTGCTTTGATTTTGAATTGACGGCAGATGATATGGAACTCCTTCGCCATCTTCCGGTTGAAGCAGGTGCACCAGATCCGGACACCAAAGATTTTTAAAAGAGAATTTCTATTTATTAATGAAAATCGAGGACAGTTTTGTTCTCGGTTTTTTAAAATCCTTTGATAAAACAAAAGATATCAACTTCTTGAACTTTGGTCTTTATATTTCAGAAATCTTTACCCAGTAAAAAACCAAAAGCTGTAAGTCGTCCATAAGCAAAACAAAATAGTTTGTTAGCCTAAAATCCGTATGAAACGATTGTCTCATGCGGATTTTAATTTACAAGTCATTAAAAATCTGCTATAATACTAGTCAAGAAAGAAGGGCTTACGGCGTTTTTCTAGCGAGCTTGGGATAGTGAGAGCCAAGTAGAGCAAAGTAAGCAAGTGGCGCTTTCTCTCAGCAAAAAGCTGAGTAAAGTAAGATAAAATGAAGTAATAAATTAGGGTGGAACCGCGTTTCTGACGCCCCTAGGTCAAAGGACTTAGGAGCGAAGACACGGTTCTTTTTGTATCCTGAGTCACAAGAAACTTTATGAAAAAGGAGTAAAACATGTCTAAAAAACTAACCTTTCACTGCGTTAGTGGCAGAGACCTCCTTACAGTCGGACTGCCCCACGCTCAGCACTAGGGTGCCTGAGCTGAACGCAGTACTAACTCGTCTTGCCTCGTACGATCGACGAGGCAGACTCGTGTCGCAAGAAATTATAGAAAAAGGAGTAAAACATGTCTAAAAAATTGACTTTCCAGGAAATCATCCTTACTTTGCAACAATACTGGAATGACCAGGGTTGTATGCTGATGCAAGCTTACGATAATGAGAAGGGTGCGGGAACAATGAGTCCCTATACTTTCCTTCGTGCCATTGGTCCTGAGCCATGGAATGCGGCTTATGTAGAGCCATCTCGTCGTCCAGCGGACGGTCGTTACGGGGAAAACCCAAACCGTCTTTACCAACACCACCAATTTCAAGTGGTCATGAAACCTTCTCCATCAAATATCCAAGAACTCTACCTTGAGTCATTGGAAAAATTGGGGATCAATCCTTTGGAACACGATATTCGTTTCGTTGAAGATAACTGGGAAAACCCATCAACTGGTTCAGCTGGTCTTGGTTGGGAAGTTTGGTTGGATGGTATGGAAATCACTCAGTTCACCTACTTCCAACAAGTTGGTGGGTTGGCAACTGGCCCAGTAACTTCTGAGGTCACTTATGGATTGGAACGTTTGGCTTCTTACATCCAAGAAGTAGATTCTGTTTACGATATTGAGTGGGCTCCAGGCGTTAAATACGGAGAAATCTTCCTTCAACCAGAATATGAACACTCAAAATACAGCTTTGAAGTTTCTGATCAAGATATGCTTCTTGAAAACTTCGAAAAATTTGAAAAAGAAGCAGGACGTGCTTTGGAATTGGGCCTTGTTCACCCAGCCTATGACTACGTTTTGAAATGTTCGCATACCTTTAACTTGCTAGATGCACGTGGAGCAGTATCCGTTACAGAACGTGCTGGCTACATCGCCCGCATCCGTAACTTGGCACGTGTCGTAGCCAAAACCTTCGTCGCAGAACGTAAAAAACTTGGTTATCCACTTCTCGACGAAGCCACACGCGCCAAACTCCTAGCAGAAGAGGAAGAATAAAAAGAGTGTATTAGATAGGATAGGTTAATAGAGTAACCCTACAGAACCAGTTGCCGCTGTGATTTAGGTATCGTTAGAGAAACTAACGATACCAGGCAAAATTGGAGACCTTAGGCTCCAATTTTAGCAATGAAACGACGAAGTCGGTTGCTTGCGTGCCAATCACATAAGGCAAACTGGAAAAAAAGATATTTTTCGGAGAAAAAACATGACAAAAAACTTATTAGTAGAACTTGGACTTGAAGAGTTGCCAGCCTACGTTGTCACACCAAGTGAAAAACAACTCGGTGAGAAGATGGCAGCCTTCTTGGATGACAACCGTCTTTCATACGAAAGCATTCAAACCTTCTCAACACCACGCCGTTTGGCTGTCCGTGTGATTGGTTTAGCAGATCAACAATCGGATTTGACTGAAGATTTTAAAGGACCTTCTAAGAAAACCGCCTTGGATGCAGATGGAAACTTCTCAAAAGCGGCTCAAGGATTCGTCCGAGGGAAAGGTTTGACGGTTGATGATATCGAATTCCGTGAAGTCAAAGGGGAAGAGTACGTTTATGTCACGAAGCACGAAGCTGGAAAACCAGCTAAAGAAGTCTTGGCTGGCGTTCCAGAAGTACTTACTTCATTGACCTTCCCTGTCAGCATGCACTGGGCTAACAACACATTTGAATACATTCGCCCAGTTCACACCTTGATCGTTCTTTTGGGTGATGAAGCGCTTGACCTTGATTTTTTGGATATCAAGTCAGGTCGTGTGAGTCGTGGACACCGTTTCCTTGGACACGAAGTGGAAATCACCAATGCGGATTCTTATGAAGAAGACCTTCGTACCGTTTACGTGATTGCGGATAGCAAAGAACGTGAAAACATGATTCGTGAGCAAATCAAAGCCATCGAAGCAGAACAAGGTGTGCAAGTTCAAATCGAAGAAGGACTTTTGAATGAAGTCTTGAACTTGGTCGAATACCCAACTGCCTTTATGGGAAGTTTTGACACTAAATATTTGGACGTTCCAGAAGAAGTCTTGGTGACCTCAATGGAAACGCACCAACGGTACTTTGTTGTACGTGACCTAGATGGTAAGCTCAAACCAAACTTCATTTCCGTCCGTAATGGGAACGCTGAGCACTTGGAAAATGTCATCCGAGGAAATGAAAAAGTCTTGGTGGCACGTCTTGAAGATGGTGAATTCTTCTGGTGTGAAGACCAAAAACTTAAGATTGAAGACCTCGTTGCTAAATTGGCTAACGTGACCTTCCATGAAAAAATTGGTTCTCTTTCAGAACACATGGCGCGTGCGGGTGTTATTGCAGCGTCATTAGCTGAGCAAGCTGGTTTGACTGCTGAAGAAACGGCAGCCGTTGCTCGTGCAGCTGAAATCTACAAATTTGACCTCTTGACGGGTATGGTCGGAGAGTTCGATGAATTGCAAGGAATCATGGGTGAAAAATACGCCCTCCTTGCTGGTGAGGATGCTGCGGTTGCGACAGCTATCCGTGAGCATTACCTTCCTGATGCAGCAGACGGAGCTCTTCCTGAAACCAAGGTTGGTGCAGTGCTAGCTCTTGCAGATAAATTGGATACCCTTCTTTCCTTCTTCTCAGTCGGTTTGATTCCGTCGGGTTCCAATGACCCTTATGCGCTTCGCCGTGCAACGCAAGGGATTGTTCGTATTTTGGATGCCTTTGGTTGGCATATCCCGATGGATGAGTTAATCGACAGCCTTTACGGACTTTCATTTGATAGCCTTTCTTATGACAATCAAGCAGAAGTGCTCAACTTCATCAAGGCGCGTGTGGACAAGATGATGGGACGTACACCAAAAGATATCAAAGAAGCTGTTCTTGCTGGTTCAAACTTTGTCGTAGCAGATATGCTGGAAGCAGCTGAAGCTCTTTCAGAAGCTGCTAAGACGGATGGTTACAAGGCAGCTGTTGAATCACTCTCACGTGCCTTCAACTTGGCAGAAAAAGCAGATGCTTCAGTAGCAGTCGATGCCAGTCTCTTTGAAAATGATCAAGAAAAAGCTCTTGCTAAAGCAATTGAAGAATTAGAATTGACTGGTTCAGCTAGTGATAAATTGGCACAGCTCTTTGCTCTTAGTCCAGTCATCGATGCCTTCTTTGACAATACCATGGTGATGGCTGAAGATGAGGCTGTTAAAAATAACCGTTTGGCCCTGCTTGCAGGTCTTGTAGCGAAAGCTAATGCTGTTGCGGCCTTTAATCAATTGAACACAAAATAAGTACCTGATGACAGGTAGAAAGTAGGTTTTATTATGACACCTGAAAAAATCGCTCGTATCAATGAGCTCGCTAAAAAGAAAAAAACAGAAGGTTTGACTCCTGAAGAAGCAGTGGAGCAAGCAAAACTTCGTGAAGAATACATTGAAGGTTATCGTCGTTCGGTTCGTCACCACATTGAAGGTATCAAAATTGTGGATGAAGAAGGTAACGATGTAACACCTGAGAAACTACGCCAAGTACAACGAGAAAAAGGTTTGCATGGCCGTAGTTTGGATGATCCTAATTCATAAGCAAAAGAGTGCTGGAAGAGACTCCAGCACTCTTTTGCATCTTCAAAATTCAGAATATTCTGTACTAGATTGACCAATTTTTAAAAACATGGTATAGTAGATTATATGAAAATTTGAAATATACTTTTCTGAAAATATACAGAAAAAGAATTGGAGTAATCATATGTCAAAAAAACATCATCCTGGTGAAGAAACCGAAAATGGGATGGTTCGTGGTCTGCAAAATCGGCATGTTCAGCTGATTGCTATTGCAGGAACCATCGGGACAGGACTTTTTCTTGGAGCCGGTCGTTCCCTTTCTTTGACAGGTCCCTCTATTATTTTAGTCTATATGCTGACTGGCGCCTTCATGTACTTGATGATGCGGGCGATCGGAGAAATGCTTTATATGGACCCTGATCAACACACCTTTATCAACTTTATCACCAAGTATCTAGGAAAAGGTTGGGGTTATTTTTCAGGATGGTCTTATTGGGTCTCTTTAGTATTTTTGGGAATGGCAGAGATCACGGCTGTTTCCAACTATGTCCAACTTTGGTTCCCAAATTGGCCAGCCTGGCAGATTCAAATTGTCTTTTTAGCGCTCTTGAGTTGTGTAAACTTGATCGCTGTGAAGGTTTTTGGAGAGGTTGAATTCTGGTTTGGAATGATCAAGATTGTTACGATTTTAGCCTTGATCGCAACAGGGATCTTTATGGTGACGACTAACTTTGAAACACCTGCTGGACACGCTAGCTTAACCAATATTACCAATGGTTTTCAAATGTTTCCAAATGGTTGGGTCAAGTTCGTCATGGCCTTCCAAATGGTCTTCTTTGCTTATCAAGCGATTGAGTTTGTTGGAATTACTACTTCTGAAACAGCAAATCCCCGCCAAGTATTACCAAAAGCCATTAAAGAAATTCCAATCCGAATTGTAATCTTTTATGTAGGGGCTTTGTTGGCGATTATGGCTATTTTCCCTTGGCAACAGCTTCCCGTCAATAAATCACCATTTGTAACGGTCTTTCAGATGGTAGGAATCAAGTGGGCAGCAGGATTGATTAATTTTGTTGTACTGACAGCTGCTGCATCCTCCTTGAATTCCACCCTCTATTCAACAGGGCGTCACTTGTACCAGATTGCAAAAGAGACGCCAAACAGTAAAGTGATGAATCGTTTGAAACTGAATAGCTTATCTCGTATGGGGATTCCAAGTCGGGCGATTATTTTTTCTGCGATTGTGGTTGCTGTTTCTGCCTTTATCAATGTCTTGCCAGGTGTCTCAGATGCCTTTGCCTTGATTACGGCATCTTCTTCTGGTGTCTACATTGCTATTTACATTTTGACTATGCTTGCCCATCTTAAGTACCGTAAATCGAAAGAATTTATGCCAGATGGTTTTGTCATGCCAGCCTATAAAGTGTTGAATCCATTGACCATTGTTTTCTTCCTCTTTGTATTCGTTTGTCTCTTCTTGCAAGAATCAACATACATTGGAGCGATTGGAGCAACCATATGGATCATTCTTTTTGGAATTTACAGTAATTGGAAACATAATCAATAAACCGCAAAACTCACCCTTAGGTGAGTTTTTATTTCAGAGCTAGTTTGCTTTTTTAAGGAGTTTCTTGGAGTGAATAAAAGAAAAACAGAGGTGAAAGAAATTATTTTTCTTTCATCTCTGTTTTTTGTCCTTGAATGGCTTTTTTGAGCCACCAAAGTGAGCCGACTAGGATCAGGGCAGCAAGCCAAAAAATCCAAGCCTCAATAGTAGTTATAAAAAAATAGAGAGCGATAGCATCGACCAATAAAAGTGGGATGAGAATCTGTTTTCTTATTTTCATAAGAATATTGTATCATAAATCTTATAGGAAACAAGTGATATCAAGACCTTCTAGGTATTTTGTAAGATCCGAAAAGGTCAGATAGGATTAGTTAGTGAATTTTCTTTCAGGAGTGCATCTTGGTCCCATTTGTGGTAAAATAGTAAAGATATGAGTAAAGAATTTCATCATGTAACGGTTTTGCTTCATGAAACGATCGATATGCTGGATGTTAAGCCAGATGGGATCTATGTAGACGCCACATTGGGTGGGGCAGGACACAGCGAATATTTGTTAACAAAATTAAATGAATCGGGCCATCTTTATGCCTTTGACCAAGATCAGCATGCGATTGAGAATGCTAAGATTCGTTTAGCTCCATTCATTGAGAAAGGCATGGTGACCTTCATTAAGGATAACTTTCGTCATTTGAAGGAACGTCTAAACGAATTGGGTGTGACTGAAATTGATGGAATCTGTTATGACCTAGGTGTGTCTAGTCCTCAGTTAGATGAACGGGAACGCGGATTTTCTTACAAGAAAGATGCGCCACTGGACATGCGGATGAATCAAGAAGCTTCCTTGACGGCCTATGAGGTCGTAAATAGCTACGATTACCATGATCTAGTCCGTATTTTTTTCAAATATGGAGAGGACAAATTTTCCAAGCAAATTGCGCGGAAAATTGAGCAAGCACGAGCAATTAAACCGATTGAAACAACGACTGAATTAGCAGAGATTATTAAATCTGCTAAACCAGCTAAGGAGCTCAAGAAAAAGGGCCATCCTGCTAAACAGATTTTCCAAGCCATTCGTATCGAAGTCAATGATGAACTGGGAGCTGCAGATGAATCAATTCAGCAAGCCATGGATTTGTTGGCCCTCGATGGTCGTATTTCTGTGATTACCTTTCATTCGTTAGAGGATCGATTGACCAAACAATTGTTTAAAGAAGCTTCGACAGTTGAGGTTCCAAAGGGGCTTCCCTTTATTCCAGATGATTTGAAACCAAAGATGGAGTTGGTCAACCGGAAACCTATTTTGCCAAGTGAAGAAGAGCTTGAGGAAAATAATCGATCTCATTCAGCAAAATTACGGGTTGCTCGAAAAATACACAAGTAAGAGGAATTGATATGGCAGCAAGAAATGAGAGAACAAGAACACAGGTACTACAAGACCGCTTTCGCCGTTTCTCTAGAGTAGAAAAGGCTTTTTATGGGTCGATTGTCCTAACAGCTGTTATTTTAGCCATTAGTATCGTCTTTATGCAGACACGGATTTTACAAGTTCAAAGTGAATTGACTGATTTGAATACGGAACTAGAAGCCAAAAAGACGGAATTGGCAGATGTTCGTCAAGAGGTCAATGAATTAACACGTTATGACCGCTTATCACAGTTGGCTAGCTCCCAAGGAATGAAGCTGCAAAAAGAAAATCGAAAAACAGTGAGTGCAAGTAGTGATGAATAAATTCAAAAAATTTTTGATCGGGTATTCGATAAAGAAACGTCGCTTGCCGGATCAGAATCGAAAACAAGTTGGGAAAAATCTCAGTGTACTGGCGATTTTCCTCTTTTTTCTCTTTCTGATTAATTTTGCAATGATCATTGGGACTGACAAAAAATTTGGTGTGACCTTATCGGATCAAGCCAAAAAAGTCCATGAGCAGACGGTCATTGTTCCTGCAAAACGTGGAACGATCTATGATCGAAATGGAGCAGTAATTGCTGAAGATGCGACGACCTATAATGTTTATGCCATTATTGATAAAAAGTACAAATCAGCAACCGGGAAAATCCTCTATGTAGAAGAGAGCCAATTTAAAAAAGTAGCAGAAATCTTTAAGCAGTACTTAGGGATGGATGAGGATTACGTCATTCAACAGTTGTCGCAAAAGAAATTGAAACAGGTTTCTTTTGGCTCGAACGGAAATGGCATTACTTATAGTAATATGACGGCTATCCGTGAGGCCATGGAAGCAGCGAAGATTGAAGGGGTTGCCTTTACAACTAGTCCAAATCGAAGCTATAAAAATGGAGTTTTTGCCTCTCAATTTATAGGGCAGGCCTCTCTTCAAGAAGATAAAGAGGGGAATAAAACCTTGAAGGGGCAATCAGGAATGGAGAAATCCCTCGATCGTATTCTCGCTGGTCAAAATGGAGTCATCACCTATGACAAAGACCGAAACGGCAATATCGTTCCTGGTTCAGATAAGGTTTCTGTCAAAACAGAAGATGGAAAAGATGTTTATACGACCATTTCGGCAGAATTGCAGACCTACCTTGAGACACGTATGGATGTTTTCCAAGAAAAAGTAAAAGGAAAGTATGTTAGTGCGACTCTTGTGAGTGCAAAAACAGGAGAAATCCTTGCGACAACGCAACGTCCATCTTATAATGCGGATACCAAACAAGGGCTGGATCTGAAAAACTTGAAAACCTGGAATACCATCCTTTATCAAGATCAATATGAACCGGGTTCAACGATGAAGGTCATGTTATTAGCTTCGGCGATTGATCATGGAACCTTCCCAGCTTATAATGAGGTATACTACAGTAACGAACTACAAGTAAAAGATGCGACCATCCGTGACTGGGATGTCAATATGGGACTGGCTGAAGGTCGCTATATGAATATCGCGCAGGGCTTTGCTTACTCAAGTAACGTGGGGATGACCCGCTTAGAGCAAAAGATGGGAAATGCTGTCTGGATGGACTACCTAACCCGTTTTAAATTCGGTCTTCCAACTCGTTTTGGAATGGGAAATGAAGCTTATGGTGGTCTTCCGGGCGATAACTACGTCAGTCAGGCACAATCTGCCTTTGGTCAAGGGATTTCCGTCAGTCAAACTCAAATGTTACGGGCCTTTAGTGCTATCGCCAATGATGGGCAAATGTTGGAGCCGAAGTTTATTAGTGCCATTTACGATAAAAAATCAGACACAGCCCGCAAATCAAAAAAAGAAGTTGTTGGAAAACCAGTTTCAGGATCAGCTGCGCAACAGACTCGAAATTATATGATCACCGTCGGAACAGATCCAGAGTATGGAACCTTGTACAGTGATGGACCTATCATTCAGGTACCCGGTCAAAACGTTGCAGTGAAATCAGGGACTGCCCAAATGGCGACAGATCAAGGATACTTGCAAGGAGAAAATGATTATATCAACTCGGTTGTAGCGATGACACCTGCAGAAGACCCTGAATTCATCATGTATGTAACAGTCCAACAACCAGAAGTGAAATTCTCAGCCACTAGCTGGGAAGAACTGGTCAATCCTATTTTGGAAGATGCAGTTGCTTTAAAAGATGAATTGCACTTAACATCAGAGGCACCAACGTTGGATGATGTGACCAAAGAAACGACCTACAAAATCCCTTCAGTGGAAACTCTCTCTAAAGAGTTGAATCTGAAGCAAAATCTAAGCCCAGGTGCTTATTCAGAGGAATTGCGTCGCAATTTGGTGCAACCAATTGTCCTAGGAACCGGGAAAAATATCCGCAAAATGTCTGTGGATGTAGGCTCTAAAGTTAAAGCAAATCAACAAGTATTGTTATTGACAGAAGACTTTGATGCGGTTCCAGATATGTATGGTTGGACTAAGAAAAATGCAGACATCTTTGGAGAATGGACTGGAATTGAAATTACCTATAAAGGTAGTGGAAAGAAAGTAACCAAACAAAGTGTCAAAATGAACACCTCACTCAATAAAACCAAAAAGATTACGTTAACATTAGGAGACTAAGATGTATATTGCTACGATCCTTGTATCGTTTCTATTAACAGTGGCTGCTATTCCAGCCTTTATTCGATTTTACCATCGTGCTCATATTTCTGGGCAACAAATGCATGAAGATGTGAAACAACACAAAGCGAAAGCTGGCACTCCAACAATGGGTGGAGTGGTGTTTCTCATTACAGCAGTTCTAGTCAGTTTTGTCGTTACCGTATTGACTGGAAATTTCACGCGACCTGTTCAACTTACTCTATTTATCTTGATTCTATATGGAATTGTTGGATTTTTGGATGACTTTTTAAAGGTTTTTCGTAAGATTAATGAAGGGCTCAATCCAAAGCAAAAATTAGCTCTTCAACTCGTTGGTGGAATCATCTTCTATATTTTTTCTGAACGCCACGGTGCAGGAAGCCTTTTGAATGTCTTTGGTTACGATCTTTACTTGGGCCATTTCTACATTCTCTTTGCTTTGTTTTGGTTGGTTGGTTTTTCAAATGCCGTCAATTTGACAGATGGGATTGATGGATTAGCCAGCATTTCCGTTGCCATTAGCCTGAGTGCCTATTCCTTTATTGCCTATATGCAAGGAAAATGGGACATTCTCTTTGTCACCTTGAGTATGATTGGGGCCTTGCTAGGATTCTTTGTCTTCAACCACAAGCCGGCTAAAATCTTTATGGGAGATGTCGGTAGTCTAGCTCTTGGAGGGATGCTTGCAGCCTTGTCAATGGCTTTGCATGTCGAGTGGACCCTGCTCTTGATTGGTCTGGTCTATGTCATTGAAACAGGTTCAGTGATGCTACAAGTGACCTATTTCAAATGGACCAAGAAACGTTACGGGGAAGGACGTCGGATTTTCCGAATGACTCCTTTCCACCATCATTTAGAACTGGGTGGCCTTTCTGGCAATGGCCAAAACTGGTCAGAATGGAAAGTGGATGCCTTTATGTGGAGCATTGCCTTGGTGACAAGTGTCGTGACTCTAGTCCTTCTCTATCTATAAAACGACGGTGGGCTTGCCCATCGTTTTTTTGCTGACTCAGAGAGACTTCGCTGGTTAGGGAAAATGACCCATAAGAGAGGCAAGAAGACAGCTTTTCTGATATAATAATAGAGATCATGAAAGGAACTGAGAAAATGAAATTTACAGAGTTTAATTTTAAGCCCTATATTCAAGAGGCACTGAAAGAAATCAATTTTATAGAAGCAACCGAAGTACAGGAAAAACTAATTCCGATTGTCCTAGCTGGAAATGATTTGGTAGGAGAGTCAAAGACTGGTTCTGGGAAAACCCATACGTTCCTCTTGCCGATTTTTCAAACGTTAAATGAAGACAGCCAACAAGTAGAAGCGGTCATCACGGCTCCTAGTCGGGAGTTGGCGACGCAAATTTACCAAGCTGCTCGTCAAATCGCTAGTCATTCTGAAAAAGAGATTCGGATTGTAAATTATGTTGGAGGAACGGATAAAAGCCGTCAGATTGAAAAACTGCAGGTCAAACAACCACATATCGTGATTGGAACTCCAGGCCGGATCTATGATCTGGTTGCATCTGGTGATCTGGCTATTCATAAGGCCCATACTTTTGTGGTAGACGAGGCAGATATGACACTGGACATGGGATTCTTGTCTACCGTGGATAAGATTGCTTCAAGACTTCCGCAACAACTGCAATTTTTAGTTTTTTCAGCTACCATTCCGCAAAAATTACAGCCATTCTTGAAAAAATATCTCTCAAACCCAGTCATGGAGCAAATTAAGACTAAGACGGTGATTTCAGATACCATCGATAATTGGCTGGTTTCGACCAAGGGTCGGGATAAAAATGAGCAAATTTACCAATTGACCAAGACCTTGCAACCTTATTTGGCCATGATTTTCGTCAATACCAAAACGAGAGCAGATGATCTCCATGCCTATTTAGTGGCTCAGGGATTAAAAGTGGCGAAGATTCACGGAGATATCCCACCACGTGAACGGAAACGGATCATGAATCAGGTTAAAAATCTTGATTTTGAGTATATTGTGGCCACCGATTTGGCGGCTCGTGGAATTGATATCGAAGGGGTGAGTCATGTCATCAACGATGCTATTCCACAAGATCTTTCCTTCTTCGTTCACCGTGTTGGCCGGACAGGACGCAATGGTCTACCAGGTGTCGCTATTACTCTTTATCAACCAAGTGATGATTCAGATATCCGTGAACTAGAAAAAATGGGCATTCGTTTCGTACCGAAAGTGTTGAAAAATGGGGTTATTGAAGATACTTATGATCGGGATAGACGGTCCAATCGTGAGAAAAAGCAAGAGAAACTCGACATCGAAATGATTGGTCTGGTGAAGAAGAAAAAGAAAAAAATCAAACCAGGCTACAAGAAAAAAATTAAATGGGCAGTTGATGAAAAGCGGAGAAAAGCTAAGCGAGCTGAAAACCGTGCGCGTGGTCGGGCCGAACGAAAGGCCAAACGTCAAACTTTCTAACCCCTTCTTTCAAATGTTCAGAAGAAAACATAGATTTTCTTTATGAACTCCATAAAGAAAAACTATTAGGAACTTGTCTAAAATTATGATAGACTAAATTTGAGTAGTCTATCATTTTTCTATTTCTGTAGCAATTTTTGGAATTCCGATAGTGAATGTGATAGAATGTTTATGTTCGAGAAAGGAAGTAACAAAAATGTTTACAACTAATCTTTTAACTGCCAACTGGTATGCTGACTTTTTAAAACACGTTCCAGATAGCAAGCTGTTTAGTTTGAGAGCCGTATTGGATGCATTTCCGGCTGTCATAGGGAAATTGCCTGTGACGATTTTATTAGCCCTAGGAGGCGCATTTTTTGGGATTATTTTTGCCATGATTTTTGCTCTGGTCAAAATTAATCGTGTACGAATTCTTTACCCGATTCAAGCTGTTTTTGTCAGTTTTTTACGGGGGACTCCTTTGTTGGTTCAGTTGATGTTGACCTATTATGGGATTCCTCTTATTTTAAAAGCGATCAATCAGTCTTATGGAACAGCTTTTAATATTAATGCTATTCCAGCTGAGTTATTTGCAATTGTGGCTCTTGCCTTTAATGAGGCGGCTTATGCGAGTGAGACCATCCGGGCAGCCATTTTATCAGTGGATCCTGGTGAAATTGAGGCAGCGCGTAGTCTTGGGATGACCAACCGCCAAGTTTATCGCCGGGTTATTATTCCCAATGCAGCAGTCGTTGCAACCCCGACCTTAATCAACTCTCTCATTGGCTTAACCAAGGGGACCTCGCTCGCCTTTAGTGCCAGTGTGGTTGAAATTTTTGCTCAAGCACGGATTATTGGGGGGAGCGATTTGAAGTACTTTGAACGCTTTATCACGGTATCGATTGTTTACTGGATTGTGAACATTCTCATTGAAATACTAGGCCGTCACATTGAACGTCGACTGGATATTGAGACTCCCGTAGCAATTGATTTACCAGATCAGGAGGTCCGGATCTAATGATTTATATTTCAGATTTATCAAAGACATTTTCAGGTCAAAAGGTTTTAAATAATCTAAGTTTGGAAATTCAAAAAGGGGAAGTCGTGGCCCTAATCGGGTCTTCGGGAGCTGGTAAATCAACCTTCTTACGCAGTTTAAACTATTTGGAAGCACCAGATAGTGGTAGAATTAAGATTGATGATTTCGAAGTTGATTTTGAGCACATTACCCAAGATCAAATCTTAACCTTAAGAAGAAAATTGGCCATGGTGTTCCAGCAGTTTAATTTGTTTGGTAGAAAAACAGCTCTTGAAAATGTGAAAGAAGGGCTCATTGTTGTGAAGGGCCTATCCGATCAAGAAGCAACGAAAATTGCTCGAGAAGAACTGGCAAAAGTCGGTTTATCGGATCGTGAAAATCACTATCCTCGTCACCTCTCAGGTGGACAAAAACAACGGGTGGCTTTGGCCCGTGCCTTGGCCATGAAACCAGAGGTTCTTTTGCTGGATGAACCGACTTCAGCCTTGGATCCAGAATTGGTTGGAGAAGTTGAAAAATCCATTGCCAATGCAGCAAAATCAGGACAAACCATGGTACTGGTCAGCCATGATATGTCTTTTGTAGCGCAAGTAGCAGATAAGGTCTTATTTTTGGATAAAGGACGGATTATTGAATCTGGAACACCAGAGGAAATCATGCGACATCCAAAAGAAGAACGGACAAAAGAATTCTTTGCTAGTTACAAACGGACCTATGTTTGATATAATAGAGGAGAGGTAAGACTCAGCTGGCGATGCTAGCTGGGTTTGTTTTCTGAAAATGTAAAAATATTTGGAGACGTGATGTTAAATAAATTATTGTCCTTATATTTACAAAGTTTAGTGACGACAACGATTTTAGTTGGGATCGCTTCTTGTATTTGGATTGGCTACCGTGCCCTTAAGAAGAAAGATAAAACAGCCAAGCAACGACAAGCCCATTTGTATGATATCCTCTTAATTGATATCATGACGATTCCTATTTTAACCTTTGCGGTCATAGGGATTTTGTTTATCTTTCAAGCACGATAATTGCAAAAAGACCGTGTTAGAATTATAATGGTTACAACAAAACAGAAAGAGGTTGAGTATGTTTGATACAGTGATTATTGGAGCAGGTCCTGCAGGGATGACTGCTGCCCTTTATGCAGCACGAAGCAATTTAAAAGTCGCATTAATTGAGAGAGGAATTCCAGGCGGTCAAATGAATAATACGTCTGACATTGAAAACTATCCTGGCTATGCGAATATTAGCGGCCCAGATTTGGCTGAAAAAATGTTCGAGCCTTTAGAAAATCTTGGTGTGGAACATTTGTTTGGTCAGGTAGAGCGCATCGAAGACCACGGAGCAACCAAAAAGATTGTCACAGATGATGGGGAATTTGAAGCTAAAACCGTGGTGATTGCAACAGGGTCTAACCACCGTTCATTGAATGTCCCTGGTGAAGAAGAGCTGAATAGTAGAGGGGTTTCCTACTGTGCTGTTTGTGATGGAGCTTTCTTTAGAGATGAGGATCTCTTGGTCGTTGGTGGTGGCGATTCTGCGGTAGAAGAAGCTGTCTTTTTGACTCAGTTTGCAAAAACAGTGACCATTGCCCATCGTCGTGATCAATTGCGTTCCCAAAAAGTTCTTCAAGATCGTGCCTTTGCTAATGATAAAATTCACTTTGCTTGGAATACGGTTGTTGAAGAAATTAAGGGTGAACAAAAAGTAACGTCTGTCCTTTTAAAAGATGTGAAGACAGGAGAGGTTAGAGAGCAAGACTTCGGTGGTGTCTTTATCTATGTTGGTTTAGATCCTGTCAGTGATTTTGCGACAGAACTTGGTATTTTAGATGAAAATGGCTGGGTGATCACGGATGATCATATGAGAACCACAGTCCCTGGTATTTTTGCAGTTGGCGATGTTCGTCAAAAAGATTTGCGTCAAGTGACGACAGCCGTCGGAGACGGTGCGATTGCTGGCCAAGAAGTTTATAAATATATCACAGAAAACTTTTAATCCAAAAAAATCTGAGCTTCCTGTCTCAGATTTTTTTCATGCTTTCCTTTCAGTATTCAATAGGGCTGAAATGTGCTATAATGGTACTAATTTTATGGTAGGAATTCATAGAACAAATCAATAAAAAAGAGGTATACATATGTATCCAGATGACAGTTTAACTTTGCATACTGATTTATACCAAATCAACATGATGCAAGTCTATTTTGATCAAGGTATTCACAATAAACATGCCGTATTTGAAGTGTATTTTCGTCAACAGCCTTTTAAAAACGGCTACGCAGTATTTGCTGGCTTAGAGAGAATTGTGAAATACTTGGAAAACTTGAGTTTTTCTGAGAGCGATATTGCCTATTTAGAGTCACTTGGTTATCATGGGGACTTCTTGGAATATCTCCGTGATCTCAAGCTGGAACTGACAGTACGCTCGGCTCAAGAAGGAGACTTAGTCTTTGCGAACGAACCGATTGTGCAAGTAGAAGGCCCTCTAGCCCAGTGTCAATTGGTGGAAACAGCCCTTTTGAATATCGTCAACTTTCAAACCTTGATAGCCACAAAAGCTGCTCGTATTCGTTCAGTCATTGAAGATGAGCCTTTGATGGAATTTGGAACACGTCGTGCGCAAGAAATGGATGCGGCCATTTGGGGAACTCGTGCAGCAGTCATTGGAGGTGCCAATGGGACTAGTAATGTTCGTGCAGGAAAACTCTTTGGAATCCCGGTTTTAGGAACCCATGCCCATTCTCTTGTACAGGTATATGGAAATGATTACCAGGCCTTTAAGGCTTATGCGGAAACCCATAAAGATTGTGTCTTCCTCGTCGATACCTATGATACTCTTCGTATTGGGGTCCCTGCTGCTATTCAGGTAGCGCGTGAAATGGGAGATAAGATCAATTTCCTAGGCGTCCGGATTGACTCAGGAGATATTGCCTATATTTCTAAAAAGGTTCGCCAGCAATTAGATGAGGCTGGGTTTACAAATGCTAAAATCTACGCTTCTAATGACTTGGATGAAAATACCATCCTCAACTTAAAAATGCAAAAAGCAAAAATTGATGTTTGGGGTGTAGGAACCAAGTTAATTACAGCTTACGATCAACCAGCGCTTGGAGCGGTATACAAAATTGTCTCTGTTGAAAACGAAGTAGGAGAGATGATCAATACCATCAAGCTTTCCAATAATGCAGAGAAAGTTTCTACTCCAGGTAAAAAGCAAGTCTGGCGGATTACCAGCCGTGAAAAAGGTAAATCAGAAGGGGACTACATCACTTATGATGGAGTAGATGTTTCACAACTGACTGAACTTAAAATGTTCCATCCGACTTATACCTACATCAATAAAACGGTCCGAAACTTTGAGGCGATTCCTCTTTTAGTGGATATTTTTAAAGAGGGTCAATTGGTTTATCAACTACCAACATTATCAGAAATTCAAGAATATGCTCGTAAAAATTACGATCAATTATGGGATGAATACAAGCGCGTCCTCAATCCACAGCATTACCCAGTTGACTTTGCCAAAGATATTTGGCAGGATAAGATGGATCTGATCGAGGAAATGCGTAACAAGGCCAATGGAGAAGGAGAAGCAAAATGAGTTTGCAAGAAGAGATTATCCAACAATTGGGTGTCAAGCCAAGCATTGATCCTCAGGAAGAGATTCGCTGCTCGGTTGATTTCTTAAAAAGATATCTAAAAAAACATCCCTTCTTGAAAACATTTGTATTAGGGATCTCAGGAGGACAAGATTCAACTCTTGCTGGACGATTAGCTCAATTAGCCATGGAAGAAATGCGCGCAGAAACAGGAGATGCCTCCTATCAATTTATTGCCGTTCGTCTTCCTTATGGGGTACAGGCAGATGAGGCAGATGCACAAAAAGCATTGGCCTTTATCCAGCCGGATGTTAGCCTGGTTGTGAATATCAAGGAGTCTGCTGACGAAATGGTCCGAGCAGTGGAAGCGACTGGAACAGAGGTTTCTGATTTTAACAAAGGCAATATTAAGGCTCGCAGTCGTATGATTGCTCAGTATGCTCTAGCTGGAGCACGTAGCGGAGCTGTGATTGGGACGGATCATGCTGCAGAAAATATTACTGGCTTCTTCACAAAATTTGGAGATGGTGGTGCAGATATTTTACCCCTTTTCCGTTTGAATAAACGCCAAGGAAAACAATTGCTTAAGGCCTTAGGAGCCGATCCTGCTCTTTATGAGAAAATCCCAACAGCAGATTTGGAAGAAGAAAAACCAGGAATAGCAGATGAAGTAGCGCTGGGTGTCACCTATAATGAAATCGATGATTACCTAGAAGGCAAACAAGTGAGCCCAGAAGCTCAAGCCACTATTGAAAAGTGGTGGTACAAAGGCCAACACAAACGCCACTTGCCAATCACAGTATTTGATCATTTTTGGGAGTAAAAAGGTCCAGTGGACCTTTTTAGCCCGAGTCTTAAAATAGGAAAACGAGGTAGAAATCGGTAACTCGTAGAGTTCGATTTCCTAGTCTCACCCCCGCAAGGCTGTCTAGATTTGAAAGGTGCTCAAAGAGCTCCGTTCAAATCAGCCAGCTACTGCGTCAATGTATCATTGAAAAGCTCATGGATGAGGTGGAGACAAATAGAATTTTTCTATTAATACTAGACAGAAATCGGTAACTCGCAGAGTTCGATTTCGTAGTCTCCCCATACAATATTGTGAAAAGCATCAAAAAGAAGGGCGGTTTCATCCGTCCTTTTCTTCTAGATTAAAGTAACCAACTTGCAAAGTTCAAGTTGCATAAAAAATGAAGGGAGACAATCTATGAATCATCTTGGAAGTCTTGTCATAGAGACAGAGCATTTATACTTGAGGCCTTTCGTTTTGGAGGATGCACCAGCGATGTTTGAAAATTGGGCTTCTGATCCTGAAACCCTGAACTATGTCACCTGGGATGCCCATGCATCTACTGAGAGAACCAGAGAATCGATCAAAAGATGGATCGAACAGTATCTTAAACCAGATACTTATAAATGGGCGCTCTGTTTGAAAACATCACCGGAACAGGTAATTGGAGATATTAGTGTGGTTTCTCAAGACCAGGAAAGTGAATCTTGCGAGCTGGGTTATATCCTTGGCAAGAAATTCTGGGGGCAGGGATTCATGACAGAAGCCGTCATAGCTGTTTTGGATTTCTTATTGAACAAAGTTGGATTTAAAGAAATCAAAGCCACTTATGTCAGTTTAAATCCTGGCTCAGGGAAAGTCATGGAAAAGGCAGGAATGCAGTATGTAGAAACCATCCCTCATGCCATTCAACGCAAAGGATATTGCGGAGATAAAATCATCTATTCTAAACAGAATCCCTCTCTATAGGGTGATTTTTACTTGAAGATTCTGCTCAAAGGATTATAATAGTAAATAACGAAAAAAGGAGATTGCTATGTCAGAATTAACGAAAGAATTTACAGACCAGCTCTATGCTAATTATGAAGCAAATGTGAAATATGCGGCTCTTGAAAATGCTGTTACCCACAATGGGATCCATGCATCGCTTGAAACGCGCAAGAGTGCAGTAGAAAATACACCAGTTTTTTCACTTGATTTGACCAAGGATAAGGTGACAAACCAAAAAGCATCTGGGCGTTGTTGGATGTTTGCGGCTTTAAATACCTTCCGTCACAAGATGATTTCAAGCTTCCAATTGGAGGATTTTGAATTGTCTCAAGCACATACTTTCTTTTGGGATAAGTATGAAAAATCAAACTGGTTTTTGGAGCAAGTGATTGCTACAGCAGACCAAGAATTGACCAGCCGTAAGGTGGCTTTTCTCCTACAAACCCCACAACAAGATGGCGGTCAATGGGATATGGTGGTATCCCTCTTTGAGAAATACGGAGTGGTTCCAAAATCAGTTTATCCAGAATCGATTTCTTCAAGCAATAGCCGGGAATTGAACACCTACCTCAATAAACTCTTGCGTCAAGATGCGCAAATCTTGCGTGATTTGATTCACTCAGGCGCAGATAGTGAGGCAGTTGCGAGCAAGAAACAAGCGTTGTTGCAAGAAATCTTTAACTTCTTGGCTATGTCTTTAGGATTGCCTCCGCGTGAATTTGACTTTTCATACCGTGATAAGGACAACCAATTCCATAGCGAAAGTGACTTAACTCCACAAAGCTTCTACAAAAAATATGTAGACCTTCAATTAGACGATTATGTCTCTATTATCAATGCCCCAACTACAGATAAGCCATATGGAAAATCATACACCGTTGAGATGTTGGGCAATGTTGTAGGTAGCCGTTCAGTTCGCTACCTAAATGTTCCAATGGATCGTTTGAAAGAATTAGCCATTGCTCAAATGAAAGCAGGAGAAACTGTCTGGTTTGGTTCAGATGTAGGTCAAGTCAGCAACCGCAAAGCAGGAATCCTGGCAACCGATGTCTACGACTTTGAAGCGGGTATGGATATTCATTTAACACAAGACAAAGCCGGTCGCTTGGACTATGCTGAAAGTCTAATGACACACGCTATGGTCTTGACAGGGGTTGATTTAGACGAAGCAGGTCAGCCTCGTAAATGGAAGGTTGAAAATTCATGGGGGGACAAGGTCGGTACAGATGGTTACTTTGTGGCTTCTGATGCATGGATGGATGAATATACCTACCAAATCGTAGTTCGTAAAGAATTCTTAACCTCAGACGAATTAGCAGCCTATGAAGCAGAACCAATTGTCCTAGCACCGTGGGATCCAATGGGAGCTTTAGCAAAATAATGATATAGAAAAGAGCCGAAAGGCTCTTTTTTATATACTCAATAATAAAAAAGCTGGAATGTCTAACTAAATAAATCAGATTTATTAGTGTTGTTTTTAAAACAAGAACAGAAGGTTCTGATGTTTCAATCATTGTTTTAAAAAAGCCGGGTGAAAAGCCCGACTTCTCCATTATATTATTCGTTATGATTGTTAGAGTCTTGTGAAGAAGACTCTGATGGTTTAGATGAATTTTCTTCGTTCGAAGAGTTAGACGAAGGTTCCTCATATGAATACTGATCTGTGGGGTAACTTGGTTCATAGTAGTAGTTATTGTTGTTGTTCTTACCATTGTTTAAGTAGAGATAAGAACCACTTCGATAAAGCCCACTTGGTTGTGTCCAATCTGTATGCCCAGAATTATTGTTATTAGCCAGATAGAGCATCATTTGACGATAAACATCTGTTGCTACCTGAATTCCGTTGTCTAATACCGGAGTCAAGCGATTTGAATAACCCGTCCAGACGGCCATAGCATATTCAGGTGTGTATCCTACGAATAACTCATCCGGAGCTACGATACTTGAATAACTTGAATTTTTAGTTAGTTTACTTAACTCATTATCGGAGTAGTTTGACGTACCAGTCTTACCAGCTTGATAGACTCCTGAAATAGCTGCATTTGTACCAGTACCAGCCATGAGGACTGTCTTCATCATATCTGTCATCATGTAGGCAGTTGTTGCTTTCATCGCGCGGGTTCCTTCCGAATCAAAATCTTTAGTAGTTCCATCGCTAAAGATAACCCGACTGACATATTTCGGTTTGTAATAGGTACCACCATTCGCAAAAGCAGCATAGGCAGCAGCCATTTTTTCACTGCTAGCTCCGTATTTATTGCTTGAATCGCTAGTATTACTTGAGATAGCGTTAGCGTATACCATTTTTGGATAATCGATTCCCAGTCCATTTAGGAATTTCTTAGCCTTTTTAAGACCGACTTTTTCGAGAGCCTTCACTGCTGGAACGTTCCTAGATTGTTGGATTGCATAAGTCATGGTAATGCTACCGTAGTAGAAACGGTCCCAGTTGTAAACTGGTGTTGAGGAATGAGGGAAATTGTAAGGTGCATCTGTAATGGTTGCTGCAGTAGAAGTATATTCCTCATGTTCAAGAGCTGGTGCGTAATCTGTGATTGGCTTCATTGTAGAGCCCCAGTCACGGTTGGTCTCAACCGCTTGGTTAGTACCAAAGGAAACATTGCTAGATTGGTGACGAGATCCTAATTGTGCAATGACTTTCCCAGTATTGACATCGATAACTGTAGAAGCTACTTGCAATTCATCATCAGGATAGTTGACATATTCATCTGTATTGTAGATGTCCCACAATTTCTTTTGCGCTTCGGTGTCAACGTTTGTATAAACATCCATCCCAGTTGTCAACAAATTGTAGCCGGTCTCTTCTTCAATCTGCTTAATCACTTCTTTCAGGTAATTATCCATATATGGTGGATAACTACTTGAAGAACTAAGACTTTGAAGACCATCTGTGACAGGTGTGTTGACAGATGCCTCGTATTGTTTGTTAGAAATGGTCTTCATATCGAGCATTTCTTTGAGTACTAAGTTTCGGCGTTGTTGTGCTGCTTCAGGGTGGGAGTATGGATCGTATTGGTTTGGTGCTTGAGGCATCCCTGCAAGGAGTGCTAATTGAGGGAGCGAAAGATCTTTTAGGTCTTTTCCGTAATAACTTTTCGCGGCTGTCTGCATTCCATAGTTTCCATTCGCCATAAATACTTTATTGACGTAATAGGTCAAGATTTCTTGTTTGGTCGCTTTCTTTTCCAGTTGGGTTGCTAACCAAGCTTCTTGGATCTTACGAGAGAGGGTACGGTCAGAGGCTGAAGTTGAGAAATAGGTTAATTTGATCAATTGTTGCGTTAAGGTTGATCCACCTTCACTTCCTCCACGCAAGTTGTGAAGGAAGGAACCGCCGATCCGAATGATGTCGACCCCACGGTGATTGAAGAAACGGTGGTCTTCAATCGCCACGATAGCATTGACCAAATCAGTAGGGATTTCATTTGCTGAGGCGTTGATTCGTTTCTCAGACCCCAAATCTGCGATCAAGTTATTTTGGTTGTCATAGATCTTACTAGATGTTGTTGCAACCAAATCCCTTTCAGATAAGGTTGGCGCTTTTATAGCATAGTAGCCAAATATCAGTCCACAAAGGACAAATAAAAGTAAGAAAAATGAAATGGCTGCGATGGCAACATATTTCAACCACTGAATGACTGTTTGTTTGTTCATTTAAATACCGCCTAGAAGTTTCTGTTCGATAATTTCAAGATAAGGAACACTCGGAAGTCGATTCTTATCTACTAGAAAACCGTGCTCCTGAATATAGGAGAGAGGCATAGATTTACTACCATGATCGATGTTGTAATAGTGAATTAATGCAGGAGCAGGAAGTAAGTAGGTTTCGCTTAACTTTGCAAAATGCAAGAGAACGAAACAGATACCGCCTTGATGGACAACCGCCTCCATATGATCGATCTGATGTTGATGAAAATTTTTCATCGGCATAGACTGCTTTTGCTGTGTTTCCTTAGCTTCAAAATCGATATAGCGTCCCTTGTATACTCCAGAGTAGTCCGTTGTTGAGGCTTGCCTGAAATAGGCTTCAACAATCTTTGCCCGACTGCGACGTGGATAATCCACTTTCACGATTTGAATCGGGGTTGGTTTTTTGTGGATGACTGCCAGCCCTCGAGAAAGATAGTATTGATTGCTTTCGTTGATCATTTTTTCAAATGTCATTCCACGATTCGCAAAGTCGATCGGATGTTTCCTTTGTGTAGAGACCAAGGTTTTTTTGGCTACTTTATGTGGATAGTTGACCATAGTTCTCCTTATTGGTACAATTACATCACTCTATTATATCATAAATTAGAATAATGAGGAAAAAATGAATACCATACTTGTTGCAGGTTATAAGAGTTTTGATGTGGGAGTCTTTTCCAATAAAGACCCTCGACTGACCATCATTAAAAAAGCTATTGAAAGAGATCTTCGTCGTCTATTTGAAGAAGGAGTGAAATGGCTGGTCTTTTCTGGTAATTTGGGATTTGAGGCTTGGGTGCTAGAGGTTGCCTTTGCATTAAAAAAAGACTACGATTTTCAAATGGCGACGATCTTTCTATTTGAGAATGTTGGCGAAAATTGGAATGAAAGCAATCAGGAGCTATTAGCACGCTTCAAACAGGTGGATTTCGTGAAATATGCCTATCCCCACTATAGCAATCCGGGTCAATTAAAAGAATACAATCAGTTTTTGATAGATAATGCGGATGGAGCTTACCTTTTTTATGATCCAGAAAATGAAACCAATTTAAAGTATCTCTACAAAATGATGCTAGAAAAAGAACTATTTTATATCAAACAATTAAGTTTTGATGATTTAAATGAACTTGCCGAAAATTTTTACGAAAACTAAGTGTTATACCTTGATTTTTCTTACCATTTTTTTATATAATTGTGATGATGAACTAGATTGGAGAGACTAATGGCAAGTATTATTTTTACTGCGAAAGATATTTTTGATCAAGATTTCAAACGAGAAGTTCGTGGTTATAACAAAGATGAAGTAAATGAATTTTTGGATGATGTTATAAAAGACTATGAAACCTATGCTGCTTTGGTGAAGGAATTGCGTGAAGAAAACGCTCGCCTTCGTGAAGAACTTGCCCAAAAAGCAGAAGAAACACCACAAACATCTCCGATTGCTAGTACAGCTACGCAAGAATTCCCACAAGTGACAACAGCTACGAACTTTGATATTCTCAAACGACTCAATCGTTTGGAAAAAGAAGTTTTTGGGAAACAGATCGTAGATCGCGATTATTAATCCTTTAGATCGTGCAATTTTTGGATAATCGCGTGAGAGGATGCTCTCATGAGGAAAGTCCATGCTAGCACAGGCTGTGATGCCTGTAGTGTTTGTGCTAGGTGAATCCATAAGCCTAGGGACTTGGTATTCAAGTTACGGCGAGTGAAGGAGCTAAGTCTGAAGATAGGCTCTAGTAGCTCTGAAAGTGCCACAGTGACGTAGTTTTTAGGGAAACCTAAAAAGTGGAACGCGGTAAACCCCTCAAGCTAGCAACCCAAACTTTGGTCGGGGCATGGAATGCGTGGAAACGAACATAGCATTCTGACTGGAAACAGTAGACAGATGATTATCGAAGGAAATGGTACCTAGTCATTTCTGGAACAAAACATGGCTTATAGAAAATTGCATATAGGTTGATGAGGTGGAGAGAGATCTCAACCTCCTTTTTTAAAGTGATAGGAATAAGATGAAAATACAATTTGAATTAATTGCAACGGCCGCTGCTGGTATAGAGGCTGTTGTTGGCCGAGAACTACGCGATCTTGGCTACGATTGCCAGGTTGAAAATGGACGGGTTCGATTTCAAGGAGACCGTCGAGCAATCATAGAGACCAATCTTTGGTTGCGCGCGGCTGATCGAGTGAAAATTGTGGTTGGGAGTTTTCCGGCCAAAACTTTTGAAGAACTCTTTCAAGGTGTCTTTGCTTTGGATTGGGAAAACTATTTGCCTTTGGGAGCACGTTTTCCTATTTCTAAGGCTAAATGTGTCAAATCAAAACTTCATAATGAACCTAGCGTTCAGGCCATTTCGAAAAAAGCAGTTGTTAAAAAGTTACAAAAACACTATGCCCGACCAGAAGGTGTTCCTCTAATGGAAAATGGGGCAGAGTTCAAGATCGAAGTATCGATCCTTAAAGACCAAGCAACCGTCCTGATTGACACTACTGGCAGTAGCCTTTTCAAACGTGGCTATCGGACCGAAAAAGGGGGAGCCCCTATTAAGGAAAATATGGCGGCAGCAATCCTTTTGCTGTCAAACTGGTATCCAGATAAGCCCTTAATTGACCCCACATGTGGTTCTGGTACGTTTTGTATTGAGGCAGCGATGATTGCTAGAAAGATGGCACCTGGTTTGCGTCGGACCTTTTCTTTTGAAGAATGGAACTGGATGGATGATCGCTTGATTCATGAAGTCCGTCAAGAAGCAAGCAGAAAAATCAATCGTGAGATCGAATTGGATATTATGGGAACCGATATCGATGCACGGATGGTTGAGATTGCCAAAGAAAATGCTCAGAAAGCGGGTGTTAGCAGTGACATTACTTTCAAACAAATGCGAGTTCAAGATCTTCATTCAGATAAAATCAATGGGGTGATTATCTCCAACCCTCCATATGGAGAACGCTTATCAGATGATGAAGGTGTGTCAAAATTGTATACTGAAATGGGGCAAGTATTTGCACCTCTCAAAACATGGAGTAAATTTATCCTAACCAGTGATGAAGGTTTTGAATCTAAATTCGGTAGTAAAGCAGATAAAAAACGAAAACTTTATAACGGAACCCTTAAAGTTGATCTCTACCAATATTTTGGGGAACGTGTAAAACGGCAGATAAAGGCATAGAAAGGATTTTTATGACAGAGAAGGATAGAAAGCCATTAGAGCAAGAAACAGAATCAATTTTAGATTTTAAAGATGCTAAAGAGATGACGATTGGGCAGGCCAATCGAAAGGCAGAAGAAATTGAAGCAGGTGTAACGGAAGGTGATAATGTCTTAGACAAATATATCAAACAACACCAAGCAGAAATAGAAGCAGAAAAATATGATACAAAGATTTTGGCCAAAGAAGAATTGGCTAAAGCTGAGGAGTTGGCTGCTTCAGAAACAGTTGCTGAAGTTGCTGAAGCAGTGGAGGCACCGGAAGTAACGGAAACGGTCTTGGAACAAAGACCTGAAATGGATGCTATCTCAACAGAATTACCAGCTAAGATTAAATTTGGACCCACACCAACCGAACCAATTGTAGAAGCAGAGGACCTTCCTGAGGAAACACCAAGCAATGCGGGTAAACGAATCAAAGCGGTTTTATACTCTACGTTAGGTCTTGCGATTGTCGGTTCGGCCATTTTTGTAACCTATAACTGGATGCATAGTCGTGGAACATCTGGTGGTACAACAGTTGTATCATCTTCATCTAGCAAGTCATCTTCTACTTCTAAATCAAGTAGCAGTGAAACACAGGCTCAAAAACTTGAAGAGTTTACCAAAGCTTACGATGCCTTTTTTGTAGACGAATCGAAAAGTGGTCTTAAAAATGATAAATTCGGAGACTTGGAAAATCTGAAGAAACTGCTGGACAAATTGGAAGGAAGCAGTGATTATAATGCAGCTAGAACAAAATATGAAGACCTTGTGAAGCAAGTTTCTGCCATTCAAAAAGTGAATTCTCAATTTAGTTCTCCAGTCATCAAAGATGGAGTTCTTGATGCAAATGCCAAAGTAAAAAGTGATGCGACGTTTGCAGAAACAAAGACAGGTAATGACAAATTAGATAGCTTATTGAATGAGGCGGTTGCGCAAGGACGTTCACAACAAGTTGCGACACCGGCACCAGTGACAGGAACAGGTGGTACAGATACTTCTAATGCAACTCCAGCTCAAGCAGCAACGCCTACGGCCCCAGCTGTCAATGCTGTTACAGGTAGTGCAGGAACTGCAAGTCCAGGCTATTCAGGGTACGGTCTTCCGAGCGATGGTGTTCCACTTCAGAGAAACCTAAGCCGTGTTCCGTATAACCAAGTAGCTATCAATGATGTCAATAACCCAGCTTGGGTGTTTGGTGATGGTATTCTTGAAAAAGTATTGAACATTGCTCGTAAACGTGGACATATCACTGGCAATCAATACATTTTAGAGCGTGTCAATATCATTAATGGTAATGGCTATTACAACCTCTTCAAACCAGATGGAACCTATCTCTTTAGTATCAATGCCAAGACTGGTTATTTCGTAGGAAACGGAAAAGGTCATTCAGATGCTCTGGATTATTAATGCTTGATCAGACATCCCCTTTCTGGGAAAAATGACAATAAAAAAGGATGAACCAGAAGTTTATCCTTTTTTAGTCTTAAACAAGATGACGTTCAAACGGATCGTCCGAAATTCCTTGATCTAGAATCAGGCGACACCATTCTTTGGCTGAGAAGAGGCTGTGATCCTTGTAATTTCCACAAGACTCAATGGTTGTGCCTGGAACATCCTCCCAAGTGCTGACAGATGCAATTTCTTCTAAAGAATCTTTGATTACTTTAGCAATTTCCGTACTCGAATGTTGTCCCCACATGATCATATGAAAACCGGTGCGACATCCAAATGGGGAACAATCAATCATACCATCGATGCGTTTGCGAATGAGCATCGCAAGAAGATGCTCGATCGTGTGAAGTCCTGCCGTTGGAATCGCATTTTCATTGGGCTGCACCAGACGAATATCAAAATTGGAGATGATGTCTCCTTTGGATCCAGTTTCCTCACCAATCAAGCGTACATAGGGAGCCTTCACAGCTGTGTGGTCCAATTCAAAACTTTCAACAATTACTTCTTTTGTCATACTCAAATCCTTCTTTGTTTTTCTTGATTATAGCATAAAAAGCAGATTCAACAAAGTGGAAATAGATGAATTTCTCACAGGTGTTCCATGAAAGAAACGTGGATAAAAGAATAAGGGTCAAGCAAAAATATAAAAGGTTTTTCCTGTTTTTTTAGATTGTTAATTTTAGTAATTTATGGTAAAATGTAAAAGAATTTTTAATTCAACTAATTAAATAGATTTGGGGTAAAAGCATGAATTTGTTTATTACAGGTGTTTTTGCCGCGGTCATTGGTTTAGTCATTGGATATGTGGGAACTGCTCTTAAAATGAAAGCTTCAAAAGAAGCAGCGGAACTCACCCTTTTGAATGCTGAACAAGAAGCAACGAATTTACGTGGACAGGCTGAACGTGAAGCCGATTTAATTTTAAAAGAGGCGAAGCATGAGTCAAGTTCACTTAAAAAAGAAGCACTTTTGGAGGCAAAGGAAGAAGCCAGAAAATATCGTGAAGAGGTCGATGCTGAGTTTAAGTCAGAACGACAAGAATTGAAGCAATTGGAAAACCGTTTGGCAGAACGTGCTAGCAATCTTGATCGCAAAGACGATATTTTAACAAGCAAAGAACAGTCTCTTGAACACAAAGAGCAAAGTCTTACAGATAGAACTAAACACATTGATACGCGTGAACAACAGCTGGAAGAGCTTGAACACAAGAAAGTAGAAGAACTGGAACGTGTCGCTGCTCTAAGTCAAGGAGAAGCGCGTGACATTATTTTGAATCAGACGGAAGAGCAACTTTCAAAAGAAATTGCATCGCGGATTCGTGAAGCAGAACTGGAAGTGAAAGAACGTTCTGATAAAATTGCAAAAGACATTCTCGTGCAAGCCATGCAGCGAATGGCTGGTGATTTTGTTGCTGAGCAAACAAACTCAACGGTTCATTTGCCAGATGATAGTATGAAAGGGCGCATCATCGGTCGTGAAGGGCGCAATATTCGTACCTTTGAGAGCTTGACAGGTGTCGATGTGATTATCGATGATACGCCAGAGGTGGTGACCTTGTCAGGGTTTGATCCGATTCGTCGTGAAATTGCCCGTATGACAATGGAGAGCCTTCTCAAAGATGGTCGCATCCATCCAGCCCGCATCGAAGAGCTGGTTGAGAAGAACCGTCAGGAAATTGACAATCGTATTCGTGAATACGGTGAGGCTGCTGCCTATGAAATCGGTGCACCAAACCTCCATCCAGATTTGATGAAAATCATGGGACGGTTGCAATTCCGTACTTCTTATGGTCAAAACGTTTTGCGTCACTCCATTGAAGTTGCCAAACTTTCTGGTATTATTGCTAGCGAGTTGGGTGAAAATGCTACTTTGGCACGACGTGCAGGATTCTTACATGATATCGGTAAAGCGATTGACCGTGAAGTGGAAGGAAGCCACGTCGAGATTGGGACAGAATTGGCACGGAAGTACAAGGAACACCCCGTGGTTGTCAATACCATTGCTAGTCACCATGGTGACGTGGAACCAGAAAGTGTCATCGCAGTTATTGTCGCTGCAGCAGATGCCTTGAGTGCAGCTCGACCTGGAGCACGAAGTGAGTCACTTGAAAGCTACATCAAACGCTTGCAAGATCTTGAAGAAATTGCAAATAGTTTTGAAGGAGTTAAGACAAGTTTCGCCCTTCAAGCGGGTCGTGAAATCCGTATTATGGTTAGCCCTGAGGCAATCAAGGATGATAAAGTGACGATCTTGGCTCATGATATTCGTGAGAAGATCGAGTCCAATCTTGAATATCCTGGAAACATTAAGGTTACCGTTATTCGAGAATTGCGTGCAGTAGATTACGCAAAATAAACGAAAAGCTTGAGGTCTAGCATCTCAAGCTTTTTGAATGAAAAAATCAGTTGAAAATTAGGCCGATTTTTGTTACACTAGATAGAAAGACATTGAAGGAGAAATCATGGCGGATCGTGGCTTATTAATCGTATTTTCTGGTCCTTCGGGGGTTGGAAAAGGAACGGTCAGACGAGAAATTTTTGAAAACTCGGACAATCAGTTTCAGTATTCTGTATCGATGACGACGCGTGCACAACGTCCAGGTGAAGTGGATGGTGTCGACTATTTTTTCCGTACACGTGAAGAATTTGAAGATTTGATCCGTCAAGGGCAAATGTTGGAGTACGCTGAGTACGTTGGAAATTACTATGGGACTCCTTTAACCTATGTGAATGAAACCTTGGACAAAGGAATCGATGTATTCCTTGAAATTGAAGTTCAGGGTGCACTTCAAGTAAAGAAGAAAGTTCCAGATGCAGTTTTTATTTTCTTAACTCCGCCTGATTTGGATGAATTGCAGGATCGATTAGTGGGTCGTGGGACAGATAGTGCAGAAATTATTGCGCAACGGATTGAAAAAGCAAAAGAAGAAATCGCCATGATGCGTGAATATGACTACGCCATTGTGAACGACGAGGTTCCTCTTGCTGCTGAGCGTGTCAAACGTGTGATCGAAGCAGAGCATTTCCGTGTAGACCGTGTCATTGGCCATTATCTGGATATGTTACCAAAAACACAAACTATTGTGAAGAGATAAATAATTAGAAATTAGGTATAGGAATATGATGTTAAAACCTTCTATTGATACATTGCTTGACAAAGTACCATCAAAATATTCATTGGTCATTCTTGAGGCAAAACGGGCCCACGAATTGGAAAGTGGTGCAGTACCAACTCAAGAATTCCAATCAGTCAAATCAACATTACAAGCGCTTGAAGAAATCGAGTCTGGGAACGTAGTTGTTCACCCGGATCCAGAAGCAAAACGTGAAGCGCTTCGTCGTCGGATTGAAGCAGAGCGGATTCGCAAAGAAGAAGAAGAGCGCAAAATTAAGGAACAAATTGCCAAAGAAAAAGAAGATGGTGAAAAAATTTAAGGTTGGGGCTTCTCAATCTTATTTTTTGCTATTTAAAGGGTTCCGTGATAAAGTAAAGCTCATATGATCGAGTCTGGAGGTGAAAAAGTGATAGCAAAAGTCATCGTAGATGTCCCATTGATGCAGACAGATAAACCCTATTCTTATCAGATTCCATCAGAATTTGAAGATATGGTGGAGGCAGGTATGCGAGTTCATGTCCCCTTTGGTAAAGGGAATCGCCTCATTCAAGGGATTGTGGTAGATGTTTTAGAAGAGGCAGACACAAGCGAGGAATTAAAAGCGATTGTTGAGGTCTTGGATTACACTCCGGTCTTAAATCAAGAGCAGTTCTGGTTGGCAGATCAATTACGAAAAAGTGTTTTTTCTTATAAGATCACGATTTTAAAAACCATGCTTCCTTCTCTCCTCAATTCGAGTTATGATAAGATTTTGTATCCTCAACCTTCTTTAGATCCCACTCTCAAAGTGAAACTTTTTGGTGAGAAAAATGAAGTTTCTTTTTCTTCTCTGGATGTGGCCGATCAAGCCCAAGTGATGCGGTTGGTCAGAAAAGGAGATTTGGTACTTGAATACAAGGCCAAGGATAAGAAACAAATTAAAACAGAAAAATGGTATCGCGTTAACCAAGAAGGATTAAAAGAACTTCAACCATCAGCGAGAGCTAAAAAAAGGCTAGCATTGAAAGAACGCCTGTTACTAGAGCAAGGGGAGCAACCTTTAGCAGGGTTGTATCAGGATTTTTCACGAGAAGTAGTAGCTTATTTTATTGATCAGGGTATTTTAGAAATTACAGAACGAGAAGTGAATCGGGCGGCTGCATATTATGAAGGAAAAGAACAGACCCAGGCCCTGCTTTTAAATTCAGAGCAAGCAAAAGCTGTAGAGACAGTAGTTTCTCAAATTGGGAAAACATCAAAGCCTTTTTTATTAGAAGGTGTGACTGGAAGTGGAAAAACAGAAGTTTATCTGCAGATTATTCAGGAAGTTCTAAATAAGGGGAAAACGGCTATTATGTTGGTTCCTGAGATTTCCCTGACGCCACAGATGACGGATCGTTTTATCTCGCGTTTTGGTCAGGAAGTAGCCATTCTACACTCGGGCTTATCAAACGGTGAGAAGTATGATCAATGGCGAAAAGTTGAACGTGGGGAGGCCAAGGTAGTCGTTGGAGCACGCTCAGCCATCTTTGCTCCCTTAAAAAACATCGGAGCCATTATCATTGATGAGGAGCACGAGGCTTCCTACAAACAAGATAGTAACCCACGCTACCACGCAAGGGAAGTTGCAGTTCTAAGGGCTCAGTACAATCAAGCAGTCTTGCTTCTTGGATCTGCTACACCAAGTTTAGAATCGCGGGCTCGTGCAACAAAAGGGGTTTATGAATTAATTCGTCTCACCCAGCGGGCCAATCCGGCAGCCAAAATTCCAGAAGTTAAAGTCGTTGATTTCCGTGATTATATTGGCCAAAATGAAGCTGGTAACTTCACTCCGGTTCTAGTGGAAGCTATTGCTGATCGCTTGCAGAAAAAAGAGCAGGTTGTCTTGATGTTGAACCGCCGTGGTTATTCCAGTTTTGTCATGTGTCGCGAGTGTGGAACTGTAGATACTTGTCCCAATTGTGATATCTCACTGACCCTCCACATGGATACTAAAACCATGAACTGTCATTATTGTGGCTATAGCAAAGCGATTCCTCGACACTGTCCAAATTGCCAAAGTCCTTCCATTCGTTATTACGGGACAGGAACACAAAAAGCCTATGATGAATTACAAGAGATCTTTCCTGAAGCTAAAATTCTGCGCATGGATGTGGATACCACCCGAAAAAAAGGGAGCCACGCAGCGATATTAGATGCTTTCGGGAATGGAGAAGCGGATATTTTGTTAGGGACGCAAATGATTGCGAAGGGCTTGGATTTTCCAAATGTGACATTAGTGGGTGTCTTGAATGCAGATACTTCTTTAAATTTACCGGATTATCGATCCTCAGAGAGAACCTTTCAACTCTTGACTCAGGTGGCAGGAAGGGCCGGACGAGCAGAGAAAGAAGGAGAGGTTATCATTCAGAGTTACAACCCCAATCATTATGCGATTCGATTTGCCAAAGACCAAGATTATGAAGGCTTTTTTGCCTATGAAATGCAGATTCGCCGGCAGCTGGGCTATACGCCTTATTACTTCACAGTTGGGTTAACCCTATCACATAAGAGTGAGGAAATTGTGATGGAGAAGTCACATCAGGTCATGGAAATTCTCCGATCTGGCTTATCTGATCAGGTCCAAATCTTAGGACCAACACCTAAACCAATTGCACGTACACATAATTTGTATCATTATCAAATCATTGTGAAATATCGTTTCGAAGAAGGCATGACTCAGGTCTTGAATCAAATCTTAGAATTTACACAAGAAAGAGGCAACCAAGATCTCCGTGTCAGTATTGATAATGAACCTCAAAGTTTTATGTAAGGAAGAAAGAAATGACAAAATTAATATTTATGGGAACGCCTGATTTTTCAGCGACAGTTTTAAAGGGATTGTTAGCAGATTCGCGCTATGAAATTTTGGCAGTTGTGACTCAACCAGACCGCAAAGTAGGTCGCAAAAAAGAGATTCGAATGACCCCGGTGAAGCAGGTAGCTTTGGAACATCAACTACCGGTTCTTCAGCCGGAGAAGTTATCGGGTAGTCCAGAAATGGAAACTCTCTTATCACTAGATGCAGATGGAATTGTGACCGCTGCTTTTGGACAATTTTTACCGACAAAATTGTTGGAGAACTTCCAATTTGCGGTGAATGTCCACGCGTCTTTATTGCCTAAATATAGAGGTGGAGCTCCCATTCACTATGCCCTGATCAATGGTGATGAAGAAGCTGGAGTTACAATTATGGAAATGGTCAAGGAAATGGATGCCGGAGACATGATTGCAGCTCGTTCTCTCCCAATTTTAGATGAGGACAATGTGGGAACTTTGTTTGAAAAATTGGCTGTCCTTGGACGTGACTTACTCCTAGATACTTTGCCAGCTTACCTGGCAGGGGAGATCAAGCCAAGTCCACAAGATCCAAGTTTGGTCACATTTTCACCGAATATTTTACCGGAAGAAGAGGTTTTGAACTGGACCAAAACCAATCGCCAAGTCTTTAACCAGATCCGGGGGATGAATCCTTGGCCAGTTGCTCATACGTTATTAAATGGTCAGCGCTTTAAAGTTTATGAAGCAGAGCTATGCGAAGGAAATGGAAATCCAGGAGAAGTGATTGCTTTGACCAAAAAAGAGTTGGTGGTCGCTGCAGGAGAAGGCGCGCTGTCCCTCAAAGTTGTGCAGCCGGCAGGAAAACCAAAAATGTCCATCACAGACTTTTTGAATGGCGCTGGCCGTCAATTGAAAGTAGGAGATCACTTTGGAAGTTAAACAAATGAATGCGCGTGAACAGATCGTTCGAGTGCTAGAAGAGGTTTTTGAGCAGGGAGCTTATTCTAATATTGCCCTAAATCAAGCGTTAGAACACTCTCAACTTTCAGATAAAGATAGAAGCTTTGTTACGGAAGTTGTTTACGGTACTGTAGCACGAAAGATAACACTCGAGTGGTATCTCGCCCATGTGATTGAAGACCGGACGAAATTAGATCCTTGGCTCTATTATCTTTTGATGATGAGTTTGTATCAACTTGTCTATTTAGACCGCATTCCCGATCATGCCATCGTCAATGAAGCTGTCCAGATAGCAAAACGTCGTAAAGAAGGCAGTGAGAAGTTTGTCAATGCTATTCTTAGAAAGCTCCTCCGCGAGGGGCTACCAGCTGTTGATACGATCAAGCGAAAGAACAAACGTTATTCGGTAGAGTATTCCCTACCTGTATGGTTGGTCAAAGCATTGATCGAAGAATACGGTGAAGAACGTGCTTGCGCTATTTTTAAGAGTCTCTATCAGCGTAATAAATCCAGTATTCGTGTGATTGATCTGGACGAAAAAGAAGAGTTGGCTCAGCTGCTCGAAGCAACCTCCTCTCTACTTGCTTCGTCCGCTCTTGTGAAAGAGCAGGGACATTTTGCAGGACACTCCTTGTTTAAAGAAGGGCGCATTACTATTCAAGACGAGTCCAGCCAATTGGTGGCACCGGCTTTGGATTTGCAAGGAGATGAGTGGGTTTTAGATGCCTGTGCGGCGCCAGGTGGAAAGACGACCCACCTGGCTTCTTATCTCACAACTGGGAAAGTCACAGCCTTGGATCTCTATGACCATAAGCTCAAATTGATTCAAGAAAATGCTAATCGGCTCCATGTTGCGGACAAAATTTTGACAAAGAAGTTAGATGCGACAAAAGTCTTTGAAACATTTGGACCTGATGCTTTCGATAAAATTTTGGTGGATGCGCCTTGTTCAGGGATTGGTTTGATACGGAGAAAGCCTGATATCAAGTACAATAAAGAGAGTGTAGATTTTGTATCTTTACAAGCCATTCAATTGGCCATTCTGGATAGTGTTTGTCAAAGTGTGCGTAAAGGTGGTATAATAGTGTACAGTACGTGTACAATTATGGGCAAAGAGAATTTTGAAGTGGTGGACCAATTTTTGAAAAACCATCCAAATTTCGAACAAGTCCCATTGGATCACGAAAGAAAAGATATTCTTAAAAATGATTGTATCCTTATTACACCCGAATTATATGGAAGCGACGGCTTCTTTATCAGTCGTTTTAAGAGAATCTCATAATATCAGGAGGAAACTGACAGTATGGATATGACGATCTTAACCGATGTAGGTCAAAGACGGACAAATAACCAAGACTATGCAAATCAATATACAAACAAGGCAGGAAAACCGATGGTTTTTCTTGCTGATGGTATGGGAGGACACCGTGCCGGAAATATTGCTAGTGAAATGGCAGTCACAGACCTAGGTGCGGCTTGGGTTTCTTCTGAGATCGAGACGGTTAATCAAGTACGGGAATGGTTTGCAGAACATTTAGAAGCTGTGAATCGTCGGATTCATTTGGCTGGGCAAGATGATGAGCACAAAGGGATGGGAACGACACTAGAAGCCTTGGCTTTTGTAGAAGGACAAGTGATTTATGCCCACGTTGGGGATTCACGGATTGGCCTCATTCGTCAGGGCGAATACCAGCAGTTGACCAGTGACCATTCTCTTGTAAATGCTCTTTTGCGAGCTGGTCAAATTACAGAGGAAGAAGCTGCCCATCATCCTCAACGTAACATCATCACTCAGTCCATTGGTCAAAAAGATGAGTTAGAGCCGGATTATGGTTTGGTGACGGTTGAAGCAGATGATTATATTTTGATCAATAGTGACGGTTTAACCAATATGATTGGCCCAGATGAAATCAGAGACATTGTCTTGAGTGATGTTTCACTGGAAGAAAAAGCTCAAACCTTGATTCGTTTTGCCAATAATGCTGGAGGCTTGGATAATATCACCGTTGTACTGCTCCACTTTACTGAGGAGGACGCAGCATGATTCAAATCGGCAAAATTTTTGCCGGGCGATATAAAATCATCCAACAAATTGGACGCGGCGGGATGGCAGATGTTTATCTTGCGCGTGATTTGATTTTGGATGGGGAAGAAGTTGCAGTCAAGGTACTGCGTACGAATTACCAGACGGATCCCATTGCAGTTGCGCGTTTTCAGCGTGAAGCAAAGGCGATGGCAGAGCTGGACCATCCAAATATCGTTCGGATTACAGACATTGGCGAAGAAGAAGGACAACAATACCTTGCAATGGAATATGTTGCAGGTTTAGACTTGAAACGCTATATCAAAGAAAATGCTCCTTTATCAAATGAAGAAGCTGTTCGTTTGATGGGGCAGATCCTTCTAGCTATGCGTCTTGCCCATACGCGTGGCATTATCCATAGAGATTTAAAACCACAGAATGTTCTCTTGACACCAGATGGAACAGCAAAAGTTTCAGACTTTGGGATTGCAGTGGCCTTCGCAGAGACTAGTTTGACTCAGACCAACTCGATGTTGGGGTCGGTTCATTATTTGTCCCCTGAGCAGGCGCGCGGTTCAAAAGCTACGGTGCAAAGTGACATCTACGCGATGGGGATCATTTTCTATGAGATGTTGACAGGACACATTCCTTATGATGGAGATAGTGCAGTTACAATCGCTTTGCAGCATTTTCAAAAGCCACTCCCATCTATTCGGGAAGAGAATAAGAATGTTCCACAAGCTTTAGAAAATGTGGTGATCAAAGCGACAGCTAAAAAACTGACGGATCGCTATAAATCAGTGGCAGAGATGTATGTGGACCTTTCAAGTTGCTTGTCCTACGAGAGAAGAAATGAGAAAAAACTGATTTTTGAAGACCAAGCGAAAGCTGATACAAAGACTCTTCCAAAAGTGAGTCCAACTCCAAAGACGGCTCCTGTTCCAATCTCTGAGGTACGCAGTGAAATCAGTTCGGTAGATCCTAATCGACCATTATCTGACCAGCAGACAATGGCACCAAGTAAAAAGCCAAGAAGACGCTTGCGGGCGCGCTACAAGGTATTGTTTGTTGCCATTGCACTAGTTCTTGCAGCCTTTACTTTCTTGTTGTATATGAGCCCAGCCAATAAAACAGTTCCAGATGTTTCCGGCAAAACCATTGCCGAAGCTAGAGCGGTTATTGAGGGACAAGACCTTCAAGTCGGTGAAGAGAAAGAAGAGTACAGTGATTCGGTTGCAGAAGGCTATGTGATTCGGACCAATCCAAATGCAGGTGCTCAAAAGAAAGAACAAAGTCGCATTGATTTGATTGTTTCAAAAGGTCCAAATAGTTTTGAAATGCCAAACTATGTAGGAGAAACACGAGCTAAAGCGGAGGAAGATCTGAAAAATACTTATAAAGTATCAAGCAAAATGATCACGATTGAAGAAGTTGAGACCTTCGATTATGCTGCAGGGACAGTTCTTGAACAAACCCCAGCTCCAGGAGAGCAATATTCTCTGAATTCAAAAACCAAGATTGTTTTGAAAGTAGCGAAAGAAACGACTTCAATTGAAATGCCAAACTATGTTGGATCAACTTATGATTTTGCTAGAAGTAATTTGATTGAGATCTATGGTATTAAAGAAGCCAATATCGAATTAAGAAAAACGGAACATCTCCCTGATGGAGTATTTGTTTCTGCAGGTCAAATTGTCAGTCAAACTCCAGAAGTCTCGAGTACGGTGGATATTAACCGAACACGAATTGTTTTAACGGTATATGAGCCTAAAGTGACGGCTTCTTCAAGCACGAAAGCCTCTTCAAGTTCAGAGACATCTAGTTCGTCCTCTGCGGAACGATCCGATACAGAAAGTTCTAGCAGTAGTGAGCAATAGTGCTACAGGTGTGGATTAAAAAATACAAAAAGACTCAGATGAATTTCTGAGCCTTTTTGTATTTTTTATTGCTATGTCGTAATTTTTTTATTTCCCTGTTGAGGGAAAAACTTTAAGGCCACTACAAGATACTATTTTTCTAAGTTTGAATAGATTGTGCGAACCCCTTCACAAACAAGGGGTTTCAAGATCGGTAAAATAAAATAGTCAATTAAACATAAGGTGATTTGAAATTGAAAATAGATTGAATATCAAATTATTTGCCTTCGATTTAGGCCCATGCTATAATTTGCATGAAAGGAAATCAAAGAGTAAAAATGTCGTTCAGACCTGCTTTGATAGGAAATTGGTTAATGAATAGATTTTTTCTACTAGTTGAATAGGCCTTGAAACTAGTGGAGATAAATATCGTGAACTAAGATACAGGGAGGCAGAATGACTTTTGAAATATGTGCACATAGTTGATATATCTTTCGCCTATACTTTCCCAATGGAGATTAGTTAAATGGACAGAAAATATAGAGTGGTTAGTCGAGCAATCCTAGCAACAGCTATGATTGTTCCGGCATTTATAGCAACAAAAGTAGCTGCAGAAAATCGAGGATGGAATACCTCCTCTTATCGTTCAAACTATTATAACTATGCTTACAATAACTGGAATGGTTATAATGGTTATAATCCATGGACCTATAGTTATGGCTATGGATATCCAAATTGGAACTATTATTATGGTTATAACTATGGTTATCCTAGCTGGAACAATTATTATGGCTATAACTATGGTTATCCTAGCTGGAATAATTATTATGGCTATAATGGTTGGAACTATGGCTATTCCTTAGAAAATGATGAAAACTACATTTATTGGAATGGCAATCATTATTATCGGATGAGTGATGGAACTTACCGGATCTACCGCAATGGTGAGTGGAAACCTCTAACCAATCGGGATAACTCTACTAATAACCTTGCCAACGACCCTCATTATTTGTATGAAAATGGCTACCATTATTATGTATTGGATAACGGGGATTATTACTATTATAAAAATGGTAAATGGGTATTTGTGAAGAACTCAACAGAAAATCCTTCTACTCCTGATCCAGTCCCAACACCGACTCCGGATCCAACACCAACACCTGAAGAACCAAATCCAACCGATAAACCAGATCAACCTGTTACACCATCAGATCCTTCTGATTTTGATAACATTGATAGTTTAGTATTCCCAGAAAATCCTCCATTTGTAGGGGCAGATGGAGAGTTTAATCCTTTCGCTCCAACTCCAGAAAATCCAAGTGAACCGAAGCCAGAGGAACCGGTTCAACCTGAAGTCCCAGGAAATGATGGTTTGGTATCATCGGATCAGCCTAGTGAAAACCAAATTCCTCCATACGTTGAGACACCAGCAGAAGGATTAGAACATCTTCCATGGGCTCCGAATGGACGTGCGCCTAAAGTAGTCTACCCTCCTGGTAAACCTGGCTCAGTAGCCCTTCGTGGAGATAAGAACTACTACTTTGATGGTTCAAGTCACTATTACTATGTTCCATCTGATACAGAAGCAACTGGTTACTCTGCTTATTGGAAATGGAACGGAGACAAATGGAAACTTTATGGAATGACAGATCCGAAAGATCCTGAGATCGATCCAAAATTCCACGAAGATGCCAAAGATGATGAATATGCTTATAGCGATCGTGACTCAAGCGTGAAGCTCTACTCTACAAATCTTGTAGAAACAGCTAAAGCAGGTCAAGCTCTTCCATTTAAGAATGTGGATGAATTTAAGGACTATGTCATTAAGAAAATGAATCCTAAATTTATTGACAATGCTGGCTGGGATGCCAAAGTAGAATGGGAAATCGAAGACCCAGAACTCTTTGAGCAATCTAAAGAAAACCCATGGGCTAAAGACTATGTTTTAATCGCTAACTTGAAGAGTGGAGTAGATGACAAGAACTACAAAGATGTTGAGTTTGGCTATGTGAAATTCGTTTATCGTGTAGAAGCGACAGACAATACAAACTATATCGAGTTAGATAAAGCGAAAGAAGCTTTTGCTAAGATTAACGAATTGCGAAAAGCACAAGGCTTAAAAGAATTGACTTGGTCAGATGATGTCTACAACTCACGTGCCTTACCAAAAGCCCATACTATTTCACGTCAGTACGATAGCACAGGTTTTGTAGCTCGTCGTGAAGACAATGCAACAACGGTTGCAACGAAATGGTATAACAGTGGATTGAGAGAATTAATGCTCGATCCAAATGCCACAGAAGGTGCGGTAGCAGCAGTCATCAATGGCGACGGTAACTATTACTGGGCATTCATGTATAAATAATGCCTCTATACAACCGTTATCGGAAAGAACTTATTTAATAACAATTCATTCCGATACCAAGGACACCCAAAGGATTTCTATCTTTTGGGTGTTTTTTTGCTCTTCGTATTATCCAACCACAGACGGAAGTCAAATGAGGAAAAATTTGATAAAATAGGAAAAGATGAGGTAGACTATGTGGAAAATACAAATTTTTATTTTCGTTGAAGCCGTTTTGTTAACATTAGCAGCGATCACCATTTTATCAATCGATTTTTCCAGATTTGTTGTCTTGATGGTTCTCTTTTTGCTCCTTTTGTATTACTATTTTGGCAAACAAAAAGCGAATTTTCTATTAATCGCGCTGAGTGTGCTCTTGTTTTTTATCGTGATGCTGAATCCTTTTGTGATTGCAGCCATTTTATTTGCGGTGGTTTATGGTTTATTGATTGCCTACCCTTATATGTATAAGGAAAATGAAGCCGTTGTGTTTGATGTTGAAGAGGATACGAAAATTCGTCAGGAAAAAACTCGATGGATTGGTGATTTACAACATTTTTCAAAGCAAAGTCGAGGGTATCGAGATCTGAATGTGATCCGAGTTTTTGGAAATGACACCCTCCATTTAGAGGAGGTAGCCATTTGCAATTGGGACAATGTGGTGATCATCCGGAAAGGTTTTGGTAATACAAAAATTATCTTACCGATTGATTTAGAGTTGCATTTACAAATTAACACTCTGTATGGAGATCTGAAGTTTTTGGATCTTCCTGTCCGTAAAATGAGGAATGAAACCATAGATATTGAAACAGCACATTATCGGAGATCGCACCGTTCTATAAAAATTGTGTTAGTTGGTATTGTTGGGGATGTTGAGGTGATTCGCGCATGAAGAAATTAGACTATCTCCTATTGTACTTCTATTCCCTAATGGTGGTTGCGGTCATTTGTCATACCATTTTCCATTTTGTTGGTTTTCAGTGGGGCAAACTTCTCTCAGATATTTCCTTGCTTCAATCATTCCTATTTTTGGTTTTTAGTCTGACGCTTGCATTGACGGCTTTGGTTGTCTTAATTATCAAAATCACGCAATTTGTAACGGTCCATGCAGTACAACAAAAGGTAGAATCTATCCTGACTGCTTCACAGCGAAAAGAAATTGCCCCAAAAGAATTGAATCAACAGTTAGATTTATTGGACAGCAAATTGCTTCGACTAGAAGAAAATTTACAAAAAAGTGAAAATCGTGTGATGCGAAATGAGGAAGAAATTGTGGAAATCGAGCGTAAGAGAATTGCGCGTGATCTACATGACACGGTTAGTCAAGAATTGTTTGCAGCCAATATGATTTTATCTGGAGTGGCAGCCCAGGCCCTTGAGTTAGAGAAAAGTCAGATCCAGCAGCAACTCAATGGTGTGTCAGATATTCTAGGGACAGCCCAAAATGATTTGCGCGTCTTGCTACTACATCTTCGTCCTACAGAATTGGAAGGAAAAAGTTTGGTAGAAGGGATGGAGATGATTTTTAGAGAATTGAAGGAAAAGAGTAACCTAACAGTCGTCTTCAAACACAATGAAGTGAGCATTCCAAAAGATATGGAAGAACATCTATTTCGGATTGTCCAAGAGATTGTTAGCAATACCTTGAAACACGCTAGAGCTCAACAAATGGATGTCTTCTTGCATCAGGAAGGAAAACAACTTCATTTACGGATGGTAGATGATGGAATCGGCTTTGAGCAGGAAAAATTAGAACGATTGAGTTATGGGTTGAAAAATATTCAAGAACGTGTAGAGGACATGGCGGGAACTATTAAAATAAGAACGAGTCCTCAAAAGGGAGTGGCTGTGGATATTCGCGTTCCCCTCCTTGTAAAAGATAAAAATGAAAAGGAAACTGTATGAAAGTATTATTAGTAGACGACCATGAAATGGTCCGGTTGGGATTGAAAAGCTTTTTGTCCATGCAAACCGATATTGAGCAAGTCTTAGAGGCGAAAAATGGGCAAGAAGGGGTGGAGTTGGCGTTGAAAGAAAGACCAGACGTCATCATCATGGATATTGTGATGCCAGAGCTAAATGGAATCGATGCGACTCTAGCCATCCTAAAAGAGTGGCCGGAAGCTAAAATTGTCATTTTGACGTCTTATTTAGATAACGAAAAGATTTATCCTGTCTTAGATGCCGGTGCAAAAGGGTATATTTTAAAGACCTCGTCAGCAACTGAGATCTTACAGGCTGTCCGGAAGGTTGCAAAGGGAGAATTTGCGATTGAGACAGAAGTTAGTCAAAAAGTTGAGTCACGAAAGAACCATGCTGAATTGCATGATGATTTGACAGCTAGAGAACGAGATATTCTGGCTTTATTGACGAAAGGATATGAAAATCAACGAATAGCAGATGAACTCTTTATTTCTTTAAAAACAGTGAAGACCCATGTCTCCAACATCTTATCCAAATTGGAAGTCAGTGATAGGACGCAAGCAGTCGTCTATGCCTTTCGACACCATCTGGTGAATCAAGAAGATTTTTAAAAGGAAACATGCTATAATAGAGCATGATCATAAGGGGGAGACAAGTGGACGCAAAATTACGTTATAAAGCCAAAAAAGTTAAAATCGTCTTTTTTGATATTGATGATACATTACGTGCAAAAGAAACTGGATTGATCCCAGAATCTGTCAAAGAAGTCTTTCATCAATTGAAAGAAAAAGGAATCCGGACAGGGATTGCAACCGGCAGAGGGATTTTTGGGGTTGTTCCTGAAATCATGGACTTAAAGCCTGATTTTCTAGTAACCTTAAACGGTGCCTATATAGAAGATACAAAAGGAACTGTGATCTACCAATCACCAATCAATGAAGCAATCGTTTCTTCTTTTGTAGATTGGACCAAAGAATCCGAGATTGATTATGGGTTAGTGGCTAGTCATCAAGCTACCCTGTCTAATCGGACACCCTTGATCAGTGATGCAATTGACATCATTTATCCCAACTTACCCGTAGATCCAGATCTGCATTTGAAAGAACCTATTTTCCAAATGTGGACCTTTGATGAAAAGGATAGTGAGCTAGAGTTGCCCCCTTCTTTGCAAGAGGACTTGCGCCTAGTTTCGTGGCATCCCCATTCGTCAGATGTTGTCCGCTTTGAAGCTTCAAAAGCTTCAGGAGTTTCTCATCTTGTAAATCATTTGGGCTTGAAGCCAGAGAATGTTTTAGTATTTGGGGATGGATTAAATGATCTAGAACTGTTTGATTATGCTGGAATTAGTATCGCAATGGGAAAATCTGCCCCAGAGTTACAAGAAAAAGCTGATTATATTACTAAGAATCTGGAAGAAGATGGCATATTCTATGCCTTAGAGGAGTTAAATATGGTTGAAAAAGAATTGACATTACCACAGTTAGAACTTGCTACGGTTGACGGTCCTGTCGCTGTGATCAAAACCAATCACGGTGAGATGAACATTCAATTGTTCCCAGATCAAGCGCCAAAAACAGTTGCAAACTTTGTAGCTCTTGCAAAGTCTGGTTATTATGATGGTGTCATTTTCCATCGGATTATTAAAGATTTTATGATCCAAGGGGGAGATCCAACAGGCACAGGTATGGGTGGTGAATCCATCTATGGGGAGAGCTTCGAAGACGAGTTTTCAAAAGAATTGTACAATATTCGCGGAGCCCTTTCGATGGCAAATGCTGGACCAAACACAAATGGCAGCCAATTCTTTATTGTACAAAATCAACATCTCCCATATTCGAAAAAGGAATTGGTCCGCGGTGGCTGGCCTGAAAAAATTGCCGAAATCTATACGACAGAAGGGGGAACTCCTCACCTAGATCAACGCCATACCGTATTTGGACAATTGATGGATGAAGCTTCTTTTGCTGTGTTGGATGAGATCGCGGCTGTTGAGACAGGGATGATGGATAAGCCGGTAGAAGATGTCGTGATTGAAACCGTCGAAATTGAGGACTAATATGAAAATTGGAGATAAGTTAGAGGGGACCATTACAGGCATTCAACCTTATGGTGCCTTTGTCGAACTAGAGTCAGGTGTCAAGGGCTTAATTCATATCTCAGAGATTAGAAGTGGTTATGTAAGTAATATTCATGATATTCTTTCAATTGGAGAAAAAGTCTTTGTCCAAGTCATCGATGTTGATGAATATTCTAAGAAAGCTAGTCTCTCTCTGAGAACACTAGAAGAAACACCACAACGAAGTATTCGACACCATCGTTTTTCAAATGACCGCCACAAGAGTGGTTTTGCGCCCTTAGCCCAACAGATGCCGACCTGGGTCAAAGAAGGAAAAGCATTCTTCAGCAAACAAGAAAAAAAATAAAAACTTCGATAGGTTGATGAAACCCACCGAAGTTTTTTTGATATAGAGAATTATTCAAATTCGTAAAGGGTAGTAGAAAGGTAGCGTTCTCCATTATCTGGTGCAAGAGCAAGAACTTTTTTACCGCTACCCAATTCTTTTGCGACTTCAATAGCAGCATAGATAGCAGCTGCGCTTGAGATACCGACTAAGAATCCTTCAGCTCCACCGATAGCGCGTGCAAGTTCGAAAGCTTCTTCTGAAGATACGCGACGAACACCATCATATGCATTAGTGTCTAAAGTATTTGGGATAAAACCAGCTGAAATCCCTTGGATTTTATGTGGTCCAGGTTTTTCGCCAGAAAGGACTGCAGATTCATTGGCCTCAACGGCATAGACTTTGACAGCAGGATTATTCTTTTTCAAAGTATGAGAAATACCAGAAACAGTACCACCAGTACCAACACCTGCGACAAAAGCATCTAAACCATCTTTTCCAAAGGCATCAACGATTTCTTGTCCTGTTGTTCTTTCATGTACCTCTGGGTTAGCAGGGTTTTCAAATTGAAGAGGAAGGAAGCCGTTTCTTTCTGCAGCGATTGCTTCAGCTTTAGCGATAGCGCCTTTCATTCCTTCGCTTCCAGGAGTCAAAACGAGTTCAGCTCCATAGGCTTGGATGATTTTACGACGTTCCACACTCATAGTTTCAGGCATGACAATCACAACTTTGTAGCCTTTAGCTGCGCCAACCCATGACAAGCCAATCCCTGTGTTCCCACTAGTTGCTTCGACAATGGTATCACCTGGTTTGATCAAGCCATCCGCTTCAGCTTTTTCAATCATGCTCAAAGCAATCCGGTCTTTAACAGATGATCCAGGATTGAAAGCTTCGAGTTTGACATAGACATCTGCAGCTCCTTCAGGAACAAGACGGTTCAATTTGACAATCGGAGTGTTCCCAATCAGTTCTGTAATATTTTCATAAATAGCCATAATATACCTCAGTTCTAGGTTTTCTTGATACTAACAAGTATAGTCCCTTGCGGGAAGAATGTAAAATATAGAAATTTTATGGGTGTGATAAAAAAAAACTATCGTTGCCGATAGTATTTTAATTATTTTTCTACAGAAAGCAGGGGTACTTCAACCTCACGAATTCCTTGATCCTTAATAATGACTTTACCATTGTAAAATTCGACTAAAGCTGCTGTGATAGAGTTTGTGTTTTCTTTATCCACAAAAATAGTTGTCATCACCTGATCTGTGAACATTGGATCTTGTTCCGCCAATTGATGGTCTTTTAAGAAATTAGCAAATTCTTGGTATTGGGAATAAGAAAGTGTGATCCCAAGAACCACTTGCTCTTTGATTTCTACTAGTCCAATTTCTCGAACTGCTTGTGCCACACTTCCAGCATAAGCACGAATCAGACCGCCAGCACCTAATTTAATACCTCCGAAATAGCGGGTAACCACGACACAACTATTAGTGATGCGATGATTCTCCAAAACTCCTAACATCGGTACCCCAGCTGTTCCACTAGGCTCTCCATCGTCACTGGTTCGTTTGATATCACTTTGTTCTCCAATGATGAAAGCAGAGCAGTTATGTGTAGCCTTATAGTGTTCCTTTTTGATGGCATTGATAAAATCTCTAGCTTCCTCTTCAGAGGAGACTCGCTTGACATGACAAATGAATTTTGATTTTTTGATTTCTTCTTGAACAGTGCCGTTCTCTTTAAATGTAACATATTCCATATTCTTATTTTACAAAAAAGAATGATTTTCTCCAACTTTTGCGAATTAATAAGTATGAAGATAGAAGATTCTTATGGAAGACTCTTAACAGAGAGTCAAATGACAAATGATCTAAAAGAAATTGCCCAAGAACTTCCAGCTATAGAAAAAGAGAATGGAAGGTACCATTGCTTTCGATGTGGCAGTTTGATTGATCAGAAACTTTGGAAGTTGAGTGAGGAGGTGCTGTATTGTAGAGCCTGTATCCAATTGGGAAGGATCCGGAGTGATCAAAAACTTTATACTATTGCACAGCGAGACTTTGAAGGTCAAGAGGTGCTAAACTGGAAAGGGACCTTGACTTCCTATCAACAAGAGGTATCTGAAGGACTTATCCAAGCAGTTAAAGCAGGAAAACATGCCTTGGTACATGCTGTGACAGGAGCTGGAAAAACGGAAATGATGTATCAGGTTGTAGCAACAGCGATCAAGGCAGGAAAAGCAGTCTGTATTGCTACCCCAAGAATCGATGTCTGTATCGAACTGTACGGAAGGATGAAGGAAGATTTTTCCTGCCCCATCTCTTTACTTCATGGAGAATCGGAACCCTATTTTAGAACACCCTTGGTGATCGCTACAACCCATCAATTGCTAAAGTTTTATCAGGCCTTTGATCTCCTTATTATAGATGAAGTAGATGCGTTTCCCTATGTGGACAATCCAATCTTATATAAAGCAGCTCAGAATGCAATAAAAAAAGAGGGAAATACCCTATATTTAACAGCAACCTCTACAGATGAGTTAGATAAAAAGGTCAAGAAAAAAGAAATCATTCGTTATAGTCTTCCAAGAAGATTTCATGGGAACCCACTAGTGGTCCCTGAAATAAAATGGGTGCCGAAAATTAGAGAAAAAATAGAAAAAGGAAGAATCCCTTACCAACTATTGCAACTGATCAAGAAACAAAGACAGACTCACTACCCATTGTTAATCTTTGTATCTGAGATAGAATTAGGACAACAATTTACTGAGAATTTAAAAAAATACTTTCCAAAAGAAACAGTAGGTTTTGTATCCTCACAGACAACAGACCGCCTACGAATGGTAGAAGAGTTTAGAAACAGAGCCATAACCATGCTAGTCTCGACAACAATTTTAGAAAGAGGAGTGACTTTTCCATTTGTAGATGTCTTTGTTTTAGAAAGTAATCACAAATTATTTACTAAAAGTGCCCTCGTACAAATTTCAGGAAGGGTCGGTCGAAGTAAAGAAAGACCAACAGGTAAACTACTTTTCCTATCAGATGGCATAACACGAGAAATGAAGAAAGCGATTAAGGAAATAAAGGAAATGAATCAGGAGGCTGGATTTTGAAAGAATGTCTGCTTTGTACGAAAGAGTTGAAAACTGGTGAACATTTCACAGACCTTATTTTTATGAATCAACAAGAAGAATGGATTTGCAAAGAATGCAAAGAAGACTTCGAACAAATTGGTGAAATCCATTGTCCTAGATGTTATAAAGATAAGGAGGAGAAAGTATGTAAAGATTGCGAATACTGGATACAAAAGGGGAATATGGTCGAACATGAATCATTATTTAGATATAATGCAGCAATGAAGGACTATTTCAAGCGATATAAATTTGAAGGCGATCGTTTATTAGGAATGGTATTTGCATGTGAAATCAAAAAAGCCTTGAAAAAGTATAAAAGCTATACGATAATACCGACTCCAATCAGCCATGAAAAAAAGCAGGAGAGAGGATTCAATCAAGTATCGACTATATTAGATTTTGCAGAAATAAAGTACAGCAGTCTCTTCCAAAAAGAAGACAGCTTAGCCCAATCAAAAAAAACAAGAGAAGAAAGATTAAAAACCTCTCAACACTTTCAATTAAAAGAAGAAGTTTCAAAAAAGCAGAAATATCTTATCTTCGATGACATCTACACAACGGGCAAAACAATCGAATTAATGAAGCGCCTACTAATTGAAAAAGGTGTGAAAGAAATAAAGACATTTTCAATCGCAAGGTAAAAAAAGATTTGCAAAAACTTTATGAAAGCGTTATAATATACATATAAATAAAAACATAATGTTTAGAAAGTAGGTACTAATATGATTAAATATAGTATCCGTGGTGAAAACCTAGAAGTAACAGAAGCCATTCGCGACTATGTCGTTTCTAAACTCGAAAAGATTGAAAAATATTTTCAGGCAGATCAAGAGCTAGACGCTCGAGTAAACTTAAAAGTTTACCGTGAAAAGACCGCAAAAGTAGAAGTAACTATTCCACTTGGATCTATTACACTGCGTGCAGAAGATGTCTCTCAAGATATGTACGGTTCAATTGATCTGGTTGTGGATAAAATTGAACGTCAAATTCGTAAGAATAAAACAAAAATCGAAAAGAAAAATCGTGTTAAATCTGGTGCAGGTAAATTGTTTACCGATGCAGTTGTAGAAGAAGCAACAACCACAGAAAAAGTTGTTCGCTCAAAAACAATTGATCTAGAACCAATGGATATAGATGAAGCGATCCTTCAAATGGATCTATTAGCACACGATTTCTTCATTTATCGTGATGCAGAAGACAACACAACTAATGTTATCTACCGTAGAGAAGACGGAGATATCGGTCTATTGGAAGTAAAAGAATAGAGATCAAAAAGAGATTGAAAACATCAATTAAATTATAGAGGAATCAGGGGTATTGATGCTCCTGATTTTTTAATATAAACTAAAAAAGTAAAAAAACTTTCAAGAAAGTAAAAATTTTTTAAAAAAAGT
>NZ_JAPVYV010000010.1:0-76480 GCF_041432055.1 Streptococcus sp. 27098_8_186
AGAGATTGAGCCTAGTAGATACTAGGCTCATTTGGGAGTTTAGCTTAGTTGGAATGGAGAGGGAATCGAGATTCCAATCGGCGGATAAGAGAAACGCAGTTTCTGACCGTTGGCTGAGTTAAACGACCATAAGGGAGTTTAGCTCAGCTGGGAGAGCATCTGCCTTACAAGCAGAGGGTCAGCGGTTCGATCCCGTTAACTCCCATTTAAGCGGGTGTAGTTTAGTGGTAAAACTACAGCCTTCCAAGCTGTTGTCGCGAGTTCGATTCTCGTCACCCGCTTTGAACATAAGTTCATTACCAAGTTTTTTAACTTGGGCGCGTAGCTCAGGTGGTTAGAGCGCACGCCTGATAAGCGTGAGGTCGGTGGTTCGAGTCCACTCGTGCCCATTAATAGTATGGTCCGTTGGTCAAGGGGTTAAGACACCGCCTTTTCACGGCGGTAACACGGGTTCGAATCCCGTACGGACTATATATTTGGAGGATTACCCAAGTCCGGCTGAAGGGAACGGTCTTGAAAACCGTCAGGCGTGTAAAAGCGTGCGTGGGTTCGAATCCCACATCCTCCTTAATATTAACGCGGGATGGAGCAGCTCGGTAGCTCGTCGGGCTCATAACCCGAAGGTCGTAGGTTCAAATCCTGCTCCCGCAATTTGGCTCGGTAGCTCAGTTGGTAGAGCAATGGATTGAAGCTCCATGTGTCGGCGGTTCGATTCCGTCTCGCGCCATCAATTCAATAATCAGGAAGGGTAGCGAAGAGGCTAAACGCGGCGGACTGTAAATCCGCTCCTTCGGGTTCGGGGGTTCGAATCCCTCCCCTTCCATGCTTTACGGGCATAGTTTAAAGGTAGAACTAAGGTCTCCAAAACCTTCAGTGTGGGTTCAATTCCTACTGCCCGTGTTAATAATTATGGCGGGTGTGGTGAAGTGGTTAACACACCAGATTGTGGCTCTGGCATGCGTGGGTTCGATCCCCATCACTCGCCTATTTATTATTATTATTGGGGTATAGCCAAGCGGTAAGGCAAGGGACTTTGACTCCCTCATGCGTTGGTTCGAATCCAGCTACCCCAGTTAAATTTATGCCGGCGTGGCGGAATTGGCAGACGCGCTGGACTCAAAATCCAGTGTCCGCAAGGACGTGCCGGTTCGACCCCGGCCGCCGGTATAGTTTAAAAGACAAGGTTTTCGGACCTTGTCTTTTTTTCTTTGTTGTGTGTCGAGTTACCAATTTTTTCCATTTTAAAATAAATCATCAAGTTTATTAGCCAATGTTTTCTGTTTGCTAGGGTACAAATGGGAATAAGTATCAATTGTTGTCGTAATAGATGCGTGTCCTAATCTTTCTTTAACAACAAGATAATCTTCCCCTTGATTTATAAGTAATGATGCATGAGAGTGTCTTAAATCATGAATTCTTATTCTCTTTAAATCTTTATCCCTTTCTAGTATTTGCTTAAACTTCTTATCAATCATATTTTTTGTAATAGTTATTGGTGTACTCTGTATTATTTGTAGTTCGTCAGTATTTTTGGTAAATTCCTTAAGTTTTTCTTTTTGTTTTTCTTTCCAATCTTTTAGCATTTCCGTTAATTTCTGATTGATTGTAATATTTCTAGTTCCTGATCGTGTTTTTGTTGTATTAATGTAGCTTGTATTATTTACAAAGTATACCGTTTTGGTAACGAAAATTGTATTTGTTAATAGATTTATATCATTCCAGTTCAATGCGAGTATTTCTCCCATTCTCATCCCAGTAAAGAAAGCAATTACGAAAAACAGGTCATAGCTTGTTTCATCATCTTGAATAAGTTCTCTAAATCTCGTGAATTCTTCTATACTCCAAAATTTGATATTAGGCTTCCTAATTGGTAATTTTCTCAGATTCTCAACAGGATTTTTATCAATAAGGGATTTTCTTATACCAGTGTCAAAAATTTTTTTAAGTAGAATTAGAAGTTTATTAATTGTATTATAACTTAAAGTTTCATTTTCATTTTGTTTTTTAGGTTTTGTTTTTAGGTATTCACGAAATTCGAATATATGGTCATACGTTAATTTATTTAAATTTGTATTTTTAAAATATGGTTTAATATGACGCTCATAATTGTTTCTTTGTGTACTTGTATAGCTTATTTTTCTGCCATTTTTCAAATCGTCTTCTTCAAGCAATTGGAATAACATATCTGTTGTTACTACAAAGTCAAATTGTTTTTCTTTTAATTCTACAACTCGGATATGTTGTTCTAGTTCTAGGGCTTCCTTTTTAGATTTTAATCCTTTTCGAATGATACGTATTCTTTTTTGTGTGACGGGGTGGAAACCATTAGAAACATCAACGGTCCATTTACCACTTTTAGTTTTACGAATAGTCATTCATTATGCTTCTTTCTGGAGTTCAATTCCTAGTAGTTCTTCAGCGACACTAGCTGGAATTGTACCTATCCGTTTGTTATCGTAGATATTAAAACCACGATTCACTAATAGTAATTTGCCAGTATGGATAATCTTTCTTGCAGTTCCTGGAGCAAATCCAAGTTCGATAAGGTCATCTTTTGTTACAGTTTTAATCATGTTATCTCCTTTTCTAATTAGATTAAGTAAGGGGAGGATTAACTCCCCTTGTCTTATACTTATTTTTGTTTTACATCTACTAAATGGATAGCATCCGCTTTGTAATACATCGTTGAACTAATCATAGTGGCTTGTAAATTGTCAAATGTAACTGGTACTTGATCCATTGCTTGGATATAGTCATTATCGACTAAAGCTTCTGGATTATCTACTGAGACTTGGGTTGATTTCTTTTTGAATTGTCCATCCTTGATCGTTACATTGTATTTCCAACCAATGATTTTATCGGTATTAAAACGTCTTTCGCTACCATCTCGGTTTTTGATAATTTCTCCGTTTGCATCTGCTCGGACTTCCGTTTCAAATTTTGGAATAACTTCATCCAATTCAAATTTTGTTCCAATGTTATTAAAATTCCAGTCATTTTGTGAAAGCATTTTTGCCATAGTTAATTTCTCCTTTTGATATTTTCTTTGATTGTAGGGATTAAATCCTCTCTTTTAAAGAGAATTGCCCGTTCTATTAATCCACTTGCTAAATCTGGTGGATATTCCATATTGTTGAGTGCGAGATAGTTAGACTTCTCATACTCATGCAGTAAGTTATTGTCGTATAGAAATTTATACGCTTTTAGAATAGCTCCAGAACCTTTATAGGTAAACCATTCTAATTTTTGTTCTAGTTCTGTTTTTGATTTTGAAATAATGATAGAGACAGGTTTTGAGTGACCTAAAAACTTTTCCCAAGATCTCAAAGGTTTTGAGAATTGACTATCACTATAGAACCTCACTTTTTCTTTGAGATATCCCTTGGTAAAGTTGAGAAGATCTATTTCTGAATGCAACCATTCTTGAATGAAGTAGTGAGCTTTTTCTTTCCTAAGTTCTAACTCCGTTCTTATCCAATTTTCTATATACCGCTTGCTGATACCGAGCTTCTCAGCTCGTTCTAAGCGTTTATCGTAAATTCTAAGTCTTTCATCATCATTGGGTTTTCTCAAATATAAGGTCTGTCCGATTGTTTCATCTCCGTAGGTATTGTAGTAGGTGCTTTTTCCATATATAAAGCGTTTCTTCTGACAAATCTTTAGAAGCTGATTAGGAGTGAAATAGGGTGTTTCATTAAAATCATCTATTGCAATATCAATTCGTCTTACTGAAAATTGATTGTAATTGTAGTAGAGGTTGTTCAGAAACTGTCTTTCGGACAGACTATTTGGATCTAATACCATATCTCTATAGAACTCGAGTGCCTGTCCTGACATGACAAGCATGTAGGACGACTCTTTCGCTCCATAGTAGATACGGATATTCCCATAATGAAGCTGGCTATCATAGTTATAGTATTTAAGGCTCCCTTTATTCTCAATAAATAGGTCATAGTCAAGAAATAGAATGTCTTCGATTATTTCTCTTGGCGAAAATTCAGTCTTTTCAAACTGAATTTGAATCCAGTCAAATACAGAACGTAAATGTTCATTTTTTGCCATAGATTTTGATTCAACTTTTTGCCTAATTTTGCCACCCTTAAAATCTCCGAAACCCTTGGCAATACTGAATTCTTTCGATGGTACACCTAACTTGCAGAGGGTGGTGTTACTACACACCCTATCGGTCAAAAATGGTCCGTCCGCATCTACGCTCATTTTCGGCTTTCTGCCTCATGGCTCAGCCGAAAACTCGCTATTAGCCGAACCTATTTTTTGACCTCTTGTTAACAAACCCTAGTAAGCCGGTTTGCATCGACTCTTCAATATCTTGGATTTTCTTTTTTAGGTTGGTATTCTCAATTTTTATCAGTCGCATTTCTCGCTTAAATTCCTGTTTTAAGGCGCTCAGTTCATCGTAGAGCTCATCTATTACTTGGTTTAGGGATTCAGGCTCATTGTCTGCTAGACTCCCAAATACGGCTTGTATAGCTTCTTTTAGACCTACTTCAAGTTTTAGTTTAGCTAACTTTTGAAATTGTCTAAGGTCTTCGTCTGTAAAGTCATAGGTAACTGTATAACTTAATTGATGAGTTCTGGGATTTCTACTGATAGGAATTTTAATTTTTTTAAATTCCTTGCCACTTATCTCTTTAATCAGTTGAATCCAATTTTTAAGAGTAGAGGTAGAGTTTAGGCCAGAAATTTGATTGACTAACTCTTTATTAGTCATCTTTTTGTGAAACCTCCGAAATTTTCTTGTGCAACTGAAGAGTTTTCTGTGGTATAATTGTTATATAATATGTTTTGATCTTGGAACGAACGGCACATTTGTTTCAAGATTTTTTTATTTTGTCGAATCTTACCTCCTTTATTAAAATTTTTTAAATCGACAACTAGTTACATACGCTTTTACCTCCTTTTATGCTATAATATTCTCAATGGAATATTTAATCTCAAAATAAATATTCCTTATGGAATAATTTCATTTTATACCGTTTAGAATATTTTGTCAAGCCAAAATATACCGAACCGAATATTTAAGAGGATACAATGTTTAATAATGATTCTTTTGGAGATCGTCTTAAGGAACTGAGAAAGAGTAAGAAGTTAACTCAAGTACAAGTTTCTGAGATGATTGGTGTACAACAAGGTACTTATTCTCGTTGGGAGAATGGAACTTTAGAGCCTAATTTAGAAGCCGTTGTCAAATTAGCGAAGTTGTTTGATACAACGACAGATTATTTATTAGGAAAAACAATTTACAGTACTCTAGATGTTATTCCTCATCCAATTACTAGAATTGATATGAAGAAGTTAAAAGAGTTTAATAAAAATGAACTAAATGATCTGAAATTTGCGATTTTTATGAATGGAATAAAAAATCATCTCACTGTATTTGACTATATGGATGAGCTAGTCTCTGAATATAATTTAGATGAAGAAGAGCAAGAAATATTGCATACCCTTTTTAAAGAGGTTTATGATTATTTTAATGCAGATTGAAAGCTTATTTTATTAACACTCCGTAACTGATTTGACAATTATAGTTAAGTAAGATAATATGAGCTTATAAAACAACTTTCCTCCTTATATGTATTTTCAGCGTAATTATAATTTATGAACAATTCTTATATTTTACTTAGACATGCTCATTCGAGATTTTCGAGTGATGATTTTAATAGAACTTTATCGGAAAAAGGATTTGCATCTCTTAAGCAGTTGGAGTTTTTGAATTCTTTTAATATTGATTACTATTTTTCTAGTCCTTTTAAGCGAGCTTTTGAGACAGTAAATAGTTCTCCTGTACAATTTGATAAGATAGTGCTTGATGATCGTTTACGTGAAAGAAAATTATCCTCAAGATTTATTGAAGATTCTGAGTTTGAAGAAACGATTCAATATTTATGGCAAAATCCAGATAAATCACTTATTGGAGGTGAGTCTAATCGAGAAGCATTAAAGAGAATCCTAGATTTGATAGAGGACTTGGAAGAAAGATACTCAGATAAAACCATTTTACTAAGCTCTCATGGAAATTTGTTAGGAATCTTAATCAATCATTTTGATCCAAGTTTTGATTATAAAAAATGGGAACAGATGACTTTTCCAGATTGCTTTCTAGTTGAAAAAGATGAGAGTGTGAAAAGAATTATGGAAGTTACTTCTGGGTAATCATTTAGTTCAATCTATCTGATTTTATTTGATACTGTCAATAATTTTGTGTAAATTAATTGTCTAACTTTTTGGGGTCAGTACAAAGTATTGATGATGGTATTAGAGTAGTAAAAAATGCTTTAGGAATTTTCTAAAAGAAAAATATTAGAGTCGTTTATACAAAAATTAGACCTAATTTATGTCTAGTTTATTAACATTCCATATACCTCAAATGAACGTACAACTGTCTTGAGTACCTCTGGATGAATATAACCTGTTTGAACACATCGTCTATTCTCCGATGATGCTCTTAGAACGATAAGGTATGGAGTGTTACCAAAAAGTTACTAAAATTTGAAAAATGAGTCTATTTTGCAAGATTTAAAAGTCTTAAAACCCTATTAAATCAAGGTTATAAGATTTAAAAAATGTATGAATAGAACTCAAAATCCAGTGTCCGCAAGGACGTGCCGGTTCGACCCCGGCCGCCGGTATAGATTATAAAGGAGTTTTACTCCTTTTTTTGTTTTATTTTTTTCTTTTTTATGATATAATTAACCGGTAAAGTTTCTTTTGGTGAATTAGAAGGAGTTAATTTTGTCTGAAGTTGCAAATAAAATCGATCGATTTTTAAATTCTATTTTATTGTTATCAGAAAATCAGCATGAGATTTTAGTTGGTTCTTGTACAAGTGGTGTTTCATTAACCAACACTCAGGAACATATTTTGATGCTGGTTGCTGATGAAGCTCTAACCAATTCTGTTTTAGCTAAGAAATTGAATGTCAGTCAGGCTGCTATCACGAAGGCCGTGAAGCCCTTATTAAGTCAGGGAATGCTGGAGACTTATCGAGATGAAAATGATGCTCGGGTTCTCTATTATCGCTTAACTGAAATTGGTAAGCCGATTGCATTAGAGCATCAGCACCACCATCAGCATACCCTTCACACTTATGAGGATGTTTTGTCGAAGTTTACTAAGAATGAGCAAGGGGTCATTTCGCGGTTTTTAGATTTATTGGAAGAGGAGTTATAGTTTGAGGTATATTACGGTTTCAAATTTATCGTTCTATTATGATCGAGAACCGGTTCTGGAAGGGATCAATTACTACTTAGATAGTGGAGAGTTTGTTACGCTGACTGGTGAGAATGGAGCTGCTAAGTCAACCTTGATTAAGGCTAGTCTTGGCATTTTACAGCCCAAGGTCGGGACAGTTGAGATTTCAAAGACGAATGTTAAGGGAAAGAAGTTAAGGATTGCTTATTTGCCACAACAGATTGCTAGTTTTAATGCTGGATTTCCAAGTACGGTCTATGAATTTGTGAAGTCAGGTCGGTATCCTCGTAAAGGCTGGTTTCGAAAGTTGAATGAGCACGATGAAAAACATATTCTGAAGAGTTTAGAATCTGTTGGAATGCTGGAGTTCAAGGATCGGGCGATTGGTTCTTTGTCTGGTGGTCAGAAACAGCGGGCCGTCATTGCTAGGATGTTTGCTTCAGATCCGGATATCTTTGTTTTAGATGAACCGACGACAGGGATGGATGCAACGACAAAGAGTGATTTTTATGAGTTAATGCATCACAGTGCACATCACCATCAAAAATCTGTTTTGATGATTACGCATGATCCTGAAGAGGTTAACCAATTTGCGGATCGGAATATTCATTTGGTTCGCGACCAGAGCTCTCCTTGGAGATGTTTTAACGTCCATGATACAGAAGGGGAGGGTGACCATGCTTGATTTATTCCAGTATGATTTTATGCAACGGGCCTTGTTGGCTATGGTTGCCATGAGTCTTTTTTCTCCTGTATTAGGGATTTTCTTGATTTTAAGACGGCAGAGTCTGATGAGTGATACGCTAAGTCACGTCTCTCTTGCAGGTGTCGCTTTTGGACTTTTTCTTGGGATCTCTCCGACGCTCTCGACTATGATCATTGTCATTATAGCTGCGGTTTTTCTTGAGTATTTGCGGACCTTATTTAAGGACTTTATGGAGATCGGGACGGCAATTTTAATGTCCACTGGTCTTGCCCTAGCTTTAGTACTGATGCGTGGTGGTGGAAAGAGCTCGATGAGCTTGGATCAGTATTTGTTTGGTTCTACTTTAACCATTACGGATGAACAGGTGATCGCCTTATTTGTGATTGCTTTCGTTGTATTAGTGTTAACAGCCTTATTCTTGCGGCCTATGTATATTTTGACTTTTGATGAAGATACGGCTTTTGTAGATGGCCTTCCGGTTAGGACTATGTCTATCTTATTTAATGTGGTAACGGGGGTTGCTATCGCCTTAATGATTCCTGCAGCAGGATCGTTATTGGTTTCAACCATCATGGTCTTACCGGCTAGTATTGCGCTGAAATTAGGGAAGAACTTCCGTGGGGTCATGCTGATTGCGGTCATCATTGGTTTTATCGGGATGTTTAGTGGGTTGATTTTGTCTTATATTGCAGATACACCAGCGAGTGCCAGCATCACGCTTTTATTTGTGGCACTGTTCTTGCTTGTGAATCTTGGATCACGTTTGAGGAAGTAGATATGAACGTTAAAAAATTTGGTTGGTTATTGTTAGTGGCTTTAACACTTGTTTTGACAGCTTGTGGCAAAAGTCAGAGTCAAAATGGGAAATTAAAAGTGATGACCACTTTCTATCCTGTTTATGATTTTACAAAAAATATTGTCGGAGATGAAGGAACGGTAGACCTGCTCATTGGAGCGGGATCAGAGCCTCATGAATATGAATTGTCTGCTAAGGGGCGGGCTATGATTCAAGATTCGGATGTTTTCGTCTATGAAAATGAAAACATGGAAACCTGGGTTCCAAATCTTTTGAAATCAATGAAGGATAAGAAAACCAAAGTGATCGATGCTACCAAGGGCATGGTCTTGCTTCCTGGATTGGAAGAGGAACATGAACACGAAGGGGGCGAAGAACACCATCATGAATATGATCCTCACCTTTGGCTCTCTCCACATCGTGCTATGAAGATGGTAGAGTCGATTCGTGATCAGTTGGTGGCAGCTTATCCAGATAAGAAAAAGACGTTTGAGAAAAATGCCCAAGCCTATCTAAAGAAATTACAGGCCTTGGATCAAGCTTATCAAGATGGGTTGAAAGATGCGAAACAAAAGAATTTCGTGACCCAACACGCGGCTTTCCGTTACTTGGCCTTGGATTATGGCTTAAACCAGGTGGCCATTTCAGGGATTTCACCTGATAGTGAGCCTTCTGCTGCACGATTGCGTGAATTGACAGAGTATATCAAGAAAAATGAGATCAAGGTCATTTACTTTGAGGAAAATGCTTCTAAGTCCTTGGCGAAAACCTTGTCTTCTGAAGCTGGTGTTGAGTTGGCTGTCTTAAATCCTTTGGAAAGCTTGACGGATCAAGAAATGAAAGATGGCGAAGACTACGTGTCTGTTATGAAGGAAAATCTGAAGGCGCTAGAGAAAACAACGTCACAAGCTGGTAAGGATATTCAACCTGAACATGAAGAAGATGCTAAGACAGTTCAAAAGGGCTATTTCGAGGATAGTCAAGTGAAGGATCGTAGCTTAGCAAATTATGCGGGTGATTGGAAATCAGTTTATCCATACTTGCAAGATGGAACTCTGGATCAGGTCTTTGATTATAAGGCAAAATTAAATCCAACTATGACTGCTGCTGAGTATAAGGAATATTATACCAAGGGTTATCAAACAGATATTGATCGGATTAAGATTGATAAGGATTCAATGGAGTTTTATCAAAAAGGATCTTCTAAGAAATATACCTATAAATACGTAGGTAAGCACATTTTGACTTATAAGAAGGGGAATCGTGGTGTTCGTTATCTCTTTGAAGCGAAAGAGAGCGATGCGGGAGACTTCAAATATGTTCAATTTAGTGACCATGAAATTACCCCGGTAAAGGCAGCTCACTTCCACATTTTCCATGGAGGAAAGAGTCAAGAGGCGCTTTATGATGAGTTAGAAAATTGGCCAACTTATTATCCTTCCAACTTATCTGGTTTAGAAGTGGCACAGGAAATGCTGGCTCATTAAGAGCTGTATCAAAAGAGAGACTAGGACTGATTATCCCGGTCTCTTTTTGATTAAAAATGGGGAGTGAAGCTTGTCAAATGCTTGAAAATACGTTACAATGAAAGGGCTTTAAATTAAAAAATGTATGGGGAATTTTAAATGAAAAAAGTTGGTGCAATTCTTGTGAGTCTTCTCAGTGTGGTTCTGTTGGTAGCTTGTTCGCAACGGGGAGCGAGCAAAAAATCAACCGCCTCCTCTAGTCAAACGACGACCTCTTCTGAAGTCAAAAAGACGGATGCTTCTAGTTCGGAAGTGAAGGAGAAAGAAAAAAAAGAAGAGAAAAAAGAAGTGAAGAAAATGGATCTTGAAGCGATTGCCAATGGTGATTACAGCAGTATTGCTGGGGTCTGGCAAGATGATAAAGGAAACAAGCTGGTCTTTAACGACAAAGGGTTGGTCTCACAAGAGTTAGAGGGCTATGGAGCTTCTTTGACGGATTATGGAACAGCATCAGAAGGCATTTATGGTGGTCGTGATGGGGGCTTCTTGTTGGAGTATATTCCTGCGGGAGTAACCATTGGTGATCAGGTCGATGATCAAGGACAAGTCGTCTTTAAGGACACATCAGATGCCTCTAAAAACCGCTTGTGGACTGGTGTTGGTATCGCTAGTTTTGGGGAACAAGGCTCGATCTACTATCAAGTAGGAGATGAATAACAGAAAAAAAGTCGTCTGTTTTCAGACGACTTTTTCTTATGCTTGTGGGGGGAGCCAAGAAAGCTCAAATTGGAGTACTTGGGCTTCAAGGAGATCTTGATGGGAAACCTCTTGTTTCTCTTTGCCATCTAACAGGGCTTTTTGGATGAAATAGGCGCCTGCAGTGTGTGAGTTGGCGCAAATCTTGAGCTCTTGCTTGGGAATATGGAGAAGGGCTTCTTTAAAGAGAGGAAGGCCCAGATCATAGATTGGTTTTCCTGGGCAGGTTGGATAGAGTCCAAGGGCTGACCAGATGTACCAAGCAGATAGGCTACCGTTGTCCTCATCACCTGGATAGGCTTGGAAATCTTGATGGAAAGTTTGGGAACGGATCTGGTGGATCAGGAGATTGGTGTATTCGGGATGAAGGCTGTGACGGAAGAGGTAGGGAATGTGAAAGCTGGGTTGATTGGAGATGGCGATCTGCCCAAATGGAGCTTGGGCCATTTCACTCATTTCATGGATTTCATAGCCATATCCTCTTACATCAAATTGAGGTTTTTGATTGGCCAGATCCAGCAGTCGTTGGGTGAAGGCTTTTTTACCGCCCATTAGCTCTATCAGACCGGAGAGGTCGTGTAAGGCTCCAAAAGTAGCTTGGGTGGCAGAGCATTCTGCATAATCTCCTCCCCAGCTGGTAGGAGAGAAGGGTTCTTTAAAGTTTCCATTAGTGGATCGCGCCCTCATGAAGCCCGTTTGGGCGTCATACAATGTTCGGTAGGAGAGGCTGGAAGCAGCATAGCGAGCGGCTGTTTCTGTATGCCCCAATTGCTTGGCAACGGTAGCAATGCAAAAATCACTATAAGCATAATCTAGGCTGTGGCTCACACTTTCGTGAAAATCATCGGGTAGGTAGCCAAGGGCCTTGTAGCTTTCATTACCATGGCGGCCAAAATGTTGATGAGGATCAGTTTTTTGAGCCGTCTGGAGCATAGCTGTCAGCATGTTTTCATGTAGGTCTGGTGCGATCCCTTTTGTGACAGCATCCGCAAAGACTCCATCGATAAGGGTGCCTGGCATCATTCCGCGTTCATCTGGGGCCAGCCATTTTGGTAGAAAATCAGTATCCTTGTAAGTGTTTAAAAATCCTTCGAGAAAGTGACGGTAGTAATCGGGGTAGACAAGGCTAAAGAGCGGAAAAGATGTTCGGAATAGATCCCAAAATCCGATATTGGTATAAGCTTTTCCTGGTTTGATTTCCCGATGGGTGACATCCAGGTGCCAGTCATTTCCCTCGGTATCTGTTTCATAAAAGGTTTGAGGGAAAAGGAGGAGTCGGTACAGGCAATGGTCGAAAAAGGCTTGGTCACGCCCTCCAGCATCTTTTACTTCAATTCGTTTTAGCAGCTGATTCCATTGATCGGCTGCTTCTTTTTTAGCTTCCTCTAGGGAAAGGTTGGGAAGATGGCTGTGAGCCATGTCTTGGGACAGATAAGAAGTTCCTAATTGGACGGTCACTTCCTTGCTAGCAAAGGTCAGGAAAAGATCTTGATCGATGTGAGTGACGCTCTCAATCGGCTGGCTAAATTGCCACTGGAGATAGAAAGAGTAGGAAGTATCTGCGGTATGGGCCTGATCCAGAATGTGGAAGTGGCAGGTTTGGTCTGTCAGGGTCAAGTCCTCTAGTTCATTTGCTGCATGAAAGCAGAGTGTCAGCTTTTCTGGTGCTCGAAAGCGCATGACAGCCCCGTAGCAGCTTGGAACCAACTCACTGTGAATCTGATAACGTTCCGAAAAAATCCGAAGGTAGTGGGGCTGGAAAACGGCTTCTTTCATCGAATAACTGCTTTGACGACGGAAGAGGTCGGAACTTGCAATTTCTCCTGTGATGGGCGTGATGAGGCACCAAGCGTAGTCTCCTATCCAAGGACTAGGCTGGTGTGTGAGACGAAATCCCTGAAAAATAGGGAGATTGGGGTTGAAAAACCAAGCTCCTTGTTCGTGTGTCGTCTGGGGAAGGAAGTAATTCATTCCAAAAGGGACTCCTGTATAAGGGAGGGTGTTTCCGTGCGAATAGTGGGGATGATTATCGCTTCCCCAGCGGGTATCGATGGTCTGGCAATGTGTGCGCATCTGGTCTCCTTTTTCTTCATCAACCTTAAATGATCTGTGTTTTTCTTGGAACACGCAGTGGTATTTTCTTCAATTGTATCAAAGCGTTGTCAAATATGATAGCGTTTTTATCAAATGGAAAATTTTGTAGAAAAAGGGCTATAGTTTGCGTATGTATTTCCCCTTTGAAATCTTTTATACTGAATAGGAAAGAATCGATACGTGTGAGGAAAATAAATGACTTATTCAAAAGAAATTGTGCGAGAATGGTTGGATCAAGTGGCTGAGCGAGCTAAAGAGTACCCTGAGTGGGTGGATGTCTTTGAACGTTGCTATACAGACACTTTGGATAATACAGTTGAAATTTTAGAAGACGGTTCAACCTTTGTGTTAACAGGGGACATCCCAGCTATGTGGTTGCGTGACTCAACGGCTCAATTGAGACCCTATCTTCATGTGGCTAAACGAGATCCCCAATTGCGCCAGACCATTGCTGGCTTGGTCAAACGCCAGATGACTTTGATTCTCAAGGATCCCTATGCCAACTCTTTTAATATTGAGGAGAACTGGAAAGGCCATCACGAGACTGACCATACAGATCTCAATGGCTGGATTTGGGAGCGCAAGTATGAGGTGGATTCGCTGTGCTATCCCTTGCAACTGGCTTATCTTCTTTGGAAGGAAACTGGTGAGACTAGCCAATTTGATGAAACCTTTGTCACTGCGACCAAGGAAATTCTTCATCTCTGGGCAGTGGAACAAGACCACAAGAACTCCCCTTATCGCTTTGTTCGGGATACAGATCGTAAGGAAGACACGCTGGTGAATGACGGCTTTGGACCTGACTTTGCCGTGACAGGGATGACCTGGTCAGCCTTTCGTCCAAGTGATGACTGCTGTCAGTATAGTTACTTGATTCCGTCCAATATGTTCGCAGTCGTTGTCTTGGGCTATGTCCAAGAAATCTTTGCAACATTGAATCTAGCTGATAGCGAAAGCATCATTGCAGATGCCAAACGCCTGCAAGCTGAGATTCAAGAAGGGATTGAAAACTACGCCTACACGACTAACAGCAAGGGCGAGAAAATCTATGCCTTTGAGGTAGACGGTCTAGGAAATGCTAGCATCATGGATGACCCTAACGTCCCAAGCTTATTGGCGGCTCCCTATCTTGGCTACTGCGCGATCGACGATGAGGTCTACCAAGCCACTCGTCGGACGATTTTGAGCCCTGAAAATCCTTACTTCTATGAAGGGAAGTACGCAAGTGGACTCGGGAGTTCTCATACCTTTTATCGCTATATCTGGCCGATTGCTTTATCTATTCAAGGATTGACAACAAATGATAAAGCTGAGAAAAAACATTTGCTGGACCAGTTGGTTGCCTGCGATGGAGGCACGGGTGTCATGCACGAAAGTTTCCATGTAGATGATCCAACCAAATACTCGCGTGAATGGTTCTCGTGGGCCAACATGATGTTCTGCGAGTTGGTCTTGGATTACTTGGATATTCGCTAATGAGCTGTTGCTCGACAGATTCTTGTCAAGAATCACAAATAGATCTTTAAATTTAAGTTAGAATGAGGTTTTACTCATGGAAAATGTTGTTGTACATATCATCTCTCATAGCCACTGGGATCGTGAGTGGTATCTACCTTTTGAAAGCCACCGCATGCAATTGGTGGAACTGTTTGACAATCTGTTTGATCTTTTTGAAAATGATCCGGAGTTCAAAAGTTTCCACTTAGATGGCCAAACCATTGTCCTTGACGACTATTTAGAAATTCGCCCTGAAAACCGCGACAAGGTGCAACGTTATATCGACGAGGGCAAGCTCAAGATTGGTCCTTTCTATATCTTGCAGGATGACTACCTGATCTCCAGTGAAGCCAACGTCCGCAATACCTTGATTGGACAGGCTGAATGCGCCAAATGGGGCAAATCCACTCAGATTGGTTACTTCCCAGATACCTTTGGAAATATGGGGCAAGCACCTCAAATTCTTCAAAAATCAGGGATTCACGTAGCAGCCTTTGGTCGTGGAGTCAAACCAATCGGATTTGACAACCAAGTCCTCGAAGATGAGCAGTTTACCTCTCAATTTTCTGAAATGTACTGGCAAGGGGCGGATGGTAGTCGCGTACTCGGTATTCTTTTTGCCAACTGGTACAGTAATGGGAATGAAATTCCAGTGGATAAAGATGAAGCTTTGGCTTTCTGGAAACAAAAATTAGCAGACGTTCGTGATTATGCCTCAACCAACCAATGGTTGATGATGAACGGTTGTGACCATCAACCAGTTCAACGGAACTTGAGTGAAGCTATTCGCGTGGCCAATGAACTCTTCCCTGACGTGACCTTTATTCATAGCTCTTTTGATGAATATGTTCAAGCAGTGGAAAGTGCGCTTCCTGAGCAATTATCTACGGTTACGGGAGAATTGACCAGTCAGGAAACCGATGGTTGGTACACACTGGCAAATACGTCTTCCTCTCGGATTTATCTCAAGCAAGCCTTTCAAGAAAACAGCAACTTGCTAGAGCAAGTGGTGGAACCTTTGACCATCATTACTGGTGGGCACAACCACAAGGATCAATTGACCTATGCCTGGAAGACACTCTTACAAAATGCGCCACACGATAGTATTTGTGGATGTAGCGTAGATGATGTTCACCGTGAAATGGAAGTCCGTTTTGCCAAGGTTAACCAAGTTGGAAACTTTGTCAAGACCAACCTTCTGAACGAATGGAAGGGTAAACTAGCAACTCAAAAAGCCCAGAGTGAGCACCTCTTTACAGTCATCAACACTGGCTTGCATAGCAAGGTGGACACTGTCAGCACGATTGTCGACGTAGCGGTTTGTCCATTTAAGGAATTGCATCCGACAGAGGGCTTCAAGAAAATGGCCACTTTGACCTTGCCAGACTACCACGTAGAAGATTTAGATGGGCATCTTGTAGAAGCAGAGATTGAAGACTTGGGGGCAAGCTTTGGCTATACCCTGCCTAAGGATAAATTCCGTCAACCTTATATCGCGCGTCAAGTGCGCGTGACGGTTCCGGTTCACCTAGCGCCTCTTTCTTGGACCACCTTCCAGCTCTTGGAAGGCAAAGCACCTCATCATGATGGCCTTTTCCAAAATGGGGTGATCGATACGCCATTTGTAACCCTTAGTATCGATGATGGCTTGACCCTCTATGATAAAACGACCAATGAGGCTTATGAGGATTTCCTTCGTTTTGAAGATCGTGGTGATATCGGAAATGAATATATCTACTTCCAACCAAAAGGAACAGAGCCAATTTTTGCTCAACTAAAAGGTTATGAAGTTCTGGAAAATAATGCTCGCTATGCTAAGGTCTTGCTCAAACATGACTTGACCATTCCAGTTAGCGCAGATGAACAATTGGATGCGGAGCAAAGAGGCATTATCGAGTTTATGAACCGCAAGGCAAGTCGCTCAGAAGAGGTGACAACTATCCCTCTTGAAACGGAGATGACCATCTTTGTGGATGACCCGCAAATTCGCTTCAAGACGCGCTTCACCAATACAGCTAAGGATCACCGTATCCGTCTCCTGGTCAAGACTCACAATACACGTCCAAGCAACGATTCTGAAAGTATCTATGAAGTTGTGACACGGCCAAATAAACCGGCTGCTTCTTGGGAAAATCCTGAAAATCCCCAACACCAACAAGCCTTTGTCAGCTTGTATGATGATGTCAAGGGGGTAACAGTAGCCAATAAAGGTTTACATGAATATGAAATTTTAGGGGATGATACCATTGCCGTGACCATTCTTCGGGCTTCTGGAGAACTTGGTGACTGGGGCTATTTCCCAACGCCAGAAGCACAATGCTTGCGGGACTTTGAGGTTGAATATGCAGTGGAATGCCATCAAGCTCAGGGCCGCTTCTCCGCTTATCGCCGGGCTAAAGCTTTGCAGACACCGATGACCAGCCTTCAAGTTGAAAAACAAGAAGGAAGTGTAGCAGCGTCTGGTAGTTTACTCAAGCATACAGCCTTGACACATCCTCAGGTTTGTCCAACAGCCTTTAAGGTAGCAGAAAATGAAGAAGGTTACATCCTTCGCTATTACAACATGAGCCAAGAAAATGTGCGCGTGTCAGAAGGACAACAAACGGTTGTCGATCTTCTAGAACAACCGTATCCGGTCCATACAGGTTTATTGGCACCGCAAGAAATCCGGACAGAATGGATTAAAAAAGAAGAAGTATAGCTGTTTGCAGCTGAAGAAACAATAAAAAGAAAGGAGGAGCGAAAAGAGTAAGAACCGACTGCTGACTCGCTCCTTTTTACAGGTAAAAGCAATGACCATTGCAACGATTGATATCGGAGGGACTGGGATTAAGTTTGCTAGTCTCACTCCTGATGGAAAGATTTTAGATAAGGCCAGCACCCCAACTCCAGAAACACTAGAAGAGTTGTTAGCTTGGTTGGACCAGCGATTGTCAGAACGTGACTACCGTGGGATTGCCATGAGTGTGCCAGGTGCCGTTCATCAAGAAACAGGGGTGATTGAGGGGATCAGTGCCATTCCTTACATCCATGGTTTTTCATGGTATGAGGCTCTTTCTCATCACAAGCTACCTGTCCATCTAGAAAATGATGCCAACTGTGTTGGACTGAGTGAATTGCTGGCGCATCCTGAGATTGAAAATGCAGCCTGTGTCGTGATTGGTACAGGAATCGGTGGAGCCATGATTATCAATGGCAAGCTTCACCGTGGACATCATGGTTTGGGCGGTGAGTTTGGCTATATGACAACCATCGAGCCGGCAGAAAAGCTCAACAACTGGTCGCAACTCGCTTCTACAGGAAACATGGTTCGCTACGTCATTGAAAAATCTGGTCAGTCTGACTGGGATGGCCGCAAGGTGTACCAAGAGGCGGTAGCCGGCAATGCTCTTTGCCAAGAAGCTATCGAGCGCATGAACCGTAATCTAGCCCAGGGGCTCCTTAATATCCAGTACCTCATTGACCCAGATGTCATTAGTCTAGGTGGCTCTATCAGTCAGAATCCAGATTTTATCAAAGGGGTTCAAAAAGCAGTGGACGCCTTTGTGGACAGATATGAAGAATATACAATTGCTCCAGTGATTCAAGCTTGCACCTATCAGGCAGATGCCAATCTCTACGGTGCCCTTGTGAACTGGTTACAGGAGGAAAACCAATGGTAAGTTTTACCGGAATCAGCAGTAAACAAGCGCAAGCTTTAGAGTTGCTCCAAAATCACATTTCTCTACCAGATGTAGAGGTGGCAGTTGCTCAGTCTGACCATGCTTCTATCTCTATCAAGGGTGAGAGTGGACAGTATCAATTGACCTACCGCAAACCGCATCAACTATACCGCGCCTTATCCGTTCTAGCATCAGCTTTGGCGGAAGATGACAAGGTCGAGATTGAGGAGCCGGCGGCTTATGAAGATTTGGCCTATATGGCGGACTGTTCGCGCAATGCTGTGCTCAATGTCGCATCAGCCAAGCAGATGATTGAACTCTTGGCTCTCATGGGCTACTCAACTTTTGAGCTTTACATGGAAGACACCTATCAAATCGAGGGGCAACCTTACTTTGGATATTTCCGTGGAGCTTATTCAGCTGAAGAGTTACAGGAAATTGAAGATTACACCCAACAGTTTGACATGACTTTTGTCCCATGCATCCAAACCTTGGCTCACTTATCAGCCTTTGTCAAATGGGGTGTCAAGGAAGTGCAGCAACTTCGTGATGTAGAAGACATTCTCCTCATCGGTGAAGAAAAAGTCTATGACCTGATTGACGGTATGTTTGCGACGTTATCTAAACTACAAACTCGTAAGGTCAACATCGGAATGGATGAAGCCCACTTGGTTGGTTTGGGACGCTACCTCATCTTGAACGGTATTGTGGATCGGAGTCTTCTCATGTGCCAACACTTGGAGCGCGTGCTGGATATTGCAGACAAATACGGTTTCCACTGCCAGATGTGGAGTGATATGTTCTTCAAGCTTATGTCAGCAGATGGTCAGTACGATCGTGAGGTAGAAATTCCAGAAGAAACGCGTGTTTACCTAGATCGTCTCAAAGACCGTGTCACCTTGGTTTACTGGGATTATTACCAGGATAGCGAAGAAAAATACAACCGAAACTTCCGGAACCACCACAAGATTAGCCAGGATATCGCCTTTGCAGGTGGTGCTTGGAAATGGATTGGTTTTACGCCCCACAACCATTTCAGCCGTCTCATTGCAGTCGAAGCCAATAAAGCCTGCCGTGCCAATCAGATCAAAGAAGTCATTGTGACAGGTTGGGGGGATAATGGTGGGGAAACAGCTCAATTCTCTATCCTGCCTAGCTTGCAAATCTGGGCGGAGCTCAGCTACCGCAATGATTTAGAGCGTTTGTCAGCTCACTTTAAGGCCAATACAGGTCTATCCGTTGAGGACTTTATGCAGCTGGATCTGGCCAACCTCTTACCTGATCTACCAGACAATCTCAGTGGGATTAATCCTAACCGCTACGTATTTTATCAGGATGTTCTCTGTCCAATCCTTGACAAGCACATGACTCCTGAGCAGGACAAACCACACTTTGCCCAAGCAGCTGAGACTCTTACTGCTATCAAAGAAAAAGCAGGTATCTACGCCTATCTCTTTGAGACCCAGGCTCAGTTGAATGCTATTTTAAGTAGCAAGGTGGATGTAGGACGACGCATCCGTGAGGCCTATCACGCAGATGATAAAGAAAGCTTGCAACAAATTGCTAGAGAAGAATTGCCAAAACTCAGAAGCAAGATTGAAACCTTCCATAGCCTCTTTAGCCACCAATGGCTGAAAGAGAACAAGGTCTTTGGCTTGGATACCGTAGATATCCGGATGGGTGGCCTCTTGCAACGGATCAAACGAGCAGAAAGTCGTATTGAAGACTATCTAGCCGGTTCCATCTCTCGTATCGATGAACTAGAAGTAGACATCTTGCCATTTAATGATTTCTACGGAGATAAGGACTTCGCAGCTACAACAGCTAATCAATGGCATACCATTGCGACTGCTTCAACCATTTATACAACGTAAAAAATGCCGGGTTGAATGACAGAAGTCTCAGCCACGGTCGATAGGAGTAGAAGAGGAGCTGTGTTTACGACCACCCTTTTCTACTCTTTTTAAAGCTATGTCATAAATTTGTAGAATTTTTTCTATAATTTGGAGTTTGAAAATATAAAAGGGCTATCTTATAATAGGTAATGTAAACGCTACCAAAGCAAAAACACGCTCAAGGCTCAAAGGGGGGGAGTTAAATGAAAAAGTTTGTGAGGACTCTGAGAGAAAATTTCATTTTTCTTTTAATGGTCTTACCTGGTGCAGCGTGGTTAATCTTATTCTTCTATATTCCGGTTTTTGGGAATATCGTAGCATTTAAGGACTATCATATTACGGGAGAAGGCTTCATCGACAGTGTCATGAAGAGTAAATGGGTTGGCTTTGACAACTTCAAGTTCCTCTTTAGTTCCAAAGATGCCTACATTATTACAAGAAACACGGTATTGTACAACTTAGGATTCATCTTCTTAGGATTGATTGTTTCCGTTGGGATCGCCATCATCTTTAGTGAGTTGAGATCAAAAAGAGTGGTCAAGGTGCTTCAAACCTCCATGCTCTTCCCATACTTCCTATCATGGGTTATCATCAGCTTCTTCACCGATGCTTTCCTTAACGTGGACAAAGGATTGGTCAACCACATCTTAGCTTCATTTGGTATGAAAGCCATCAATTTCTATTCGGAATTGTGGATCTGGCCAGCGCTTCTCCTCTTCTTAGGAATCTGGAAAGGCTTTGGTTATAGCAGTGTCATGTACTATGCAACCATCATGGGAATCGATCCAACCTTCTATGAAGCAGCGACCGTGGATGGTGCGTCTAAGTGGCAACGCATTCGCAACATCACCATTCCTCAGTTGTCTTCCTTGATTACGGTTTTGACCATTCTTGCAGTCGGAAATATCTTCCGCGCAGACTTCGGTCTTTTCTACCAAATCCCGCATAATGCTGGAGCGCTCTATAGTGTGACCAACGTTATTGATGTTTATGTCTACAACGGTTTGACCAAGTCAGGGGATATCGGGATGACAGCAGCAGCCGGTCTTTACCAATCAGTTGTCGGTCTGGTTCTTGTGTTAATCTCAAATATCATTGCCCGTCGCATTGATAAGAATGCCGCTCTCTTCTAGAAAGGAGGATCGTATGAAAAAATCAACCATTCAAAAAGAAAAAATTGATAATGTCGGGATCCATTCTTTCAGTAAGAAGAGCAACTTCTTCTTTACCTTGTTGTTGACCTTGGTCGGCTTGACCTGTGTGCTTCCCTTCATCTTCGTTGTCATGATCTCCTTGACAGACGAACAAAGTTTGGCAGTCCATGGCTTCCAATTCTGGCCAGCAAAATTTGGATTTGATGGTTACCTCTTCTTGGTACAATTTAAAGACAAAATCTTGCAAGCCCTCTTCATTACCTTGTTTGTGACCATTGTGGGAACAGCATGTAATGTCTTTATCACAACAACCTATGCTTACGCTATCTCACGGAGTACTTTTAAATACCGCAAGTTCTTTACCGTATTTTCACTCCTTAGTATGCTCTTTAGTGCAGGGTTGGTCCCAAGCTACATTGTGACCACTCAACTCTTGCAGTTAGGTGATACCATCGGGGCTTTGATTATCCCAATGTTGCTCAGTCCATTTAACATCATCTTGATGCGGACCTTCTTTAAACGAACCATTCCAGAAGCTATCCTTGAATCCGCTCGGATCGATGGGGCAAGTGAAACACGGATCTTCTTCCAAATCTGCTTGCCATTGTCTCTACCAGGGATTGCAACTATCAGTTTGTTCACTGCTTTAGGGTTCTGGAACGACTGGTTCAATGCCCTCCTCTATATTAAGAGTGACAACCTTTACCCATTGCAATACCTCTTGATGCAAATCCAAAACAATATGGATTACATCGCTAAAAACGTCGGGGTATCCGGCCAATTGGCAGGAGCCGTACAATCCATCCCACGGGAAACGGGACGTATGGCCATGGTGGTTGTGGCAACAGTGCCGATCGCCATTCTCTATCCATTCTTCCAACGCTACTTTGTAAAAGGCTTGACCATCGGTGGTGTGAAAGAATAACATCGTTCATTGAAAATCAGCAAGATTTTCAACTCATAACTTAGTCTAAAAAGAAAATAACATAAAGGAGATTTTTCTTATGAAAAATTGGAAAAAATACGCGTTAGCATCTGCTAGTGTCATTGCTCTTGGAGCTACTCTTGCTGCTTGTGGAAACCTTACAGGGAATAACAAGAAGTCAGCAACAACTGAAGACGGGAAACCAGTCATCAAGATGTACCAAATTGGTGACAAACCAGATAACTTGGATACCTTGTTAGAAAATGCCAACAAGATCATTGAAAAGAAAGTTGGCGCAAAATTGGATATTCAATATCTTGGTTGGGGTGACTACGCACAAAAAATGAACGTTATCATCTCATCTGGTGAAAACTATGATATTGCCTTTGCTAATAACTATGTCATCAACGCTCAAAAAGGTGCTTATGCTGACTTGACAGAATTGTACAAGAAAGAAGGGAAAGACCTTTACAAAGCACTTGACCCAGCTTACATCAAAGGGAACACTGTAAACGGCAAGATCTATGCTGTTCCAGTAGCAGCTAACGTTGCATCTTCTCAAAACTTTGCTTTCAACGGACCACTTCTTGAAAAATATGGTATCGATATCTCAAACGTGAAAGACTATGCTTCTCTTGAACCAGTCTTGAAAGCCATCAAAGAAAAAGATCCAAATGTTGTTCCATTTGCAATGAACAAGAGCTACGGTGGACCTTCAGATGACTTCGACTATGTGGCTGTTGATGGACTTCCATTCGTTGTTGACTTGAAAGGTGACACTACGAAGATCGTTGACCGTTACACAATTCCACGTTATGTAGAAAACTTGAAGACTCTTCACAAATACTACGAAGCAGGATACATTCCAAAAGACGTAGCAACTAGCGACACTGGTTATGATCTTTCTCAAGATACATGGTTGGTTCGTGAAGAAACAGTAGGACCAGCTGACTACGGTAACAGCTTGCTTACTCGTGTAGCAAACCGTAAGATCGAAATCAAACCATTTACTGAACTTTACAAGAAGAACAACACTACTCAAGTAGCTAACTTTGTTATCTCAAACAACTCTAAGAACAAAGAAAAAGCCATGGAAGTGTTGAACCTCTTGAACACTAATCCAGAACTCTTGAACGGCCTTGTTTATGGACCAGAAGGCAAGAACTGGGAAAAAGTTGCCGGCAAAGAAAACCGTGTCAAAGTCTTGGATGGCTACAACGGAAACACTCACATGTCTGGATGGAACACTGGTAACAACTGGATTCTTTACATCAACGAAAACGTAACAGATGAACAAATTGCACAATCTAAGAAAGACTTGGAAACTGCAAAAGAATCTCCAGCACTTGGCTTCATCTTTAACACAGACAAAGTGAAATCAGAAATCACTGCTCTTACAAATACTTTGAACCAATTCGCAGGTGCTATCAATACTGGTACTGTGGATCCTGAAGTAGAAGTTCCTAAGATGCTTGAAAAATTGAAATCAGAAGGTGCTTACCAAAAAGTGCTTGACGAAATGCAAAAACAATACGACGAATTCCTTGCTTCTAAAAAATAAGAACAGGTAGTGCGAAAAGGCTTTGGAGGGATCTCCAGAGCCTTTTTGTGTCTTTATGAAAATGAGTCCTGTAAATGAAAATCAATATTTCAATTTACCAATGCAAATAGAGGAAGCGTTTTATTTTTATGGTATAATAGAATGACTAATTGGAAAAGAGGCTGAATGATGGGAAAAATCATCGAGTTCATTTTTACGAGAGTCTATGTTGCCATGCTGGTAACAGGGATTTTTTGGGTCTTGACGATCTGTGGAGGTGTTCTGCTAGGAGTAGGACCGGCCGGCACCACAGTTATGAGCCTCTATGCGGAAAATGGCATGTCCTACAAAGACTATCATTGGTCACGCGCTTGGGAACTCTTCAAAGAAAATCTACGCCCAGCCAATCAAGTCTTTTACACCTTCTTTGCCATTGAAGGGGTTCTTCTCTATGGCATGTACCTCATGATCCAGATTCCTCACTTGAATTTCTTCCAAATTTTGGTTCTCTTGTTTAATCTGGTTTTTCTCTTGGTTGCGCCTCTAGCTTACGCTGTTTATTTGAAATTGCAAGTGCATTTTGATCTCTCTTATGCCAATAGTATCAAGCTCAGTTTGATCGGAATGTTGCTGGACATTCGTCCGGTTCTCAAGCTCATCCTTGGAACAGCGCTACTTGGCGTCATTAGCTACTATATGCCAGCCCTTCTCTTTTTCGTCTTGATCGGTGTATGGCATTTCTTTGTCAATGATATCTTTGACCCTGTTTATCAAAACATCCACGAAAAATTGGTATCCTAACGATGAAAAAAATCTGGTTAAGTACGCTTTTAAAATTCTACGCCTATGTCATGGTGGTCATTTTGACCATTATGGGCCTCGTCGTTGCGGGGATCTCTTGGAAAAACCAGCAAGCTGAAGCCGACCGGATCGCCCAACGGGTCTTAACCGAAGTGGCGACGGATCTTGAGACCTCTTATCAACGGGTCACACAAGAAGGTCGTAGCCTCGTTGAAAACCCTGCAAAATTAGAAGGGGTTTATCGCTATTTTACCTTGTCACCATCGGAGTATGAGACTTGGCGATTGAATGCCCAATTCCCTTCGTATATCCAATTGTCCCTACATAAGAATATTGACAGTCTCTATTTGAGCAATAAAAACATCGAGGGTATCGATGTCACCTTGTCTGATTACAAGACGGTATTTGTCTCTACCCGGCAATCACAGGGAGGCAAGCAAGTCTCAGCGGACCATTACAAGGCTCCTGCGACAGCCATTCCGGTTCCTTTGACAGATCCGACTACGGGTGCTGGAGTTGGGATTGCTTATATGACACTGGACCAAGAAATTTTGACGGCAGCGATTGATAATGCCAGAGGCGATCTTCCGGTCGCTGTGCGGATCTTCACTCCCTTTGGGAAAGAGATGTACCATGAAGGGGATAAGGGACAATCAAAGGATGTTAAATGGCAAACCCGTAGCACGATCTATGGCTACAAGGTGGATGTAGCTGTTTCTGAAAGTTATCTGGTCAAAAAGGGTCTAGCTAACCTGACCACTTTTCTCTCCATTGCTTTCCTAATTTTCTTGATCCTTTACTTGTTATTACGGCAGATTTTCAAAAATTACCGGCGTCAAGTCCTCGATTTGGTCGATACCATGAATCAGATCAGTCAAGGCGATAGTGAACGACGGATTGATACCTCGACCAAGGACCAAGAACTGCTGGTTATTGGGAATATGATTAATACCATGTTAGACAATATGGATAAGAATATTCGGGATATCTACCAGCTACAGCTCAGCCAAAAAGATGCTAATATGCGGGCGCTACAAGCCCAGATCAATCCCCACTTCATGTACAATACACTGGAATTTATCCGGATGTATGCCGTCATGCAAGAGCAGGATGAATTGGGTGATATTATTTATGAGTTTAGTAGTCTCTTGCGCAATAATATCTCAGATGGGCGAGTGACGACAGTTGAAAATGAGCTCGAATTTTGTCGCAAATACAGCTACCTCTGTATGGTGCGTTATCCAAAATCGATTGCCTATGGCTTTAAGATCGATCCAGGTTTGGAAAAGATGAAGATTCCCAAATTCACCATCCAGCCTTTGGTTGAGAACTATTTTGCCCATGGAGTGGATCATAAACGCAAGGACAATGTGATCAGTGTCAAGGTCTTGCGAGGAGAAGGGCAAGTCATGATCCTGATCAGTGATAATGGGCGCGGGATGGAAGAAGAACAGCTAGAAAAAATTCAAGAGATACTAGCCAATCGCAATCCACGCTCAGAAATCGAAGAAAAGAGTGGTCGGCAGTCCATCGGAATTGTCAATGTCCATGAACGCATGCTACTCTATTTTGGAGATCGCTACCATATCCAAGTCTTCTCCCAACCTCACCATGGAGTGACCTATACGATAACCATTCAAGATGAATAAAGGAGACAGAATGTACAAAGTCTTATTAGTAGACGATGAGTATATGATTACAGAAGGGTTAAAAAAATTAATCCCCTTTGACCACTGGAATATGGAAGTGGTCGCAACTGCAGAAGATGCCGACCAGGCCCTTGATTATGTGCGAGAACATCCAGTGGATGTGGTGATCACGGATGTCAATATGCCTGGAAAGACCGGACTTCAGATGATTGCAGAGATGAAGGATTTGATTCCAGATGCTGCTTTTATCATTATGTCAGGCTATCAGGATTTTGAATATGTCAAGACAGCCCTCAATTTGCGCGTGGCAGACTACCTGCTCAAACCTGTCAATAAGGTGGAGATGGGCAATATCCTAGAAAAAATCCAGCACCAAATCCAGCAACCAAGCCAAGAGTTGGCCAACCGCTTGATTCACGATGACATCTCTGAGGAAGAGTTTTGTCGGTATATCGCAGGCCGGAATTCACTGTGGATTGGGATTGCTAAGGAGAAAAAAGGTTTTATCAGCTCGTCTTACCAAGTTCTCGGGCAAAATCTTCAACTCTTTATCTCAGATCAAGAAGAAGAAGCCATGATTGAGAAGGCCTTTGAGCCACCTTATAAGGAGCACTTTCATCAATTTAAGGACCTAGTGGAGCGGAGTCTCTTTTATGGAGCGACCCCTCTCAATCAAGATGAAGAGGTCTTCCATTACTACGAACCGGCCTACCGGGTGATCATGCAAGGAAATATCCAACAGATCTTAGAAGAACTGGATTGGTTGGAAAAAATGATCCTTGAGAAGACACCCAAGGTTTCGTTGACCAAGCAACTCTTTATCCAATTTTTGATGGATGTCTTTCATTTGTTTGAATACCTGCAGGGAGATGATTTGGCCGATGTGGTCAAGAAAGTCCAAGAAGCTGCTACCTTTAGCGAGATGATTAGCTTCATCCAGGAAGAGTTGTCTCGTTTCTTATCCCACTATCGGATGAACGAAAATGTAGCGAGTGTCCTCCAAGTGATTAGCCGTGATTACCAAAAAGAGCTGTCGCTCAAGGACATCAGTCAGGCTCTCTTTATCAATCCAGTCTATTTAGGCCAATTGATTAAACGAGAAACCAATGCAACGTTCGCAGAACTCCTCAATAAACAGCGGATCAAGGCTGCCCAGCAGCTCCTCTTATCGACCAATGACAGTATTGAAGATATCTGCTATAAAGTCGGTTACAGCAATGTGGGCTATTTCTACAAGGTTTTCCGTAAACTCTGTGGAAAATCGCCTAAAACCTATCGCTTACAAGTCATGACAGAGCATGCAGAAAATGAGTAAAAGGCTGAGACGATTTGTCTCAGCCTTTTTACTTTTCATTTTACGTTCTTTGTATCTTGATTTTTCCAACCAGCAGCTCCGCTTCAATGGTGATTTCTGTGAGTTGGTTCCAGTCGATTTTCTCTTGATCTACGTGAAATAGAAGAGGGGTCATAGCGAGGAGCGCTTGGCGTTCTTCAGGAGTTAAACTCTTGGTGAGACTGACCGTTTCGGATGAGAGGATCTGGCAGTGGTCTTCAAAGTGCTCCAAAATTTCCTGGTTGGAGTAGGATTGCTTGGTCAATTGATCTTGGGCCAACTGACGAATTTCTTTCAGATGAGAAGAGGTTGGGACGACCTTAATAATCACCCCTTCAGCCTTTAAGACACGCTCAAATTCAGCGTAATTAGCCGGGGAGAAGATGTCCAAAATGACCTCCATACTCTTGGATTGAATGGGTAAATGAGCCAAGTCTCCTACAAACCAATTGACCTTCCAGCTAGTGTCACTCTTGGCAGCTAGTTGCACAGATTCCTTGGAAAGATCAAAGGCATAGAAAGTAGCCTTGGGATAGGCTTCTTGTAGTTTTCGGGAGTAATAGCCTTCTCCGCAACCGATATCTAGAATTCTGGCATCACTGGTCGGAATTTTTTGTCCGATCGCTGTTAGAATCGGCTCATAAAAACCTGCTTCCAAGATTAGCTGGCGATTCTGGAAATTTTCTTTGTCATAGTCCTTCGATTGCTTGATCTGGGGAGCCAGATTGACATAGCCAAATTTCGCTAAATCAAAAGAATGGCCCTTGGGACATTTAAAACTGGTCCCCACAAGTTCTAGGTCCAATTGACAAATGGGACAGGCAAAAGCAGTGGCTGTTTGAAATCGTTGTAATTTTGGTTTGATCGGTGTATTCATATTAGTAGTGTAACAAAAGAGCCTCTAGATAGCAACCGATGCTTTAATGGGACTAAGTCACACTTTTTTAACGAATCTACGCGGTATTGAATGGAACTTGAGTCTCTTTATTTAATTCCCTCATTTTAATCTCTTCTATCTCGCCACTCATCTCTTCATTTTGACCACTTATCCCCAAAAGCCGTTTTTTAAGCGGCTTTTTTGCTAGACTGGTTCTATCAAAAGGAGAGAGAACATGATATTACAAACTAAAAACATCAGTAAACGATATGGAAATCATTTAGCCGTAAACAATATTCACTTACAGTTTGAAAAGGGAACCTTTAATGCGATTCTAGGACCAAATGGGGCGGGGAAATCAACGACGATTTCCATGTTGATTGGTTTGAAACAACCAACGCAAGGTGAAATCATCTATAAACCAGGTACTAAAATTGGTGTGGTCTTCCAAACCAGTGTTTTAGATGAGATGCTAACGGTTAGGGAAAATCTGACCATTCGTGCCAGACAGTACAAAGACCTAAAACCAAATCGTGTGTTTGATCTTATTGATCGGCTAGGCCTATCAGCTTTCCAAAAACAGAAATATGGGACTCTTTCAGGTGGCCAAAAGCGTCGGGTTGACATTGCGCGTGCTCTACTACACAGTCCAGACCTTTTGTTCTTAGATGAGCCAACGACAGGTTTGGATATCCAAACTCGGAAGTCTATTTGGGATTTGCTCTATCAATTGCAGATAGAAGAGGGAATGACCGTTGTATTGACCACGCATTATCTTGACGAAGCAGATGAAGCTGATCAAATTTATATTGTAGACCGTGGGGAAGTGATTGCTCAAGGATCAGCACTAGATATTAAGAGCCAGTATGCAAAAAACATCTTGAAGATTCGTTTCAAGGAGATGCAGCAGATAGAAAGTCTCAAATCTTCGGGAATGTCGGTAGAACAACAAGGACCATTAGAATATGTTTTTCAACCCGAGAGTGAAAGGGAAGCCATTGATTACCTGGCACAAGTTAGAGATAGAATAGCCCATTTTGAGTTTCGTCCAGGGACTATGGATGATGCCTTTATTGCACTTACAGGAAGGGAGGTTCGCTAATGCTAGCCTTACTAAAGCGAAATTTTTTATTGTACTTCAGAAATCGTTCAGGAGTTTTCTTCTCTCTGTTGGGAGCCTTAATTTCCTTTATTCTTTATATTATTTTTCTTCAAAAAAATCTAACAGATGCTTGGGCTCAGCTCCCCAATAGTGGTCCTGTGTTAAATAATTGGTTAATGAGTGGGACGCTGGCTGTGACAGGGATTACGACAAGTCTGGCTGCCCTGACTCAGCTAGTAAAGGATCGTGAACATCAAGTAGATCAGGATCTTTATTTATCGGATCAAGGAAAGTGGCGGTTACCATTTTCGTATCTAACGAGCGCAATCATCATCTCTTTTTTCATGCAGGCCCTTATGTATGTGCTGATGTGTGGCTATTTTAGAGAAGTTCCAGCACTGTCTTTATTACCTGAAGTACTCCTTATTATGCTGCTTAGTAGCCTGCTTTCTAGTTTAGTGAATGCCATTTTTGTTTATTTTTTCCATTCCGTAGACAGTCTTGGGAAGTTTTCGACCATAGTGGGTACAGCTTCTGGTTTTTTGGTAGGGACTTATGTACCTTTAGGTGTTCTACCTGATTTTGCACAACTACTAATGAAATGTACTCCAGCAACTTATATTGCTGCACTTTATCGGCAAGTACTCATGAAAGAAGCATTAAATGAGACCTTTAAAGGTCAAGATAATCTTCTTCAAGAGTTTCAAGAAAAAATGGGTATTCAGCTCAAATGGCAAGCTTTATTGACAAAGGAACAAACATACCTTATAGTGTTAGGTGGTATTCTTCTAGCTTTGGGGATTTGGGTTTCCTTAGCAAAAAGATCGAATAAAAGAAAGTAAGTGAGAATTGGAGTAGGAATGAAGATTCGTTTTGAGGAAAAACAGGATATCCCAGAAAACGACCCCTGTGTGGTCATTCAAGCCAAGCAATTATCCGATCAAGCACGAGAGGTGATGGACTATCTCGAACAATTTTCGACAGTGAATCAAGTAGTGATCCCTATCAAAACAGATGATCATTTGATCATGGTGAAAATTGATGACATTATTCTAGCCGAGATTGATAAGAATCAGCTAACCATTTATACGACAGACAAAACGTTCATCGTCAGAGATACTTTGACAAATTTTCAACATCGGATTAATCGTCGTAATTTTTTACAGATATCCCGCCACGCGGTGATGAATATCGACCATTTGGAATCGCTATCGGATAGTTTTTCAGGCAATATGATGGCTAAACTGACACGCGGAGTAAAATCAAGTGTCAGTCGGAAATATGTCAAATCCTTGATGGATTATTTAGGGGTATAGGAGAAAGTGATGAAACGAGTTATAGCTTATTTTGTATCTGGTATGAGGACAGGATCCTTCTTTTATTTATGTTTGGTGTTATTATCCCATGTCTATCCCAACATCGTCTACCCCGCTGTAAATGTCCGCAATATCCTGGCGATCTTTTTGATGAGTGGGACAATGGGGGTCTTGACATTCATTCTTGAGGAAGAAGAGTTTTTGACCTATAGTTTGCGTGTAGCCTTGCATTTAGTTGTGACAGCTGCCATCTTAGCATTAACCTACTTGTTTTTTGGCTGGGGGACAGCCTTACGGAGCCCGATTCCTTGGTTGATCTTTCTAGCCATTTACGGCCTGATCTGGCTTTACCAGATTTGGCAGCTCCATAAAAAAACTCAACGAATTAACCAAGCGTTGTTGCATCGCAGAAAAGGGAAATAGTCCCAGAAAAAAGTGTATAAGAAAACCACGAAGTTCATACCAAACTTCGTGGTTTTACTTTCTTAATATGTCAAAACAAAGTATTTTTTCTTACCGCGACGGATAACGGTCAATTCATTTTCTAATTTATCGCTATCGCTTAAGACATAGTCAAGGTCTTGGATGCGTTCGCCGTTGACGTAGATAGCTCCGTTTTGAACATCTTCGCGGGCTTGGCGTTTAGAATTTACCACACCAGCTGTGACCAAGAGTTCAACAATGTTGAGGTTGTCTTCTGCTTGGACCTGGTAGTTTGGCACACCACGAAGGCCTTGTTTGAGTTCTTTGACAGAAAGGTTTTTGATGTTTCCTGCAAAGAGTTGTTCGGTGATGTTGAGGGCTTCCTTGTAGGCTTCTTCACCGTGGACAAGGGTGACCACTTCACGCGCCAAGATCTTTTGAGCCAAGCGTTCATGAGGAGCAGCTTCAAACTGTTTACGGATCTCTTCAATCTCATCAAGTGACAAGAATGTGAAGATCTTCAAGAAGCGCACAGCATCCGCATCCATCACATTCATCCAGAATTGGTACATTTCGTATGGAGATGTTTTGTCTGCATTGAGCCAAACCGCATTGCCTTCTGATTTACCAAATTTCTTACCAGTTGCATCTGTGATCAAAGGCACAGTCATAACATGACCGGTTTTATCTGCTTTACGACGCATTAACTCAGTACCGGCTGTCATGTTTCCCCATTGGTCAGATCCACCGATTTGAAGGGTTACATTGTGTTCTTGGTTGAGGACGTAGAAGTCATAGCCTTGCATAATTTGGTAGGCAAACTCTGTGTAAGAAATCCCTGTCTCAATCCGTTTTTTAACAGATTCTTTACTCATCATAGCATTGACCGTAAAGTATTTTCCGACATCACGAAGGAAGTCAATAAAGCTAATGCTTCCGAACCAATCGTAGTTGTTGACCATTTCGGCTTTATTGTCACCATTTTCAAAATCGAGGAAACGAGACAATTGCCCTTGAATGGAGCGAACCCATTCTTGTACAGTTTCTTTTGTTTGGAGACTACGTTCAGCATCTTTGAAGGACGGATCACCAATGAGACCAGTCGCACCGCCAACGAGCGCATAAGGTTTGTGGCCTGCTAGTTGAAGACGACGACTCGTCAAGATGGCAACCAAGTGACCAAGATGAAGGCTGTCAGCAGTTGGATCATAACCAGTATAATAAGAAACCTGACCTTCTTCCAGTGCTTTGCGTAAGGCTTCTTCATCCGTCGTTTGAAATACCAAACCACGCTCTTTTAGCTCATCAAAAATGTGCATATGTCTTTTCTCCTTTATAAGATTATTCATTTCTCTATTCTACCATAAACCACGGAAATGGCAATGCTTTCCATCATTTTCTTGTCCTTACCCAAGAAGAATGAGCGACAATTTTTATGATATTGTAATTGAAAATAAAGTGCCTAATCTGCTATAATATAGGGAACAAGGAGAAAGAATCAGTGAATCAATTAAAAGAGAAGTTGCAAGAATTTTGGAAGAAGGTTCAAAAATTCTTTGAAAATATGTATACAGAAACTCCGAATAAGGAAAAAAATGAGGAAAGTAACTGGTCTGTCGGTGATGTTTTTGCGACCTTTTTGAGGACCCTCAAACTCTTGTGGGATGTGATGATCGCCCTGTTCGTGTGCCTCTTTTTATTTGGCGCAGGGATCGGGATTGGTTATGCAGCGAGCCTCTTTAGTAATGTCAAGGTTCCAAAGACAGAAGAATTGGTCCAGCAGGTTCGCAATGTCAGCAGTGTTTCAAAACTAACCTATTCCGATAAGAGCTTGATTGCAGAAGTAGACAGTGATCTGATCCGCACGCCGGTAGCTGGAGATGCCATTTCTGATAATGTCAAAAAGGCTGTGATCGCTACTGAGGATGAGAATTTTGAAAGCCACAAGGGGGTTGTGCCCAAGGCTGTTCTTCGGGCGACGCTTGGATCTGTAGCCGGTGTGGGTTCCTCTAGTGGGGGATCAACCCTGACCCAGCAGTTGATCAAACAGCAAGTCGTGGGAGATGCTCCAACCTTTACTCGTAAGGCGACAGAGATTGTCGATGCCTTGGCTTTAGAGCGGGGGATGGATAAAAATGAAATCCTAACTACCTACTTAAACGTCTCGCCTTTTGGACGAAACAATCGGGGACAAAATATTGCAGGTGTGGAAGCCGCAGCTCAGGGGATTTTTGGCGTCTCTGCGAAAGACTTGTCCGTTCCACAAGCGGCCTTTATCGCTGGCTTGCCACAAAGTCCGATTGTCTACTCTCCTTATGCTGCTGATGGTAGCCTAAAGAGCAAGGAAAACCTAGAGTTAGGTTTGGCGCGTGCTAAAGATGTCTTGTTCAACATGTACCGGACGGGAGTCTTGTCGGAAAAAGACTATGAAACCTATGCTAAGTACGACTTAACCAAAGACTTCATCGATCCAGATGGTATCGAGAAAACACCGCATGACTACCTCTACTTCCAAGCCATGGCAGAAGCTAAAGAGGCCATGTATGACTACTTGATCAAGCGAGACAATGTAACCAAGCAAGACCTAAAAAACAATGAAACCGTCAAGGCTTATCAAGAATTAGCTGAGAGTGAGTTGCGCGAGGGTGGCTACACCATCCAAACCACTATAAACAAACCGGTTCACAATGCGATGCAGGCCGCAGTAGCGAATTTTGGAAGCGTCTTGGATGATGGAACGGGACTTGTAGAAGTTGGGAATGTCCTTATGGACAACCGAACAGGTGCCGTTTTAGGATTTATCGGTGGACGGAATTTTGACGGCAACCAAAACAACCATGCCTTTGATACAGAGCGTTCCCCAGGGTCTACTATCAAGCCGCTGTTGGCCTATGGGATTGCGATCGACCAAGGCTTGATGGGAAGCAATAGCATCCTTTCTAACTACCCGACTAATTTCTCAAGTGGTGAGCCGATCATGCACGTGGATAGCCGAGGGACAGCCATGATGGATCTCCGTGAGGCCCTCAATACCTCATGGAATATTCCAGCTTACTGGACTTACCGAACTCTTCGCGAAAAGGGTGTCGATGTTCCATCCTACATGAAGAAAATGGGCTATGATATTCCTGAATATGGCATTGAGAGTCTGCCGATGGGAGGAGGAATTGAGGTCACCGTTGCCCAACATACCAATGGTTTCCAAACCATTGCTAACAATGGGGACTACCTCAAACGCTACATGGTAGAGCAAATTATTGATCGAGATGGAGATGTGGTTTACAAGCACGAGGCAGATCCTGTTCGTGTCTACTCTCCAGCAACGGCAACGATTATGCAGGATCTCTTGCGAGGGGTTATTACGTCGGGTGCTACAACGACCTTTAAGTCACGGATTAGCCAAATCAATCCAACACTGGCGGGTGCTGACTGGATTGGAAAAACCGGTACGACCAACTCAAATGGGGATATGTGGTTGATGTTATCCACACCAAATGTTTCTTTAGGAGGTTGGATCGGCCATGACAACAATGCTTCCATGCAGACCTTGACCGGCTACAACAACAATGCTCAATACATGGCGCAGTTGGCGAATGCGATCTACCAAGCTGATCCAAGTCTCTTTGGGATTCAGGATAAATTCACTCTCGATAAGAGTGTGATCCGTTCTGAAGTACTCAAAGCGACTGGTGAAAGACCAGGTCGCGTCAATGTCAATGGCCGGGATATCGATGTGAGCGGTCAAATGGTGACGAGCCTTTGGGCTAAAAACGGAGCTCCAACTACTCAATATCGTTTTGCAATCGGAGGATCGGATAGCGATTATCAAAGTGCTTGGGCAGCGATGCTGGGCAATACCAGTGGGAATCAGTCGAATAATAAGAACAATTCAACAACAAATAGTTCATCAAACAATAGCTCAAATCGAAATAGCTCAAATCGAAACAGCTCAAATCGTGACAATCGGCGCTAGTATTATCTGGTAGAAAACCTAGTGAAAGTCTTGATTTTTGAAGGAAAAAACGATATAATAGTGACAACTAATTTGTCGTGTGCTTTATTTGAAATATTGTCCAAATAAGAGCTTACAGCAGTTAAATCTTACTTGAATAAGTCGATTTAGCTGCTCTTTTTGTGCCTATTTTTTAAGAAACTTGTAGTTTGTTACACAAATTTAATTTTTCTAAAAATTGCAAAAAGCGACGAATGAGATGAAGAGACAACTCTTCACGTGATGCAAATCACACAATTGTAGTTAAAACCGGATAGGTGGTAGGAGTGATGCTACCAAGCTATCCTAGTATGGAAAAAGGAGCTAAAAACTTTGGCAGGACATGACGTTCAATACGGGAAACATCGGACCCGTCGTAGTTTTTCAAGAATCAAAGAGGTTCTTGATTTACCAAACTTGATTGAAATCCAGACAGATTCATTCAAAGATTTCTTGAATCATGGCTTGAAGGAAGTCTTTGAAGATGTGCTTCCGATCTCAAACTTCACGGATACAATGGAATTGGAATTTGTGGGTTATGAAATCCGCGAACCCAAGTATTCGCTTGAAGAAGCGCGCATCCACGATGCCAGCTACTCAGCACCAATCTTTGTGACCTTCCGTTTGGTTAACAAAGAAACAGGTGAAATCAAGACCCAAGAAGTTTTCTTTGGTGATTTCCCAATCATGACTGAAATGGGAACCTTCATCATCAATGGTGGAGAACGGATTATCGTTTCTCAGTTGGTCCGTTCACCAGGTGTCTACTTCAATGATAAGGTGGACAAGAATGGTAAGGTTGGTTATGGATCAACTGTTATCCCTAACCGTGGGGCTTGGTTAGAACTTGAAACCGACTCAAAAGACATTGCCTACACCCGCATCGACCGCACACGTAAAATTCCATTTACAACGCTTGTGCGTGCTCTTGGATTTTCAGGAGATGATGAAATCATTGATATCTTTGGGGACAGCGAATTGGTTCGCAATACTATCGAAAAAGATATCCACAAAAACCCAATGGACTCACGGACAGATGAAGCCCTCAAAGAAATCTACGAGCGTCTTCGTCCAGGTGAACCAAAAACAGCGGAAAGCTCACGTAGCTTGTTGGTAGCCCGTTTCTTTGATCCACGTCGTTATGATTTGGCACCAGTTGGTCGCTACAAGATCAACAAGAAACTCAATATCAAGAACCGCTTGTTGAATCAAACAATCGCAGAACCATTGGTGGATGCTGAAACAGGGGAAATTCTTGTAGAAGCTGGCACAGTGATGACGCGCGATGTGATTGACAGCATCTCAGAACAATTGGATAACGGTTTGAACAAAATCACCTACATTCCAAATGATGCTGCTGTTTTGACAGAGCCAGTAGAATTGCAAAAATTCAAAGTTGTCGCTCCGACAGATCCAGACCGCGTTGTCACCATCATCGGAAATGCAAACCCATCTGACAAAGTGCGCATCATCACACCTGCTGATATCTTGGCAGAGATGAGCTATTTCTTGAACCTTGCAGAAGGTCTTGGACGTGTAGATGATATTGACCACCTTGGGAACCGTCGGATTCGTGCTGTTGGTGAATTGCTTGCCAACCAAGTGCGTCTTGGACTTTCACGGATGGAACGAAACGTTCGCGAACGGATGTCTGTACAAGATAACGATGCCTTGACACCACAACAAATCATCAACATTCGTCCAGTAACTGCAGCGATTAAAGAATTCTTTGGTTCTTCACAGTTGTCACAGTTCATGGACCAACACAACCCACTTTCTGAGTTGTCACACAAACGTCGTTTGTCTGCCTTAGGGCCTGGTGGTTTGACACGTGACCGTGCCGGATATGAAGTGCGCGACGTGCACTATACCCACTATGGTCGTATGTGTCCAATCGAAACACCTGAAGGACCAAACATCGGTTTGATCAACAACTTGTCTTCATATGGACATTTGAACAAATATGGCTTCATTCAAACACCATACCGTAAGGTAGACCGTGCAACTGGTAAAGTAACTAACGAAATCGTTTGGTTGACAGCCGATGAAGAAGATGAATACACAGTTGCGCAAGCTAACTCAAAATTAAACGCCGATGGAACTTTCGCAGAAAAAGTTGTCATGGGACGCCACCAAGGGGTTAACCAAGAATATCCAGCATCAAGTGTTGATTATATGGATGTTTCTCCAAAACAGGTAGTTGCCGTTGCGACTGCATGTATTCCTTTCTTGGAAAACGATGACTCCAACCGTGCCCTCATGGGTGCCAACATGCAACGTCAGGCTGTGCCATTGATTGATCCCAAAGCCCCTTATGTGGGTACTGGTATGGAATACCAAGCAGCACATGACTCTGGAGCGGCTGTTATCGCTCAATACGATGGTAAAGTTACTTATGCAGATGCGGACAAGGTAGAAGTTCGTCGGGAAGATGGATCTCTTGATGTTTACCATATCCAAAAATTCCGTCGTTCAAACTCAGGTACGGCATACAACCAACGTACTCTTGTAAAAGTTGGCGATGTTGTTGAAAAAGGTGACTTTATCGCTGATGGCCCTTCTATGGAAAAAGGTGAAATGGCGCTTGGACAAAACCCAATCGTTGCCTACATGACATGGGAAGGGTACAACTTCGAGGATGCCGTTATCATGAGCGAACGCTTGGTGAAAGACGATGTCTACACATCTGTTCATTTGGAAGAATTCGAATCAGAAACACGCGATACCAAGTTAGGACCTGAAGAAATTACCCGTGAAATTCCAAACGTTGGGGAAGATGCTCTTCGTGACTTGGATGAAACAGGTATTATCCGTATTGGTGCGGAGGTTAAAGAAGGCGATATCCTTGTCGGTAAGGTAACGCCGAAGGGTGAAAAAGACCTTTCTGCTGAAGAACGTCTCCTTCACGCGATCTTTGGAGATAAATCTCGTGAAGTGCGTGATACATCACTCCGTGTACCTCACGGTGGAGATGGGGTCGTTCGCGACGTTAAGATCTTTACCCGTGCAAACGGAGATGAATTGCAATCGGGTGTCAACATGTTGGTTCGTGTTTATATCGCACAAAAACGGAAGATCCGCGTCGGAGATAAGATGGCTGGTCGTCACGGAAACAAAGGGGTTGTGTCTCGTATTGTTCCAGTTGAAGATATGCCTTACCTTCCAGACGGTACACCGGTTGATATCATGTTGAACCCTCTTGGGGTGCCATCACGTATGAATATCGGTCAGGTTATGGAACTTCACCTTGGTATGGCCGCTCGTAACTTGGGTATTCACATCGCAACACCAGTCTTTGACGGGGCAAGCTCAGAAGACCTCTGGGATACTGTGAAAGAAGCTGGTATGGATAGCGATGCCAAGACCATCCTTTACGATGGACGGACTGGTGAGCCGTTTGACAACCGTGTTTCTGTCGGTGTCATGTACATGATCAAGCTTCACCACATGGTTGATGATAAACTCCATGCCCGTTCAGTCGGACCATACTCAATGGTTACCCAACAACCACTCGGAGGGAAAGCTCAGTTTGGTGGACAACGTTTCGGGGAAATGGAAGTGTGGGCCCTTGAGGCTTATGGTGCATCAAATGTCCTTCAAGAAATCTTGACTTACAAGTCAGATGATGTCAACGGACGTTTGAAAGCTTATGAAGCGATTACCAAAGGTAAACCAATTCCAAAACCAGGTGTACCAGAATCCTTCCGCGTTCTTGTCAAAGAATTGCAATCTCTTGGTCTTGACATGCGTGTCTTGGACGAAGATGATCAAGAAGTGGAACTTCGTGACCTCGATGAAGGGGAAGACGATGATGTGATTCATGTGGATGACCTTGAAAAAGCACGTGAAAAAGCAGCCAAGGAAGCAAAAGCAGCCTTTGATGCTGAAGAATCAGAAAAATAATCAGTAAAAATGATTGTCCTGTGAGAAACCAATGCTTCTGACAGGATGATTCGATAACAAGATACAGACACAAGGAGGTGGCAAGAAAGTTTCCTTTCTTCCCCCACCTAAGCTGTATCCAAATGAAACAAGTATGAAAACAAGGAAAGGTAAGAAATAGTGGTTGATGTAAATCGTTTTAAAAGTATGCAAATCACCCTAGCTTCTCCAAGCAAGGTCCGTTCATGGTCTTATGGAGAGGTCAAGAAACCTGAAACAATCAACTACCGTACATTGAAACCAGAACGTGAAGGTCTCTTTGATGAAGTCATCTTTGGACCTACAAAAGACTGGGAATGTGCGTGTGGGAAATACAAACGGATCCGTTACAAAGGGATCGTTTGTGACCGCTGTGGGGTTGAAGTAACACGTGCGAAAGTTCGTCGTGAACGCATGGGGCACATCGAGTTGAAAGCACCTGTATCACACATCTGGTACTTCAAAGGCATCCCTTCTCGTATGGGATTGACCTTGGATATGAGCCCTCGTGCCCTTGAAGAAGTCATTTACTTCGCAGCTTACGTGGTGATCGATCCAAAAGATACACCACTTGAGCACAAATCCATCATGACAGAACGTGAATACCGTGAACGCTTGCGTGAATACGGACCAGGTTCCTTTGTAGCTAAGATGGGTGCAGAAGCGATCCAAGACCTCTTGAAACAAGTGGATTTGGAAGCTGAAATTGCTCTCTTGAAAGAAGAATTGAAGACTGCAACTGGTCAAAAACGTGTGAAGGCTGTTCGTCGTTTGGATGTCTTGGATGCCTTCTACAAATCTGGCAACAAGCCAGAATGGATGGTTCTCAACATCCTTCCGGTTATTCCACCAGATCTTCGTCCGATGGTCCAATTGGATGGTGGCCGTTTTGCTGCCTCTGACTTGAACGACCTTTACCGCCGTGTGATCAACCGGAACAACCGTTTGGCACGTTTGCTTGAGTTGAATGCTCCTGGTATCATCGTGCAAAACGAAAAACGGATGCTTCAAGAAGCCGTTGATGCATTGATCGATAACGGTCGTCGTGGTCGTCCAATCACAGGACCAGGTAGCCGTCCATTGAAATCATTGAGCCACATGCTCAAAGGGAAACAAGGACGTTTCCGTCAAAACTTGCTCGGTAAACGGGTTGACTTCTCAGGACGTTCCGTTATCGCCGTTGGTCCAACTCTTAAGATGTACCAATGTGGTGTGCCACGTGAAATGGCGATCGAGCTCTTCAAACCATTCGTGATGCGTGAAATCGTTGCGCGTGATATCGTGCAAAACGTCAAAGCTGCAAAACGCTTGGTCGAACGTGGAGATGAACGTATCTGGGATATCCTCGAAGAAGTGATCAAAGAACACCCAGTTCTTTTGAACCGCGCACCGACCCTTCACCGTTTAGGGATCCAAGCCTTTGAACCTGTCTTGATTGACGGGAAAGCCCTTCGCTTGCACCCACTTGTCTGTGAAGCCTATAATGCCGACTTTGACGGTGACCAAATGGCCATCCACGTACCGCTTTCAGAAGAAGCTCAAGCAGAAGCTCGCATCTTGATGTTGGCTGCTGAGCACATCTTGAATCCAAAAGACGGTAAACCAGTTGTTACCCCATCTCAGGATATGGTATTGGGGAACTACTACCTCACTATGGAAGAAGCTGGTCGTGAAGGCGAAGGCATGGTCTTTAAAGACCGTGATGAAGCGGTGATGGCTCTTCGCAATGGCTATGTTCACTTGCATACACGTGTCGGAATTGCGACAGATAGCTTGAACAAACCATGGACAGAAGCGCAACAACACAAGATTCTCTTGACAACTGTTGGTAAGATCCTCTTTAACGATATCATGCCTGCAGAACTTCCGTACCTTCAAGAGCCAAATAATGCCAACTTGACAGAAGGCGTTCCAGCTAAGTACTTCTTGGAGACTGGTCAAGATGTCAAAGCAGCGATTGAGAAATTGGAATTAAACGTTCCATTCAAGAAGAAAAATCTTGGAAATATCATCGCAGAAATCTTCAAACGCTTCCGTACAACCGAAACATCTGCTTTCTTGGACCGCTTGAAAGACTTGGGTTACCATCACTCAACCCTTGCTGGTTTGACAGTGGGGATTGCCGATATTCCGGTCGTTGAAGATAAGGCAGAAATCATTGAAGAATCTCACAAACGTGTGGAACAAATCACTAAACAATTCCGTCGTGGTTTGATCACAGATGACGAACGCTACAATGCCGTTACAGCTGAATGGCGTGCAGCCCGTGAGAAATTAGAAAAACGCTTGGTGGATAACCAAGATCCGAAGAACCCAATCGTTATGATGATGGATTCTGGAGCCCGTGGTAACATCTCAAACTTCTCACAACTTGCCGGTATGCGTGGTTTGATGGCCGCTCCAAACGGACGGATCATGGAATTGCCAATCCTGTCAAACTTCCGTGAAGGTTTGTCTGTATTGGAAATGTTCTTCTCAACTCACGGTGCCCGTAAAGGGATGACTGATACGGCCCTTAAGACAGCCGACTCAGGTTACTTGACTCGTCGTTTGGTTGACGTTGCCCAAGACGTCATTATCCGTGAAGACGACTGTGGAACAGACCGTGGACTTGTGATCCGTGCCATTACTGATGGTAAGGAAATGATCGAGCCACTCGAAGAACGTTTGACTGGTCGTTATACCAAGAAATCTGTTAAACACCCTGAAACAGGTGAAGTCATCGTTGGTCCAGATACCTTGATTTCAGAAGACCTAGCACGTGAAATTGTCAATGCTGGTGTGGAAGAAGTCACTATCCGCTCTGTCTTTACATGTAACACCCGCCATGGTGTCTGCCGTCACTGTTATGGTATCAACTTGGCGACTGGTGATGCGGTTGAAGTAGGTGAAGCAGTCGGAACTATCGCTGCCCAATCTATCGGGGAACCTGGTACACAGTTAACCATGCGTACCTTCCACACGGGTGGGGTTGCCTCAAATACCGATATCACTCAAGGTCTTCCTCGTGTCCAAGAAATCTTTGAAGCCCGCAATCCAAAAGGGGAAGCGGTCATCACTGAGGTCAAAGGGGAAGTCACAGCGATCGAAGAAGATGCTTCTACACGGACCAAGAAAGTCTTTGTTAGCGGAGCAACTGGTGAGGGCGAATACGTTGTCCCTTACACTGCCCGCATGAAAGTCGAAGTGGGAGATCAAGTTTCTCGTGGTGATGCTCTGACAGAAGGATCTATTCAACCAAAACGTCTCCTTGCCGTTCGTGATGTCTTGTCAGTTGAAACATACCTCCTTGCGGAAGTACAAAAAGTATACCGTAGCCAAGGGGTAGAAATCGGCGACAAACACATCGAGGTAATGGTGCGTCAAATGATCCGTAAAGTACGTGTCATGGATCCAGGAGATACAGACCTTCTCATGGGTACTCTGATGGACATTACAGACTTTACAGATGCCAATAAGGATGTCCTTATCTCTGGTGGAGTTCCTGCAACTGCTCGTCCAGTCCTTATGGGAATTACCAAAGCCTCTCTTGAAACCAACAGTTTCTTGTCAGCGGCTTCCTTCCAGGAAACAACTCGTGTCCTTACTGACGCAGCGATCCGTGGTAAGAAAGACCATCTCCTTGGACTTAAGGAAAATGTTATCATCGGTAAGATTATTCCTGCTGGTACAGGGATGGCTCGTTACCGTAACTTGGAACCACAAGCGATTAATGAAGTTGAAATCATCGAAGAAGTACCATTAACAGATGGAACAGTCGATGAAGTTCAAACAGCTGAAGTCGTAGAAGAATAAGAAAATAAGTCGGAACTACAAGTTCCGGCTTTTTTTGCAAAAATAATAAAAATTTATTATTTGAAAAATAATTGTATAATTATTGAATTATTTTTTTACCAAAAATATTAGCCCGGTAAAAGTCGTGCTGTAAATACTTACAATTAGTGATAAAATGGATATGTATTCTAAAGTTCAAAATAATAAAATGACTAACTATTAGTAATTTCTTTATAAAACCAAAAATCGGTTTGACAATTCAAGTCATTGGCGGTAGAATGAAAAAAGATGTACACAAATTAAAAAAATGTCGAATTACATGCATGTCGACGGGGGAAGTTTATGGGAAAATTGAAAATTATGGTTGTGTTTGGGACGCGACCGGAGGCCATTAAAATGGCCCCTTTGGTTTTGGAGTTGCAAAAGCAGAGGGAGACCATTGAGACCATTACGGTGGTCACTGCCCAGCACCGTCAAATGCTGGACCAGGTCTTAGAAACCTTTAACATCGTACCTGATTACGACTTGGATATTATGGGGAAGAGTCAGACCTTATTAGAGATTACCTCTAAAATTCTGAATCAGTTAGATCCAGTTATCAAAAAAGAAAAGCCAGATATGGTGCTTGTCCATGGAGATACGACCACCACCTTTGCGGCGAGTCTAGTTGCCTTTTACAATCAAGTCCGCATTGGTCACGTCGAAGCTGGTTTGAGAACCTTTGATAAATATTCTCCATATCCTGAAGAGATGAACCGTCAAATGACAGATGATTTAGCGGATCTGTATTTTGCGCCGACGGGTGAAAGTAAGGCCAATCTCTTAAAAGAAAATCATCCGGAATCCGCTATTGTAGTGACAGGAAATACTGCCATTGATGCGCTGAAACTCACGGTTCAAGAGGACTATCACCACGAAGTGTTAGATCAATTGGATCCAGCTAAAAAAGTCATCCTGGTCACCATGCATCGAAGAGAAAATCAAGGCCAACCCATGCGAGCGGTCTTTGGAGCTCTGAGAGAAATGGTGGATCAAGAACCGACTATTGAAGTGGTTTACCCAGTGCATCTTAGTCCGGCGGTCCAAGAGGCGGCAAACGATCTATTAGGAGATCATGATCGGATCCACCTCATCGCACCTTTAGATGTGCTTGACTTCCACAACTTAGCTTCTAGAAGTTACTTTATCATGTCGGATTCAGGTGGGGTGCAAGAGGAGGCACCGTCATTAGGAAAACCGGTATTGGTATTGCGCGATACAACAGAACGCCCAGAAGGGGTCAAAGCAGGGACCTTGAAATTAGTTGGTACGGATCCTGGTGTCGTCAAAACGACGATGACAGAGCTCTTAACCAACGAAAGCCTGTATCTTCAAATGGCAAATGCCCGAAATCCTTATGGGGATGGAAAAGCTTCTGAGCGAATCGTACAAGCTATTAAACATTACTTTGGCCAGGGGGAGGCTGCCGAAGAATTTCATGAGGGAGAGAAAGAATAAATGAAAAAAACGGAAAAGTTAAGTAGATGGTTGCTGATTTTGATTGTTTTTGAAGTACTTCTTTTACTTTACTGCTTGTTTTTTGCAAGAGAGATTCTGATTGAAGAAGGATTGTTCTTTGTTTTAGGATTATTTTCTGCCATTGTTTTATCGGATTTATTGTTGACATGGACCATCCTGTTGTCATTTGCCCTAGGGATTGTCTTTTTGGTGGCGGGTGTTGTCTATATCCCGTTCCATCAAGCCTTACTCTTACTTTTTAGTTTTCCGATCTTGATTGGAATCTTGATTCAAATTCGTTATCACCTCTTTAAAGAGATTGCAAAAGTAAAGGATCAAGAGCCAGAAGCTTACGCAGATTACCGCAATCGCATCGCTTCTTACAGCGGACAAACCAATGATACGATTCAAGCCTTACTCATTCACTGGTCGCACGAGGAATTGTTCTTCCAATTGCAACCGAGGGAATACAATCGGACCTTGAACCAAATCAACTATTTGTTAACACATCATCTGAAACCAAATGAAAGCTTGTATTATGTATCAGACGGTAATTTTTTGATCTTATCTTCTAATAGTGAGCAGGATCTGCAGAGCAATTATATGACGGTCTTAAAACCGCAGTTGGAAGGACTGGTTTTCCAAGGAGAAGATGGAATTCAGGGCATCCAATTTCAGTCAGGATTTCTTGTAGTGGATCAATCCAATCGAACTAAATACTATCGTTATAAAGAAGTGATTCGTTACTTAAAACGTCAACTTGAAACAGATATTATTGTGGAATATTAGGAGGAAGTCATGTCTCTTACAAATATATTTTTTAATATAGCTGTAGGCATTAGTGTATTTTTTGCCTTGTGCTTTATTGTATTATTTGTAGCTTATACGGTGATTTACCGCCGTGTCAATAAAAACTTTAAGGCGGTGGACCATGATTAGTCAAATTGTGATGATTATTGCCTTGATTTCGATTTGGCTGTCCTTAGCATGGGGCCTAGTAATCCTCTTTTCAGCTGTTCATTTTTGGTTTAAACACAGTGATTTTCGTGTCAATACGGATCCGCTTCCTTATTATCCAAAAGTGACGATCGTCGTACCCGCCCATAATGAAGATGTGGTTATTGCACAAACCGCCAAAGCGATCCTTGATATGAACTACCCACATGATCGTGTAGAATTACTGCTCTTTGCGGATAATTGTTCCGATCGCACTTATGAAGAGTGTTTGGCAGTTAAAGTATTGCCAGAGTATGCAGGACGTGATTTGACCATTATCAATCGAAGTGGGACAGGTGGGAAAGCCGGTGTGCTAAATGACGCTTTGGCGATGGCGACTGGAGACTATATCTGCGTCTATGATGCAGATGCCATGCCTGAAAAGAATGCTCTTTATTTCCTTGTGAAAGAAGTGCTCAAAGATCCAGAACGTCATGTGGCTTCTTTCGGTCGCAATAAAACACGGAATGCCAATCAAAACTTCTTGACCCGCTGTATCAACCAAGAGATTGTTGTTACCCAACGGGTTCATCATGTGGGCATGTGGCATCTCTTCAAGATTGGACGGATTCCAGGAACCAATTTCATTATTCAAACTGAGTTTGTCAAGAGTATTGGAGGATGGAAAAATGGTGCCTTAACAGAAGATACCGATATTTCCTTCAAAATTATGCAAAGTGGGAAGTTGATTGCGCTAGCCTATAATTCAGAAGCCTTCCAACAAGAGCCGGAAACTCTGAAGAGTTATTATATGCAACGGAAACGTTGGGCCAAAGGGAATTATGAAGTGGTTCTTTCCAACTTCAAGCATTTATTTGGTAAGGGAAATTGGCGCGTGAAGTTAGAAGTGACTAACTATTCCTGTGTTTTCTTCTGGTTTAATGCAGCGATCATCTTATCTGATTTGATCTTTTTTGCCAATATTCTGGCCATGTGTATCCATACAGTGGTACCAGGTGTTCAGATTCCGTTTGCTTTTGATTCTGAAAATATCTATATTGCGCAGTTGATGCTCTTCAATTGGGTCTTGATGATTGGGCTTTATCTTCTTCAGATTAATGTGGCTCTTGCCTCACAATTTGGTCAAGCAACCACCAAGCAAATTTGGTTAGCCCTAGCTGCCTATTTCACCTATTCTCAACTGTTTATCATTGTGTCAATTGATGCCATCTCTTCGATTGTGATGGATAAACTATTGCACCGGAAAGAAACCAAATGGGTTAAAACAAAACGATTCGCAGGATAGGAGAAATTATGAATACGAAAAAGATGAGATATGTATGGTTTCTAGTCATCCTTTGCATTTTCTGTTTGACCTTGTTTTTAGCGAGAACGAGAAGTAAAGTGGAGATGCGAAATCGAATTTATCGTCAGTGGAATGAGCATTTTGTTGTTTCAAAAGGGAAAGAATCCTATGTTCGAACTACCAATGATCGCAATCAAACGGTGGTGTTATCCGAGGCGCAAAGTTATGGAATGCTCATTACTGTCGCAGCTGCCGAAAAAGGACAAGCCCAACAAGCAGACTTTGACCGACTCTATCAATATTATCTAAATCATCGCTTAGAAGGCACCCAATTAATGTCTTGGAAACAAACTATTGCTAATGGGGAGGCGAGTGTTGAGGGGCATAACGCAACAGATGGGGATCTCTACATTGCCTATGCTCTTCTAAAAGCTGCTCAGCAATGGCCAAAGCAAGCTAAAGACTACCAAGCACAAGCAAAAGCGATTTTAGAAGATGTTCTCTCATACAATTACAATGAAGAAAACGGTGTATTAACGGTGGGAAATTGGGCCAATCAGGATTCGGAATTTTATCATTTGATGCGGACGTCTGATACATTGCCAGCACAATTCCAGATCTTTTATGAAGTGACAAAAGATTCGAAGTGGTTGGCTATCAAAGAAAAGATGTTACAGCAACTCCAAACGATTAGCTCCCAAACAAAAACAGGTTTACTACCTGATTTCATCTGGGTAGATGAGCAAGGAACGCGTGTAGCGGATCCCAAGACGATTGAATCCAAGTATGATGGTGCCTATTCTTATAACGCTTGTCGTCTTCCATACAACCTTATTCAAAGCAAGGACGCAGACAGTCAAAAATTGGTGAAAAAGATACTAAACTTTTTCAAGAGTCAAAGAAACCTGTATGCGGGTTATGATTTGAAAGGGAAGGCCCTGAATAATCATCAGGCAGCAAGCTTTTTGGCACCGATTGTCTATGCCTCTGAACAAGAAAAAGGCTATTTGAAATTGGTTCAACAGAACAAGTATATCTTTACACAAGATCTACCTCTGAACAACTATTACGATGCAACCATGACAACTATGATTGCACTTGAATTGTTCTAAATACTTGAGAAGAGAGAGTTCCCCAAGATGGCTCGCCATTTTGTTGGGAAGCTCTTTTTTTGATTCCCGAAAAAAGGACCCAAGAGAAATCAAGTAGTCTATTTTTGAAAAATAATAGCAAAAATCAATTGAAAATTACCTGAAAAATGATGCTCTGAGCAGAAAACTTTTGTTCTCAAAGGATTTTCTATATAATAGAGGATACAAAGGATGGAAGAGTTAATGTATCGAGTAATTGAAATGTACGGGGACTGTGAACCCTGGTGGTTTTTAGAAGGTTGGGAAGAAGATATCGTGAGTAGTCGGAAGTTTGAAGACTATTACCAGGCTTTGAAATACTACAAGCAGAAATGGTTGGAGTTGAATGCACACTTTCCAAGTTATAAGAGTCGGAGTGATCTCATGACAATCTTTTGGGATACCAAAGAGCAAGAGTGGTGTGAGGACTGCAGTGATGATGTGCAGTTTTTCCACTCGATTGTCCTCTTAGAAGACGAGCATAAGATCCCTAAAAGCAAGCTCCGTCCAGGTTACGAAAAGGAAAAAGGCAGTCGCAAACACCGTTCTTGTCAATATACAATCGATTCAAAAAAGGGGACGACCCTGTCATAAGAAAAATTCGGAAGATTTTTTAGAGCGATCTAGAAAGTCTTCTTTTTTGTCTTCTTTTTCGAATAGTATAAGTGAGAGGAGGAACTATGGTTCAAGAAATTGCAAAAAAATTGATCCGCCTGGGGAAAAAGGAAGAAGCTCAGGATCTTTACTTCATTCCTCGGAAGGAGGAGTACCAGGTTTTTATGAGGGTGGGAGATGAGAGACGTTTTGTACAGTCCTTCCCTTTTGAGGACATGACAGCTATTATTAGCCACTTCAAATTTGCAGCAGGGATGAATGTAGGAGAAAAAAGGCGCAGCCAGCTAGGATCGTGTGATTACCCATTAGAGGATGGAGTGGTTTCGATTCGCTTGTCGACAGTGGGGGATTATCGTGGCTATGAAAGCTTGGTCATTCGGCTCTTGCATGATGAGGAACGTGAATTGCGGTTTTGGTTTGACCAGTTGCCGGACTTGCAGAAGAAATTGGCTGGTCGTGGGCTTTATCTTTTTGCGGGTCCCGTTGGCTCGGGAAAGACCACTCTCATGCATGCGTTGGCGCAAGAGCGCTTTGCGGACCAGCAAGTCATGTCCATTGAAGATCCTGTCGAGATCAAGCAAGAGAATATGCTTCAGCTCCAGCTGAATGACCAGATCGGCATGACCTATGACAACCTGATCAAACTCTCCTTGCGCCATCGGCCGGACCTTCTCATTATTGGAGAAATCCGAGATAAGGAAACAGCTCGTGCAGTCGTACGAGCTAGTTTGACAGGAGTCACCGTCTTCTCTACTATTCATGCCAAGAGCGTTCGAGGTGTTTATGAGAGGCTCTTAGAACTTGGAGTGAGCGAGGAAGAGCTCAAGATAGTTTTACAAGGTATTTGCTACCAACGATTAATTGCAGGAGGAGGTGTGGTCGATTTTGCGACGGAAAACTACCAAGAGCACTCAGCCAGCCGCTGGAACCAACAAATGGATCTCTTGGCTCAATCGGGATATATCCAGCTGGCTCAGGCGCAAGCCGAAAAAATTATCTACCGCTAAACAAAAGCAAATCATTGAATTGTTTTTGAATCTTTATTCGAGTGGTTTTCATCTGTCTGAGATCGTCGATTTTCTGGATCGCTCTCACCTAGTGGAGAGTCGTTTGGTTTCCCAGATGCGAGAGGACCTTTCTCGGGGGCGGAGTTTTTCAGAGATGATGGCGGGGATCGGTTTTTCAGATGCAGTGACGACACAGCTGTCTCTCGCTGAGCTCCATGGCAATCTTTCATTGAGCTTGGAGAAAATCAGTGCTTACTTAGAAAACATGCGCAAGGTCAAGAAAAAGCTGATTGAGGTGAGCACCTATCCTCTCATCTTGCTTGGATTTTTAGTTCTGATTATGCTAGGCTTGCGTAATTATTTACTCCCCCAAATGGATGCTCAAAATATTGGGACGCAATTGATCAGTTCCTTCCCCCAACTCTTTTTGGCCTTAGGAGCGGGACTGGTGACCTTCTTCTTACTCGGCTTTCTCTATTATCGAAAGTCAGGCAAGATCAACGTTTTTAGAACCTTGTCTCATCTGCCTTTCGGAAAAGGCATGATTCAAGCTTATTTGACAGCCTATTATGCTAGAGAATGGGGCAATCTGATTGGGCAAGGATTGGAGTTGTCTCAGATTTTTTCCATGATGCAGGACCAAAAATCCCAGCTTTTTCAAGAAATTGGAAGGGACTTAGCTCTTTCTTTAGACCGTGGCCAGTCTTTTTCAGAGACGGTCGGGGGGTATCCTTTTTTCAAAGAAGAATTGCCCCTTATGATTGAATATGGTGAAGTCAAATCAAAGCTCGGAAGTGAACTAGAGATCTACGCTGAAAAAACATGGGAAGATTTCTTTCGTCGGGTTCACAAGGCCATGAATGTGATACAACCCTTGGTGTTTATCTTTGTGGCTCTTGTGATTGTGTTACTCTATGCAGCCATGTTGCTGCCGATTTATCAAAATATGGAGGTTCATTTATGAAAAAAATAAAAACCTATAAGGTTAAAGCCTTTACACTTATTGAAATGTTGGTGGTCTTATTGATCATCAGTGTGCTCTTATTGCTCTTTGTGCCGAATTTGACCAAGCAAAAAGACTCCGTGAAAGAGACAGGAAATGCAGCGGTTGTGAAGGTGGTCGAAAGCCAGGCTGAATTGTATGAGCTCAATCATACCAATGACCAAGCCACTCTAGCAAAACTGATTGCGGATGGAAATATTACCAACAAACAAGCTGAATCCTACCGTGCCTATTATGCGAAAAATAGTGGAGAAACTCGTGCGGTTGCAGATTAAGGCCTTCACTTTGGTGGAGACCCTTCTGACCTTGATGATCGTCAGTTTTATCTATCTGGGCTTATCGGGATCGATCAAGACGAGCTTTCAGCAGGTGGAAGAAAAAGTATTTTTTGCAGAGTTTGAACATCTCTATCAAGAAAGCCAAAAGATAGCATTGGCAAGGCAAACGGAATTGGATGTTGAAGTGACTGCAAGGAAGATTCAAACGCCCTACCAGACGGTGGAGATTCCTGATTCTGTCATTTTGCAAGATCCTAAAACTATTCGATTGGACCGAGCAGGTGGCAATTCTTCGCTAGCCAATGTTCACTTTCAGACACAGAGAGGAGTGGTGACTTATCAGCTTTCACTTGGAAATGGGAAAATTAAAAAAAGCATCCGTTCCCGCTAGTATTCTCCTAGAATCTCTGGTAGCCTTGGGTTTATTTGCCATGATTACGACTTTATTGTTAGGGGAGATCCGCCGTTCGCGCAAGGAGCGACTAGCGGATTTCAAAGAGGTAGAAGTCTTGTCGGTCGCTCAAATGGCGCTTCAGACGGGGCAAAATCATCTGGAGGCCAATGGTATTCAGGTTCAAGTCGAAAAAGATGGCGATCAACTCACAGTCTATCATCAAGGAAAGGTGGTGCTGCATGTGGAATAAAGGAAAGGTCAAGGCCTTTACCCTGCTCGAAGCCTTGGTCGCTCTCTTGGTGCTCAGTGGGGGAGTGTTGGTCTTTCAAGGCTTGACCAAGCTTCTGCATGCTGAATTGGACTACCAGGCGCATCAAAAGCAGGAAGAATGGATACTTTTTCAGCAACAATTGCAGGTGGAATTGGACCGGAGTCATTTTGAAAAAGTGGAGAACAACCATATCTACTTGGTTCAGGATCAAAAACCAATTGCCATTGGTCAATCTAAAGGAGATGATATCCGAAAAACAGATGATAAGGGCAGGGGCTATCAGCCTATGATTTCAGGGGTTCACTCTAGTCAGATTTGGCAGGAGGGAGAGTTGATTCATCTGCGGTTGAATTTTGAAGATGGTCTAGAAAGGGAGTATGTCTACCATGTGGTACCAGCGATACAAAATGAAAAAAGTTAAGGCTGGGGTCTTACTCTACGCTCTCTTGATGGCAGCGATTTTTAGTCTCTTGCTTCAGTTTTACCTGCACCGTCAGGTTGCGGAAAGGCGAATCTTAAAGACGAGTCAAGAGCGTCTTCGGGCCTATGCGTTGGTGCAATTGGCTCTTGAAAAAAGAAAGAGTGATGAGAAAACATCGGATATTCACTTAAAGTCTGGAGTTGTTCAGCTACAGCAGGACACTGGTTTTCTGCATGCCCAGACTGAGATAAATGGCGAAAGCTATGCGTTTGTCCTTCCTGTAAGGGAAGAAAAAGAAAGCAAGAAGAGTCAAAAAGAAAAGAAGAAGAAACAGAAAGATAAAGAGAAGCTAGGGAGCGAAACGACTTCTGAAGAGACGTCAAACGAGACCAAGGAGCCATCAGAAAATAGCGAAAAAGACTAATTTTTGGTATGATAGGGTGCGGAGGAAATCATGAATTTCGAAAAAATTGAACAAGCCTATACCTATCTATTGGAAAACACTCAAAGTATTCAAAATGAATTGTCGACCAACTTTTATGACGCCTTGATTGAACAAAATGTCATGTATTTGCAGGGCAAGACAGACCTAGACATTGTCAAAAATAATAGCCAAAAATTAAAAGAATTAGGTTTAAGTAAGGAAGAATGGCGCAGAGCCTACCAATTCCTTTTTATGAAAGCTGCTCAGACAGAACCTTTACAAGCGAATCACCAGTTCACTCCAGATGCGATTGGTTTTATCATTACATTTTTGATCGATCAGTTGGCCAAAGGCGACCAACTGGATGTCTTAGAAGTGGGAAGTGGAACCGGAAATCTCGCTGAGACTATTGTCAACAATAGCCGTCTCACGATTGATTACTTAGGATTGGAAGTAGATGATCTCTTGATTGATCTATCTGCTAGTATCGCAGATGTGATGGAGTCTAGCGTTGTCTTTGCACAAGGAGATGCGGTGCGTCCGCAAGTGTTGAAAGAAAGTGACTTGATCGTTAGTGATCTTCCGATTGGTTACTATCCAGATGATGCGATTGCACAGCGCTATCAGGTAGCGAGCTCCGAAGGCCATACCTATGCCCATCACCTCATGATGGAACAGGCTTTGAAATACCTGAAACCTCAAGGAGTAGCTATCTTTTTAGCCCCCAATAACCTCTTGACAAGCCCTCAGAGTGACCTTTTAAAAGCTTGGCTAACAGACAAAGCTCAACTCCTTGCCATGCTGACCTTGCCAGAATCTCTTTTTTCAAATCCAGCCTATGCTAAGACGATTTTCGTCCTACGAAAACAAGAAGAAGAGTCTGTTCAGCCCTTTGTCTATCCGTTTACCGATCTCCAGAATCAAGACCAGGTGGTTCACTTTATGGAAAGTTTCCAAAACTGGTTAAAGGATAGTGAAATTTGATCAAAGATCTGATATAATAGAGGAAGTGAAAACGCTTAATGAGGTGAATATATGTCGAAAACAATTTCTATTAATGCAGGAAGCTCTAGTTTGAAATGGCAATTGTACCAAATGCCAGAGGAAACTGTTCTTGCAAAAGGGTTGATTGAACGGATCGGTTTGAAGGATTCTATTTCAACCGTTAAATTTGATGGACGTTCAGAAAAACAAGTATTAGATATTCAGGACCATACACAAGCTGTAAAAATTTTGTTGGATGATTTGATTCGCTTTGATATTATCAAATCCTACGATGAGATTACAGGTGTGGGCCACCGCGTCGTTGCTGGTGGAGAATACTTCAAGGATTCTGCCTTGGTAGATGACGAAGTCCTTCGAAAAGTAGAAGAATTGTCTTTATTAGCACCTCTTCATAATCCTGCAAATGCAGCTGGAATTCGTGCCTTTAGAGAGATTTGTCCAAATATTACCAGTGTTGTGGTATTTGATACTTCTTTCCATACAACCATGCCGGAAAAAGCTTATCGTTACCCTCTTCCAACCAAATATTACACAGAAAATAAGGTCCGTAAGTACGGTGCTCATGGGACCAGTCATCAGTATGTAGCTGGTGAAGCTGCTAAACTTCTTGGGAAACCATTAGAAGAATTGAAATTGATCACCTGCCACGTTGGAAATGGTGTATCTGTTACAGCAGTTGACAAAGGAATCTCTGTCGATACCTCAATGGGTTTCACCCCTCTAGGTGGAGTCATGATGGGAACCCGTACAGGGGATCTCGATCCAGCGATTATTCCTTACTTGATGGAACATACAGAGGATTTCAGTGAGCCTGAAGATATCAGCCGCATCCTCAATCGTGAATCAGGTCTTCTGGGTGTTTCTGAATCTTCTAGCGACATGCGGGATATTCATACAGCGATGCAGAATGGAGACGAAAAAGCTAAATTGGCTTACGATATCTTTATCGATCGTTTGCAAAAATACATCGGTCAATACTTGGCTGTCTTGAACGGTGCAGATGCCATCATCTTTACAGCAGGAATCGGTGAAAATGCAGTAAACGTTCGTTCTTCTATTATCAATGGGATCAGCTGGTTTGGCTGCAAGGTCGACCCTGAAAAGAACGTCTTTGGAGTTGTTGGAGATATTTCCACAGATGATTCCCGTGTGAAGGTATTGGTTATTCCAACTGATGAAGAGTTGGTGATTGCGCGTGACGTTGAACGTTTCAAAAATCAGTAAACTGAAATAAAGTGAGAAGGCTGGAGGCGAAAGCCCCAGCCTTCTTATTTTATACAAGAAAGAGGTTGTCCATTGAAAAATATACAGTCTTTTATTCGAGAGCACCCATTATGTAAGAATGCCCTCTGGCTCCTGCTTTTTGTGCCCTTATTCTTTCTCTCACAATTTCCCCTCATCACCATGGTTTATTCCCTTCAAGAAGGAATGGATGCAAGGTGGGTCACCATCCTCACTCTCTTGGTGACAGTGGCGGTGCTCTTTGTTTTTTATAGGGTCATTAAGATGAGCCCTCTGGAGAACTTGGATGTTCTGGTCATAACCTGGCCGGCTCTGGGGAGAAATTTTCTTTTTCTTCTCTTGTTGATGGCTAATAACCTGCTCGCCTACCCCTTGTTAAAACAAGAGGCAGGTGGTACGACGGCAAACCAAGCGGCTCTGAATGAACTACAATCTCATGCTCCTTTTCTTGCTATGGGCATGGTCGTGATCCTTGTTGCTCCGATTCTAGAAGAGCTGCTCTGTCGGGCCATCATCCCTCGTTTGATCTTTCGAGGGGCAGAACCGATCGGTTACCTAGCCGGTGCTATCTTTTTTACTTACTTGCATGGCCCGAGTACCCTAGGGGAATGGGTAGCTTACGGAGGCATGTCCTTGATCTTAACTTGGGTGGCTTATCGTTACAAGCGGATCGAGTATAGCATTTGCCTTCATATGACCTTGAATGCGCTGGCTTATTACTATCCGGTGGTCATACTCCTTTGTTTATTGCCAGTATGGAGAGTTTTCTTCCATGATAAATTATGATAAAATGGTAGGTACCAATGAGTTTTGATGCAGAACCATCCTACAGAAGGTCAGATAAAATCAGAAATCCGTATGGAGAGTAGACTCAGAGGTTTAGAACACTTGTTCTAGCCTCTTTTATTCGCAATCATGCTGTAGGAAGGGAATCAAAGGAGAGCGAAAATGATTGATAAAAAATGGCTGAGTGGCCAAGGGACCCTTCTTTGCGGGATCTTAAATGTCACTCCGGATTCATTTTCTGATGGCGGTAAGTATACGAGTGTGGATGCAGCCTTGCAGCAGGCGAGAAAACTGATCCAAGAAGGAGCTCAGATCCTCGATATCGGAGGAGAATCAACCAGACCAGGTAGTCATTATGTAGAGATCCAAGAAGAGATTGACCGTGTGGTTCCGGTGATCGAAGCCATTCGGAAAGAAAGTGATGTCTTGATTTCAGTGGATACCTGGAAGTCCCAGGTGGCGGCGGCGGCGCTCGAAGCTGGGGCTGATATTGTCAACGATATTACTGGTTTTCTTGGAGATTCTAAGATGGCTGCTGTGGTTGCAGAACATGAAGCCAGCGCGGTTCTCATGTTTAATCCAGTGATGGCAAGACCGCATCATCCAAGTTCCACTATCTTTCCACGTTTTGGTTTCGAACCAGTCTTTTCAGAGCAAGAACTTCAACAGATGGCTCAAGAACCGATTCAAGACTTGATGTGGACCTTCTTTGACCGCTCGCTTGCGGTAGCGAAAGCAGCTGGTGTCCAAATGGATCGTATTATGCTGGATCCTGGGATCGGTTTTGGTTTGACCAAGCGAGAGAACTTACTCTTATTACAAGAACTCGGGACGATTCACCAAAAGGGGTATCCGATCTTTCTAGGTGTCTCCCGCAAACGCTTTGTGGTCAATATTATTGAGGAAGCTGGATTTGAGACAGATCCTGCAACGGAGACTGGTTTTTGGAATCGGGACCTGGCTTCGAGCCATTTGACCAGTATTGCAGCCAGTCAAGGAGTCGAAGTAGTGCGGGTGCATGATATTCCTCTTCACAAGATGGCAGCCAGTCTGGGGCAAGCCATTTTCCAAGCCCAAGAGGCAGCAGATACCAATTTAAAACAATACAAGTAAATGAAGACAAAAGAACATCAGTTGGATCTTCGTTGGCTAGAAGCCTATCGTTCCCAAGATCCACATTTCGGCTTGGAGCGCATGGAAGCTCTCTTGGCTTTGAGAGGAAATCCTCACCTAGACTGTCGGGTCATTCATATTGCAGGGACCAATGGCAAAGGCTCTACCATTGCTACCTTGTCCCAACTCTTGAGGCAGGCAGGTTTACGCGTTGGAGTCTTTACCTCTCCTTATCTGATCCATTACAATGACCAAATCACCATTAATGGCGAAGCCATTTCGGATCAAGACCTGCAAACCTACCTGGATAGTTACCAGCAGCTCCTGCAAGCTGAAGAATCAAGGGCTGTTTTTCAAGGGTTGACTGAATTTGAAGTGATGACGGCGATTGCCTATGATTATTTTGCTCACGAGGAGCTGGATTACGTGATTATGGAAGTCGGTATGGGGGGACGACTAGATAGTACCAATGTTTGTCAGCCTGTTCTGACGGCGATCACTTCGATTGGCTTGGATCATGTTGCCCTTCTTGGGTCAGATCTGGCTTCCATCGCCCGTGAAAAGGCTGGTATCATTAAGCCAGGAATTCCTCTGGTTCTAGGGAAATTAGAAGCAGAAGCCAGCCAAGTCATTGAAGACATTGCGATTCAGGAGCAGGCACCGATAATAGCCTATGACAGAGATTACCAAGTTGAGCTAGGGGCCTCTTGTTTATCGGGCCAATCCTTTTCTTATCACAGTTCCAAAAGAGAAACAGCCTCCTATCAAGTAGCGCTCTTAGGACATCACCAGGCCAGAAATGCAGCTCTTGCTATCAGTATCTGTGATGTACTTTTTGAAAGAGAAGGGCGTGAACTCTTGTCAAGAGAGTTAGTGGATGAGGCCTTGCATCAAGTCATCTGGCCTGGCCGGATGGAAGTGGTCTCGCAAAATCCCATGATCTTGCTAGATGGGGCCCATAACCCCCACGCCGTTGCGCCTTTGATCGCAAGTCTTCGGGAACTGTTCCCAGGTCAAAAAAAGACTATTCTTTTTACCTGCATCCGGACCAAAGCCATAGAAGAGATGCTCATTCAGTGGCAGGAACTAGAAAATAGTCGCTTGATCCTTACGAGCTTTGAAGATCCAAGAGCTTATTCTCAAGAAGAGATAAGAGCTACTGCGAAAAACCATCAGCTTGAGGACGTCAACTGGCAAGAGTTTCTACAAAACTGGCAAGCTGAAGGCGATGAGCTCCTCATTGTAACGGGGTCGCTCTACTTCCTTAGCCAGGTACGACCTTATTTATTAAAAACAGAAAAATCCAACTAGGAGATGATATGGATACAAAGAAAATTGAAGAAGCAGTGAAAATGATCATCGAGGCAGTCGGTGAAGATGAGAACCGTGAGGGACTTCAGGAAACGCCGATCCGCATTGCAAAGATGTACCAAGAAATCTTTGCAGGACTAGGGCAGACAGCAGAAGAGCACCTGTCTAAATCATTTGAAATCATTGATAACAATATGGTGGTCGAGAAGGATATCTTCTTCCATTCCATGTGTGAGCATCACTTTTTGCCATTTTATGGAAAAGTGCACATTGCCTACATTCCAAATGGCCGTGTGGCTGGGCTTTCAAAACTGGCTCGTACGGTCGAAGTTTACGCTAAAAAACCACAGATTCAGGAACGTTTGACGGTAGAAATCGCAGATGCCTTGATGGAATATCTTGGAGCACAAGGAGCACTTGTCTGGGTAGAAGCAGAGCATATGTGTATGAACATGCGTGGTGTCCGTAAACCTGGGACCGCTACAGTGACAACTGCTGCGCGTGGACTGCTTGCGACAGATAAAGACTTAAAAAATGAAGCCTATAAACTCATGGGCCACTAATGGCTGGCTATAAGAGGTGAAGAGAGTGGATCAATTACGGATCAAGGACTTAGAGGTATACGCCTATCACGGTGTTTTTCCAACAGAAAAAGAATTAGGACAACGCTTTGTCCTAGACCTATGGGTAGATTATGAGATGACTCGTGCTGCCCGCACAGGTGATTTGGAAGCTTCGATCCATTATGGGATCTTGGCGGAACAGTTGACCGAGTGGATGCAGGCAGAAAAGATCGATCTGATTGAAACGGTGGCCTTTCAGTTGGTTCAAAAGATTTTCGAAAGCTATGCCTTCGTAGAAAAAGTTCGTCTGGAGTTGAAAAAACCTTGGGCTCCTGTTCCCTTGCCATTAGAGACTTGTTCGGTGACAATCGAACGGGAGAAAAAACGGGCCTTTATTGGGCTTGGCACCAATATGGGAGATAAACAACTACAACTAGAGACGGCGCTAGAAAAAATCAAGGATCGAGGTATTCGCCTTCTTCAGACATCCACAAGGATTGAAACAGAACCTTGGGGAGGAGTGGAGCAGGACACCTTTTTGAATCAAGTGGCAGAGGTTGAAACCTGGATGACCCCAGAGGATTTATTAGAGGCCTTACTTGCCATTGAGCAGGAAATGGGACGTGTCCGTGAGGTCAAGTGGGGACCACGTGTGATTGATTTAGATCTGCTCTATATGGAGGACACCATTTGTTACAGTCCGAGCTTGATCTTGCCACATCCTTATGTGGCAGAACGTGCCTTTGTCCTAGAATCTTTGAATGAAATTGCTCCTCATTTTGTGGACCCTGTTCAAAGAAAGGCCATTCGCCAATTATGGGAGGCTGTCAAATAGTCCCTCTTCTTTGCATCATAAAAAACAATCCCTGTTCGAGGGATTGTTCAGATTGAAGACAAAGTCATTTTAAAAACTTTCCTTAGGTGAGTACGGACGTCAGCGAACTTCTACGAAGTTCCATGACTAATTATTGAGCCTAAGGTCTCAATAATTCCGAGTGCCTGAAACTGAGTCGTTTCAGGCACTTTTCTCACGGCGGAAAGTTTCAGAATATGATTGAATAACTATAACGAGTATAATTTTTAAAGAATTGATTAGATTTTATTAAAGATTCGTTTCTCTACGCTCTCAACAATCCCTCTAGCAGGAATTGTTTTTGTTTGTCTTAGTTTATTTACGATACAAGCGATCGTACTGGTAGACAGGGTCCATGGTGACATTGATCCCGAGCTTGCGAAGGACATTCTTGTCTTCGTCTGTCAGCATCACGGTTGAGTGGGCTTCGCTACCTTTCAACTTGCCTAATTCTTGCATAGCAAGATTAGCAACTTCGTTGCTCATGGCTGTAATTGCAAGGGCAATGAGGATCTCATTTGAGTGAAGACGAGGGTTGCGGCTACCCAAATGATTGATCTTCAAGCCTTGGATCGGTTGGACGTATTCTGGCTCGATTAATTTGGTCTCTTTATCAATATGCGCCAATTTCTTGATTGCATTGATTAAGAGAGCTGCGGTTGGGCCAAAGAGATCAGAGGTTTTTCCGGTTACCATCTCGCCGTTTGGTAATTCAAGGGCCAAGGCTGGCTCGCCTGTTTCTTCTTCTTTCTGACGAGCAAGAATGGTCACTTTCCGGTTATTTGGAGTAATCCCTAAATCATTCATCAAGAGCTCAATCTTCTTGACAGCTCCTTCACCGACGCGTTCGGCTTTGACATCCAAAATAGTTTGGTAATAGCGACGGATGATTTCTTGTTGGGAAGCTTCAATCGCAGCGTCATTGTCCACAATGGCAAAGCCAACCATGTTGACGCCCATGTCTGTTGGAGAAGCATAAGGAGAGGTTCCTAAGATGCGTTCCAACATGCGCTTCAAGACAGGGAAGATTTCGATGTCGCGGTTGTAATTGACCGTTGTTTCCCCATAGGTTTGAAGGTGGAAAGGATCGATCATATTGACATCGTCTAGATCTGCAGTCGCTGCTTCATAAGCCAAGTTAACTGGGTGGTGCAAAGGAAGATTCCATACTGGGAAGGTTTCAAACTTGGCATAACCTGATTTGATCCCATTTAATTGGTCATGGTACATATTGGACATACAAGTTGCCAGCTTACCAGAACCAGGTCCAGGAGCTGTCACAACGACCAAATTGCGACTAGTTTTGATGTAGTCATTTTTCCCCATCCCTTCAGGAGAGATGATGTGGTCCATATCAGTCGGATAGCCCTTGATCGGATAGTGGAGATAAGAGGCGATCCCGCTCTTGTCCAGTTGTTTGCGAAAGGCATCTGCTGCAGCTTGTCCAGCATATTGGGTGATGACGACAGAGCCTACAAAAATCCCCAATTCATTGAATTTGTCGATCAAACGCAGTACTTCTTGGTCATAAGAAATTCCTAGATCCCCACGGGCTTTTGAGTGCTCAATGTTGTTGGCGTTGATGGCAATGACAATTTCCACCTGGTCGCGCAATTCTTGTAGCAGCTTGATCTTATTGTCTGGTTCGTATCCAGGGAGGACACGAGCAGCGTGAAAGTCTTCTAACATCTTACCACCAAATTCAAGGTAGAGCTTGCCATCGAATTGGTTGATCCGCTCAATAATGTGGTCACGTTGCAAGTTCAAATACTTTTCAGAACTAAAAGCTTGTTTTTTCATGTAAAACTCCTGTATATAAGCGAAGGGTCTGCCACACGAATCCAAGGATGAGTGTTCCGTTCCCTACCATTTCATTCTTTCATATTATATCAGAAAACAGATGGAAGATAAAATATTCTAAGATACTTTCCTAAGGGGAGTGTGGATGCCAAAGGGCTTAATGGTGACTCACGCTGGAAAGTTTCAAAGAGAACCTTGTTTCCCCCCTAAAAAAGCCCCTTACGGGGCTTCGTAATCGATGTTGTTTAATAGTGTTTGATCAAATCAACTGTAGAGCGATCCAATTTCTTAACCAATGCTTGCAAGAAGTCTTGCGCTTGCAAGAAATCATCCATGGCATAGAGGGTTTGGTGAGAGTGAATGTAACGGGCGCAGACACCGATGGTGGTAGATGGCACTCCACCATTCTTCAAGTGTGCGGCACCGGCGTCGGTTCCACCCTTACCACAGTAATATTGGAATTTGATGCCCGCTTCTTCAGCAGTAGTGAGCAAGAAATCTTTCATATTTGGTAGCATGATGTGACCTGGATCGTAGAAGCGAAGCAGTGTTCCTTCCCCAATCGCACCTTGGTCTCCAAAGACATCGGCCGCTGGCGAACAGTCTACAGCAAGGAAGATTTCAGGATCAAATTTAGTGGTTGAGGTGTGGGCTCCACGAAGTCCCACTTCTTCTTGAACGTTGGCCCCTACATAGAGTTCGTTGTTTAAGGCTTGTCCAGAAAGGTTCTTGGCCAATTCGCTGACCATCAAGACGCCGTAGCGGTTATCCCATGCTTTTGAGATGACGTTTTTACCATTAGCAGTGAGAATCGCAGAGCTATCTGGGACCAAGGTATCTCCAGGACGGACCCCATAGCTTTCAGCTTCGGCTTTAGAGCTAAAGCCTGCATCAAAGACGATGTCGCTAATGGCAGGTACGGTTGGTCCACCTGTTCCACGTGTCAAATGAGGAGGAACAGATCCTGAAATAGCAGGGTATTCACGTCCGTCACGTGTAAAGAGTTTGAAGCGTTGGCTGCTGACGACCATCGGATTCCAACCTCCGATTGGGACAACACGGAAAGTTCCGTCAGCTTTGATTTCGCTGATCATAAAACCAACTTCGTCCATGTGGGCAGCTACTAAGATACGAGGAGCATCGGCAGCTGTTGAATGTTTGACCCCAAAGATCCCACCGAGACCATCTGTCACGATTTCGTCCACATGAGGGGTCAATTGTTGGCGCAAATAATCCCGTACAGGAGCTTCGTGACCTGAGATAGCAGGGATTTCAGTTACTTCTTTGATTTTAGAAAATAAATCAGTCATAGGTTACCTTCTTTCTGATGCTATTTTATCACTTTTTCTACAAGGATGGTAGCGTTATTATGGAAATCAGTCTCTAAAAGCGGAGGGAGAGATCCAGCCTAGACCGTTGTCCCTCTGCTTATTTTGTGTTACAATAGGCACTATGAAAGCTAAAAAAATTATTTTGTCTAGTCTGGCTGTAGCAAGTGCAGGAGCTCTTGCGGCCGGTGTTTATAAAATTGCCAAAGATCAAAAGCGTCTCCGTACCCAAGAAGAGTTGGTAGCAGAAGTACGGGAGCAAATGGAAGCCATGGGGACGATTGCGACCCTGTACGTGGAACTCTACGAGTCTAGTGAAGAGCGCTTAGTAGGTGGTGTCATTTTTGAAGATGAGCGCCATTACCGCTTTGTCTACGAGGACGGTCTCTTGCATTACGAAGAGGAAAAACTATGATCACACCGAGTTCTCTAGAAGAAATTGCTTCATATGTAGAGCAAGATGGCAAGAAAGTGTTTGTCTTTTCAGCAGATTGGTGTGGAGATTGTCGTTACCTTAAGCCTTTTTTGCCGGAGATTGAGGCTGAAAATCCCGAATTTACCTTTATCTTGATTGACCGAGATGCCTATATGGATCTGGCGAAAGTCTGGGATGTTTATGGGATCCCAAGTTTGGTGGTTCTGGAAAAGGATAAGGAAATCGGTCGGTTTGTCAATCGGGATCGGAAAACCAAAGCGCAGATTACAGCATTCTTAGCAGGATTAAAATAGGAGAAAATCATGATTGTAACATACAACAAAGAACAAGTCGGCGATGTCTTGATGCTGACCTTGAAAAATAGTGGAGATGCAAAGCTCGCGGTGGAGAGAAAAGGGAAAGTGGCACGCGTTTACCGTGAGGACAAGCAAGAAACCGTTGCCTGGAATATCTTTGATGCCTCATCTTTCTTCGCCATCGAAGGCAAGGGCCAAGTCTTTTTGACAGATGAGCAAGTGGATCGTTTGAACCAAGAATTGGAAAAAGAAGGCTTCGCAGAACGTTTGGTCAATGATCGGGAACCAAAATTTGTGGTGGGAGAAATCCTTGAAATGGTGGCCCATCCAGATAGTGACCACTTGAATATCTGCCAAGTAGCAGTTGGACCAGATAAGACGGTTCAGATCGTAGCAGGAGCTCCAAATGCGCGGGTGGGTCTAAAGACCATTGTCGCTCTTCCAGGTGCCATGATGCCGGATGGTAGCTTGATTTTCCCAGGGGCCCTTCGTGGAGAAAAAAGTTATGGGATGATGTGTAGTCCGCGTGAATTGCACCTGCCAAATGCTCCTCAAAAACGAGGCATTATTGAATTGGATGATGCAGAAGTAGCAGGGACACCTTTTGATCCTGCTCGTCACTGGCATGAATAAAGAGAAGAATCTAGGATGTTTTGAATCCTAGATTTTTTTGATTTTGGTTTGTCACCTCCATTTTTTGAAATTTTTTCGAATAAATAGATAGGAGGTAAATGATGTATAATAAAGTTATTTTAATCGGTCGCCTGGTGGCGGCCCCAGAATTGCATAAAACCAGCACAGACAAATCCGTTGCTCGAGTGACCGTTGCGGTCAATCGTCGCTACAAGGATCAAAACGGGGAGCGAGAGACTGATTTTGTCAATGTCGTTGTCTGGGGGAAATTGGCTGAAACCATGGCTAGTTATGCCAACAAAGGGAGTTTGATCTCTTTGGATGGAGAGATTCGGACGCGCCGCTACGAGAAAAATGGGGTCATGCAGTATGTGACAGAGGTCCTCTGCCAAAGTTTTCAGTTGCTAGAGAGCCGTGCTCAGCGAGCGATGCGTGAAAATGGTGGAACGGGAGATTTAGCCGATATCATCTTAGAAGAGGAAGATCTTCCATTTTAGGATCAAAAAAGAAAGCTGGTTCGTTTATAGACCAGCTTTTTTGCTACTTGCTAGGGGTTTCATTCGGGAACTACTCTTTTAAAAATAAATCAAAAATATGCATCTGTACAATAAAAGCCAGCATTTATCTTGAAAAAGTAGTAAAATTAAGTAATATATATTCAAAATTTTCAGAAAAGGAATGGAGTTTGAAGGGGAAAGAAGAAAGAAAAGAACGGTTAAAATGGCTGATAAAACGGGTTCTACTGGTGATTCCAGTGACCTGCATCCTCTTGTGGATCTATGCCGTTTGTCAAACCAGTAGCATCAAGGATCAGACCAAGATCGGTGTCACCTATATGACCATGAACAATGAGTTCTATAAAAGTATTCATTCGGAAATTAGTCGAATTGCCGATGAGAAAGGAGCTCTTGTATCTGTCCGAGATCCGGAATTGGATGAAAAAAGGCAGAGCCAGCAGATCGATGATTTTTGCGCTCAAAAAGTAAATGTGATTGTGATTAATCCGGTCAAAGGGGATAGTCAGCCGATTTTAAGGGCTCTTAAAAAAGCTAGAAAACAAGGAATTAAGATCATTGCAGTTGATACCCAGCTGAAGCATTTTAAGCCGGATGCCAGCATTGTCTCCGACAACTACCAAGCAGGAGTCTTGATTGCGAAAGAGCTGAAGAAACGCTCTGCAAATGCTCGGATCCTTCTCTTGGAGCATAAGGGGACTGTTTCAGCAGATACGCGGATTCAGGGATTTAAGGATACCATCAAAGGACATGGGTCATATGAGATTATCTCGGAACTAGAAACCAAGGGTCAGACGGAGATCGCTATGCCAGCTGTCCGTAAGTTCTTGCAGTCAGGGGGGAATGTCGATACTCTAGTCTCCTTGAATGACCGTTCAGCTATAGGAGCTTTAGCAGCGATCAAGGAGCAAGGGATCACCCATCCCATTGCGATCTATGGGATTGATGGTTCACCAGATATGAAAGCCTTGCTGCACTCGACAGATGATGTCGTAGGAACCGTTGCCCAGTCTCCGTTGAAGATGGGAGACCGGGTGATGGAGGTCATCCAAGATATGGCTGATGGGAAGAGCTACCAAAAAGAAATAACCATTCCGGTTCAAATGATGACAAAGGAAAACATCGATCAATTTGATGTGAATGGGTGGCAGTAATGAGAAAATTTAGAGGTGTGAGATACAGTTTGGCCATTCTGATGGTCGTGAATTTTATCGCTGTGATGCTCAACAGTATCATCTATCTTCAAGCAACCAATTATATCATTGCTCAACGACAAGCTTCCCTATTAGTAGAACGCTTAGAGCGCATTCCTTTTGCGCCCTCTACAACTTTTTGGTTGTCTGCACTCTTATTTGCTGGGATTGCCTTGATTTCCATGAGTCGTTATCGGTCTCAAACGAGTCGATGGTCCATTTTTGATAAGTGGAATATTCTGGAGATCCTCCTGATGTTGCTCTTGATGTGGGTCCAAAATGTAGCTTATAACGGGCTTATTCTCTTGGTTTTTGCGGATATCTTCTATGGTTCCAAAGAGTTGAATACCAAGCGAGACCGCAAGTATTGGTTTGCCTTTATCCTAGTGAGTTTCTTGATGCTTCTTGTGACCAATTCAGACGTCTTTTCGCTTTTCTTTCCGATTCCTTCTCTGGATGTCTATATTCATTTTTACCCTGCCTCCATCCGGATTCTGGCCTTTTTCTTAAAGAATTCCCTCTATGCCTTGAATATGGTGCTCTTCATTATTTCGCTTTTGTTCTATATTATGAATGTTCTTGCAGAAAACCACGAAGTAGAAGAAGAGTTGGCCATGGTTTCGAAGGTGAATACGGAGTTGAACAACTATATGGCCTTGTCTGAGAAGATTGCAGAAGATCGGGAGCGCAAGCGGATTGCTCGGGAGATTCACGATACCTTGGGGCATGCGCTAACAGGGATCTCGGCAGGCTTAGATGCTGTCGGAGTCTTGATTGATATCGATCCCAATCGGGCAAAAGAGCAGGTAAAAAGCGTATCAGAAGTTGTCCGGGAAGGAATCCAGGATGTGAGAGGCTCTCTCAACCGCCTCCGTCCAGGTGCCCTTGAGGGACGAACCCTCAAAGATGCTTTAGAAAAGATGATCCGCGAGTACCAGACGCTTTCCAAGTTGCAGGTTGATTTACACTATGAATGGGTCGATGTCGATATGGACGTCATGATTGAAGATACGATCTTTCGTGTGATCCAAGAGTCTATGACCAATGCGGTTCGCCACGGCCATGCCAGTCAGATGAGCCTTCATTTTTTTGAGGATGAAGAAGATTACCTGATCGAGTTGCAGGACAATGGGGTTGGGTTTGAAACCTTGACTTATGGCTATGGACTCAAACAGATGATGGAGCGTATTTCCATCCTGGGAGGACAGCTTCAATTTGAAAGCCGCGATGGATTTTTCACGCGCGTCAGTTTACCGAAATATAAAGAAGGGAGATAAGAGATGGTAATAAAAGTAATGGTGGCAGATGACCAGGCCTTGATTCGAGAATCTCTGAAAATTATTTTGTCAGCCCACCCCGATATCGAAGTGGTGGCCACGGTGGAAGATGGGAATCACGTCTTGTCGAGCATTCCGCAGACACATCCTGACCTGATCTTAATGGATATTCGGATGCCAGGCATGGATGGGGTTTTGGCGACAAAAGAAGTCAAAGAACACTATCCGGATATCAAAATTATTATTTTAACGACCTTTGACGATGATGAATTTATCTATAGTGCACTCAAGTATGGTGCTTCAGGTTATCTTTTAAAGGGAGCCTCGACAGAGGAACTCTATGAAGCGATTAAGGTGGTGTATCAAGGCGGAGCCATGATCAACCCGAATATTGCTAGTAAAGTCTTTCAAATTTTCTCACAAATGGCCAAAACCAACTTCTCTATTGCTGTAGATGAGGACAATGTCAAGGATTTGAGCACGACGGAATGGCGCATTATCCAAGAAGTTGGCTATGGGGAGTCCAATAAAGAAATTGCGGCCAAACTTTTCTTGTCAGAAGGAACCGTGCGCAATTACTTATCAACGATTTTGGCAAAATTAAACCTACGAGATCGAACGCAATTAGCGATCTGGTCAGTCCAAACAGGAGTGACGAGACGTGATTTTTCTAAAGGAAATACAGAATGAAATTGAAGCGAAAGCATCTTTGTTGGGGGATCGGTCTCCTTGTTGTGCTCTGTGCGAGCGCGGGTTTCTATTGGTGGAAACAGCAATCGACCGTACTCCATATCGGCGTTTATGCAGGCTCTAGCTGGGATGTGCCGACCAGTCAACGTTCCCATGCCTTGGATCGTGCGATTCAAAAATTTGAAAAGTCCCATCCCCACGTTCGTGTAGAGTATGAAAATGGGATTCCGCAGTCAGATTATTCAGACTGGCTCTCTGAAAAGATTGTCTCAGGAAAGACACCAGATGTGTTTATGGTCTCTGAGCAAGATCTTTCCTTATTAGCAGCGCGGGGGGTGCTAGAAAAGTTAAACGGCTATATGGATCGAAAAGACCAAGCTGCCTTTTATCCCGTTGCCTTTGAATCGGGTGTCTATCAGGGACAAACCTATGCCTTACCTTATGAAAGCAATCCGATTTTGATGTGTGTCAATAAAGATCTCTTGGATAAAGAAGGCATCGCAGTTCCCAAAGAAGGTTGGACCCTTGAAGAGTTCTATACGATTTGCAAGAAACTAACCAAGGATACCAATGGAGATGGGCAATTGGACCAATTTGGGAGTACAGAATACACCTGGAAAGAAGCCTTGGCGGCAAATGGAGGTCATCTCTTTCAAGGAGGCATGCTCAAGCTGACAGCTCCAGAAGTGAAAGAGTCTTTGACTTTTCTGCAAAAATTGGAAGATCTAAATAAAAATTACAAGGTGAGTTCTAAAGATTTTGACCAGGGGAAAGTCGCCTTTTATCCCATGACCTTGGCCCAATATCGGACCTATAAACCTTATCCCTACCACGTTTCTAAATATTCAAACTTCACCTGGACCTGTATCCCGATGCCTGCTAAGTCAAAATCGACCAAGGCAACCTTGGTCACGACGACTTCTTTTGCTATGTCAGCTCGAAGTTCTCATTCCAAGTTGGCTTGGGAATTGATGCAACTCTTAACAGAGGATCCAGACATTCAACAAACCCTCTTTGCCCAATCCCAAGGGATCTCTGTCATGCCACAGGTAGTCAAGAGTCGCTCTAGTAAAGACCTTCTGCAGGTAGATGATTTTGGAACAGATTCCTTGACCAATCAGACCTTGAACCGCATCATGGAACAAGCGGTTGAAAGTAGTCCTAAAAATGTCTCAAAAGAGGTGTTAGAAAAGCTAGACTACTTGATCGGCAATGCCTTGCGCGATCAAGATGTCGAGAACCGCTTGCCTCAAATTCAGAGGGAGATTGAAAGTAGTCTACAGGTAGGAGTTTAGAGTAAAATAAGATGGCATTTTGTCAAGTGACAGATGTCATTTTTTTATTGCTAAATGTCATATTTGGAATGTGACATTTGACAATGTAAAAGCGCTTTCAAATAGTCTACAATAGAGTCAAATAAAGGAGGCGTAGCAAAATGAAATACCTCATTTTGGTCAGTCATGGTGGACTGGCAGAAGGTCTAAAAACATCACTAGCCATGTTTGCTGGTGATAAGATGGATCAGGTCATCGCGGTTGGACTCAAAGAAGGAAAATCGGTCGATGACTTCGCAGTTGATTTCAGAGAGAGCATTTCAGGATTGACAGCTGATGATTCTGTTTTGGTCTTGGCAGATATCGTAGGTGGTAGTCCATTAACCACTGCAGCCACGGTTCTAGAAGAAGCTGGAAAGCTCGATGGAGCCTTGATCCTTGGTGGGATGAACCTTACCATGGCCTTGACGGCAGTTGTGATGAAGGATGTGTTGGATGGAGACGATTTGTCAGCCACCATCTTATCAGAAGCCCGATCTGCACTACAGCCTTTTGAAGTTTCAGCCACTGGTGCTGAAGAAGATGATGACGATATTTAATAGGGAGGTACCTTATGGTAGTAACATTTGTACGGATTGATGACCGTATGATTCACGGTCAAACAGTCACACGCTGGGCAAAGGAAAAACCATGTGATGGTTTGATTGCCGTAAACGATGCAGCAGCATCAAACAAGGTTTTGATCCAAGCTTACAAAGGCGCATCAGACAAGAAAACCTTTGTATGGACAAAGGAAGCCTTTAAGGAAAAATCAGCAAAAGTAACAGAATCAGATAGTCGTTACTTCTTGATCACCAAAAATCCAATCGATATGAAGGAAATTTTGGTCGACCAAGGGTTTGTCCCAGGTGATGTCAAAGAAATCATTGTTGGCCCTGCAAATGATCGTCCTGGAGCTGTGAAATTGGGAAATAACCAATCCATCACTCAGGAAGAAGCAGAAGCCTTCCAAGCCATTCAAGCAGCAGGCTACAAGGTGAAATTCCAATTGTTGCCAGATGTTTCCATCGGTTATTGGGATGATTTCAAATCAAAATTTGGTTTTTAAAACTAACAGTCTTATCTGTTAGGTAAATATATTTACAAACAAAAGGAGCGTTTGTTATGACAATTTCATGGATTCAAGCAATCTTGCTTGGTATTTTTGCCAGCTTGTCTTCAATGCCTGGTATGGGAGGTTCCAGTATCGGGAACTATACACTCGGTCGTCCTTTGATCGGTGGGTTGATTTCAGGTTTAATTCTTGGAGATGTGACAACTGGTATTATGGTCGGGGTTGCCCTTCAAGTCGTTTATATCGCCTTGGTAACACCTGGTGGTACCGTATCTGCCGATGTGCGTGCCATCTCTTACATCGGTGTTCCTCTTGCTATCTTGTTTGTGCATGCCAATAACATCACAGATGAAGCTGGAATCGCCGCAGCTGCAGCTCCAATCGGTGCAGCCGTTGGGACAATCGGTACAGTTCTTTTCTACGGTACCGCTACTATGAACTTGGTATGGCAACACATTGGTTGGAAAGCCGTTGAAGAAGGAAACTTCAAAAAACTCTACGCAGTTGACTGGTTTTATCCTTGGATCTCTCATTTCCTTTTCTCTTTCCTTCCAACAATGATTATCACCAAATACGGTGAAAACATGGTTGATTTGATGAAACAATACCTTCCTATGGATGGTTACTGGATGAAAGCCCTCTTTACAGTCGGTGCTCTTCTCCCATGTGTCGGTATTGCCATCTTGTTGAAACAAATTGTTACAGAAGCAACTGACTTCATTCCATTCTTTGTTGGATTTACCTTGGCAAAATCTCTCGGATTGAACTTGGTATCAAGTGCCGTTGTTTCATTAATCTTTGCAGTAATCTACTATGAACTTGAAGTGATCAAATCGATGAAAGCTACTCCCGCTGGAGTGGTGGATCTAGACGATGATGAGGAGGATATTTAAAATGGCTGATAGAAAGAAAATTTCAAAGAAAACATTAGCAAAAGCATTCCATCATTGGTATTATGGTCATTTGACTTGTTTCTCTCAAGAACATATGCAAACCTTCGGGTACTTGACTTCTATGCTTCCAATCGTAGAAGAAATGTATGACACAAAAGAAGAACAAAAGGATGCTATGCAAACCTATACGGCCTTCTTCAACACTGAACCACAACTTGGATCTCTTGTTGTAGGGATCACAGCTGGTTTGGAAGAAGCGCGTGCAAACGGAGATGCAGTAGATGGCGAAACCATCAACGGTATGCGTGCCGGTTTGATGGGACCAATCGCTGGTATTGGTGACTCATTGGTCGTTGGTACCTTGATCCCAGTTCTCTTGGGGATTGCCCTTGGACTTTCTAAAGGTGGTAACGTCGCTGGTGCTCTCTTCTACATCGTCGTATGGAACCTCTTAGTCTACTTTGGTATGCGCTTTGCATTCTTCAAAGGTTACCAATTAGGGGATAAAGCCGTTGAATTCCTTGTAGGACCAAAAGGACAAGCTCTTCGTAAAGCGATCAGCGTTGTCGGTGGTATGGTTATCGGTGCCGTAGCAGCTACTTGGGTATCTGTTACAACAGCCCTTCAATTCAAGAATGCAGAAGGAAAAGTCTTCTTGAACATTCAAGAAAAGATCGATGGTGTTTATCCAGGTCTCTTGACAGCAGCCTTCATCACTCTTTGCTGGTGGTTGATGTCTAAGAAAAAAATTTCACCAAACAAAGTTATGTTACTTCTCGTTGTAGTGGCTTTGATCGGTGTTGCCCTTGGTATCTTCGACCCACATCTTAAATACTAAGGTCAAGAAAAACGAATTTGCTAGTAGGAGTTTTTGAGAATGAAGTGAATGGACCTCCTTTACTTGCACTTCATTCTCAATTTTTATCAGGAGGAATCCCATGGTTACAAAACAAGAACTTGTCAATGGATATGAAACAGAAATCAACTACCAACGCCACATGCTTGAAAACCTTGGTCGTTGGTTCAGCTTACTCTTTATCATTGCCAGTATTGGTGTGGTATTGATCTATCTCTTTCACAAAAGTTTTCTCCCACTCTTGATCCTCGGGATTTTACTAGCCTTGGTTGGAATTTTAGGCATGATTGTTTTTGGATATGGCATCTACCGCGGGCGGATCAATCTTCAAAAAGTGATCGATGATTTCAATCAAAAATTGACAATTTTAAATTGATATTTTAGAAACATCTCATTTATTTTTGAGGTGTTTTTTTCTTGACTATTTCTGACCAAGTGATACAATAGAAACATAAGTTAGCACTTACGTATAGAGAGTGCTAAAAACACGTATGGAGGAATGAACATGTTAAAACCATTAGGAGACCGTGTGGTCTTAAAAGTAGAAGAAAAAGAACAGACTGTTGGAGGTTTTGTCCTCGCAGGTGCGAGCAAGGCCGATACAAAAACAGCTGAAGTAGTGGCCGTTGGTGAAGGTGTGCGTACCCTAAGTGGTGAACTCATCGCTCCAGCTGTAAAAGCAGGAGACCACGTTTTGGTTGAAAGCCATGCAGGAATTGAAGTGAAAGATGGGGAAGAAACCTACACCATCGTTGGAACAGCAAACATTCTTGCAATTGTAGAGTAAGAGAAGAAAGAGGTAAGAGAAATGGCAAAAGATATTAAATTTTCATCTGATGCACGTTCTGCAATGGTCCGTGGTGTCGATGTCTTAGCAGATACAGTGAAAGTTACGTTGGGCCCTAAAGGACGCAATGTGGTTCTTGAAAAATCATTTGGTTCACCCTTGATCACAAATGATGGGGTGACCATCGCAAAAGAAATCGAATTGGAAGACCATTTTGAAAATATGGGTGCCAAATTGGTGTCAGAAGTGGCTTCTAAGACCAATGATATCGCAGGTGACGGTACAACGACCGCAACGGTTTTGACCCAAGCCATCGTCCGTGAAGGGATCAAAAACGTCACAGCAGGGGCTAACCCAATCGGCATCCGCCGTGGGATTGAGACCGCTGTTGCAACAGCAGTAGAAGCTTTGAAAAACAATGCGATCCCAGTATCAAGCAAGGAAGCGATTGCTCAAGTAGCTGCTGTGTCTTCTCGTTCTGAAAAAGTCGGTGAGTACATCTCTGAAGCCATGGAAAAAGTAGGTAAAGATGGGGTTATCACGATTGAAGAGTCTCGTGGAATGGAAACAGAACTGGAAGTCGTTGAAGGTATGCAGTTTGACCGTGGTTACCTTTCACAATACATGGTCACTGATAATGAAAAAATGGTGGCAGACCTTGAAAATCCATACATTTTGATCACTGACAAGAAGATTTCAAATATCCAAGAAATCTTGCCATTGTTGGAAAGCATTCTTCAAAGCAACCGTCCACTCTTGATCATCGCAGATGATGTCGATGGCGAAGCTCTTCCAACACTTGTCTTGAACAAGATCCGTGGTACCTTTAATGTTGTAGCTGTCAAGGCACCAGGATTTGGAGATCGCCGCAAAGCCATGCTAGAAGACATTGCCATCTTGACAGGTGGTACAGTCATTACAGACGATCTTGGTTTGGAATTGAAAGATGCAACCATTGAAGCCCTTGGTCAAGCAGCTAAAGTTTCAGTCGATAAAGACAGTACCGTCATTGTCGAAGGTTCTGGTAACCCAGAAGCGATCGCTAACCGTGTGGCTGTTATCAAGTCACAAATTGAAACTACAACCTCTGAATTTGACCGTGAAAAATTACAAGAACGTTTGGCCAAATTGTCTGGTGGTGTTGCCGTGATCAAGGTTGGTGCTGCAACAGAAACAGAATTGAAAGAAATGAAACTCCGTATCGAAGATGCCCTTAATGCGACTCGCGCAGCCGTTGAAGAAGGGATCGTTGCCGGAGGTGGTACAGCTCTTGTCAATGTCATCTCTGCAGTCGCAGCCCTTGAGTTGGAGGGAGATGAAGCAACCGGACGCAATATCGTTCTTCGTGCTTTGGAAGAGCCAGTGCGCCAAATTGCCCACAATGCCGGTTACGAAGGATCTATTGTGATTGATCGCTTGAAAAATGCCGAAGTCGGAACAGGTTTCAATGCTGCAACAGGTGAATGGGTGAATATGATTGATGCAGGAATCATCGACCCAGTCAAAGTGAGCCGTTCAGCCCTTCAAAACGCCGCTTCCGTAGCGAGTCTGATCTTGACGACTGAAGCAGTCGTAGCTAACAAACCAGAACCAGCAGCCCCAGCAGGACCAGGAATGGATCCAAGCATGATGGGCGGGATGATGTAAGACACTTAGTCTAATGGGTACTGAAGCACCTCATTAGGCTACGGCAAGCACCATGGTGCCTTGCCGAAGTGTCTTACTGGCTCAAAGGGAGTGGAAGATTCTTTCCTCCCTTTTTATCGTTCTTTGGGATTTTTATTTGTTATGGAATAATATTTTTATTTTAAATTTTGTAACAGAAATGATAAATACTAGTTAAAGAGGACTTGTGTAAATGCTTGGGGATCAAGCGTTTACGGTGTTTTCAGGCGGAGGAATATTTGCCAACAAATTGCAATACAAATTAACTGATTTTGTAATAATTCTAGTGTATACTAGTAAGAGTAGATCACAGGTCTACATTGTTGCAAGGGGAGAACTTCCCACATACATGTCTATTGACAATAAAACTTGATCGTAATATCGCTGTTAGTAAAAATGAGAGTTTGAACATAGCATAGATTTTATCGACCTTTTTCATATTAAAAAATATTTTTCAAATTCCCCTTGCGCAAGCTCTTCCGGATTCCTCCGGGAGAGTTTTTTTGTTAAGGAGAAAAGGTAGAAGGCCTTTTGAGTCTCCTTTGAAAGAGTAGCTCAGTAGGCATCATTTATGGTAAAATAGAACATATTCGTAGAGGGGAAGGAGTGAGGACTTTGTTGAAGATTTTTGTGTTAGAAGATGAATGGATCCAACAATCGCGTATCGAAGCGGTCTTGCAGGATCTCATCCGTCAAAAATCCTTGCAATGCAAAGCGCCAGAAGTGTTTGGGAAGTCAAGCCTGTTGCTGGATGCTATCACAGAGAGAGGCGCCCATCACCTATTCTTTTTAGATATCGAGATTAAAGGTGAGGAGAAAAAGGGTCTAGAGATCGCAAAAGAGATTCGTAAGAAAGACCCCCATGCGACCATTGTCTTTGTCACTACTCACTCTGAATTCATGCCCATTACCTTTCAGTACAAAGTAGCTGCCTTGGATTTTATCGATAAAACGCTGAGTGAGGAAGAGTTCAAAGAGAGAATCAGCTCAGCCATCGACTATACCTTGGAGCAAGCTGGGACCACGATTGCGCAAGATGCCTTTACGTTTGAGAGTGCGATGGCGCGTGTACAAGTTCCTTTTAATAAGATTTTGTATGTTGAAACGTCTCCAGCCATTCACAAGGTCATTTTACACACCCAGGAAGAGCGCTTGGAATTTTACGCTAGTATTGCCGATATCGAAAAAGCAGATCCCCGCTTGTATCGGTGCCACCGCTCCTTTGTGGTGAATCCGCAAAATATTACGAAGATTGATAAAGAAGCCAAGAAAGCTTTTTTTGAAAATGGGGACAATTGCTTGATCTCACGGACCAAGTACAGAGGCTTACTGGAAGCTTTGAAAAAATAGAAGGGAGAAAGAATTGCTGTTAGATATTCTAATGTCTTACCTAAAGTTCTTCGTCAGCATGCTGATCTATCGTCATATCAGTAGACAAGAGTTCACCTTGCGCTGGCTCTTTTTGTGCCCCTTCTTCTTTGCAATTATCTTTACCCTTGTGCCACCGGTAGGCTTTTTTGGCTATTTCTTAGTATTTATTGCCTATAGTTTCTATCGAAATCGTAACATACGACACCTTTTGAATATTTTTTACGGGCTCTACCCTGTTGTCATGGAGAGTCTCATTGGGCGCCTCCTAGCCTTTTATGTCTTTCCAATGCTAGGGATCGTACTTGTTCATGAGACATCTGTCAGCTGGTATGATGCTCTACTTGAATTGCTGGTCTTTCCTGTTTATATAGGAATCACTAAATTGTTAAAACTAGATTTTACAGATCTAAAAGTAGGATTTCAACGGCAGTATTTTAATCGTTTCTTACTCCCAATGGATCTTTCCATGTTTGTGTATTTGCTCAGTGTTGTAGGTCTGGTGGTTTTTGAGGATATTATTCCGCATGCAGATGCTTTGCGGAAACAGTTAAATAGTATTTATTTGATTTTGTTTTTTGTGATGCTCTTGTATTTCAATGCAGTGTCCAAAGAACGATTGAAACAAGAGATTCTGGAACAAAAAGATAGGCAACTGCAGGAGTTAGCCACCTATAGTCAACACGTCGAAATGCTCTACGGGGAGATTCGTGCCTTTCGTCATGATTACCTGAATATTTTAACCAGTCTCAAATTAAGTATTGAGCACGAAGACCTAAATGCGATCAGGGAAGTCTATGAGAATGTTCTTCGAGAGAGTGGCCAGCAATTTTACAATAGTAAGTTTGATATTGCCAAACTCAGTCACATTGAAAATCCAGCTGTAAAAAGTGTTCTGTCCGCAAAATTATTGGAAGCTCAAAATAAAGGGATTGGGATCTCTGTCGAGATCGATGAACCTGTTCGTGATTTATTCATCGAGGTTTTAGATTTCATCACCTTCTTATCCATCCTTTGTGACAATGCTATCGAAGCGAGTCTTGAATCAGAGGACCCCCAGCTGACTCTTGCCATGCTTCAGGAGACGAACTCCCTCATCTTAATAGTTGAAAATAGTACAAAAGCTGAAAAAATAGAGTTAGCGAGAATTTTTGAAAAAGACTACTCGAGTAAAGGAGAGGGCCGAGGTCTTGGCTTGTACAAGATCCAACAATTACTGGAAAAGTATCCCAAAACGACAGTGTCTACCAAGAGTTCAAACTACCGATTTACTCAGAGCCTGACCTTTTGGAAGGAATAATAGAAGAGAG